>JAABRT010000084.1:273-12963 GCA_011390805.1 Gemmatimonas sp. | reverse complement strand
CTCGCTTGCAGTGATGCGATTTTTGGGAGTGCACCAGGAGCTGAGCGGCACCATGCACAGTGCGCACTCAGTGCGTACGGGGCTGGGCGTATTGCCGCTGCCGGCGGATGTCGCTTCAGGGTTAACGGGCGCGCAGGCACTCACGGTGGGCATTCGTACCGATGCGATTCAGTGCATCGCGCAGGATCGGCGGTACCGCGATCCCCGTGTGCGCTCTACAACTGACTCAAATTCTGACGCGGGACCTTGCGGCGCTAACGACCAGGCATCAGCAGCATTCACCATCATCACATCGGCACAGGTTGAGCAGCTGCACACACGCGCCAGTGGCAGCACCGCCACGATGCGCGCTGGCGAACTTACCCTTCAGGCTTCGATCAATGCACTGCACGCGCCTCAGGTAGGTGACCACGCAGAATTGCACATAGACACACGCGGCATTGTCGCGTTCGCCAACTAGGACGCACGATGTTTGACGAGTGGTTCCGGGTTTGGAAGGAGCGCTGGCTCAGTCCACTGGCGCGTACGCTCGCGCCGTGGATTACGCCGTTCCATCTCACCTTCACGGGATTTCTGTTCGGCATCGCGAGTGCTGTGGCCGCGTGGCAGGCACAGTGGAGCTTGGCCGTCGCCTTGTGGATCCTGAACCGGGTGTTTGACGGGCTCGACGGAACACTCGCCCGCGCGAGGGAGCGACAAACGGATTTTGGTGGCTACCTCGATATCCTGCTCGATTTTGTGGTATACGCAGCGGTTCCGCTTGGCATCGCGCTCGCGCTTGACGCGCGCAGCAGCTGGCTTGTGCTGGCGGTGCTGCAGGCCACGTTTTTTGTGAATGCCGCGTCGTGGATGTATCTCGCGGCCGTCCTCGAGCGGCGCGGTCAGGGGGCGGCTGCGCGCGGTGAAATGACAACGGTCACCATGCCTCGCGGACTGGTCGCGGGCACGGAGACCGTGGTCTTTTACACGCTGTTTCTTGTATGGCCGCAGCAATTCAACGTGCTGGCGGCGGTTATGGCGGTCGGGGTGAGCATCGGCATCACACAGCGCGTGCTGTGGGCCGCGCGTCATCTCAACTCACGCTGAGCCGCCGCGCGTTTTTCCGAGGCCATCCCACACGCGGTCTTTCACGTCGTCCACAAACAGCTGCAAATGCGGGAACGGAATCTCGATGCCAGCAGCGTCGAGCGCTTTCTTGCCAGCTTCAACCACGCGGAAGCGCACCGGTGTTTCGTTGACGGCCTGAGCAACCCACACGCGAACCGACAGATTCACGCTCGAATCGCCCAGCTCGCTCACCACAACCGAGGGAGCGGGTGAGGGCAGCACTCCTTCCAGCCCACGGACCGCGTCCAGAATCGCGTCCCGTGCCGCGTCAATGGATTCCTTGTAAGCAATCCCGATGGTCACGCTGACGCGGGATTCGCCATACATGGAGTGATTGATCAGCAGTTCACCAATCACCTGTTTGTTGGGAATCACCACAAACGTATTGTCGTGCGTGCGCAAGCGGGTGGTGCGCAGTGTGATATCACGCACCTCGCCATAGCGGTCCTGCGTGGTGATCCAATCACCAACTTTGAACGGTCGGTCCCAGAAAATCAGGAAGCCGGCAATCATGTTGGCAATTGTTTCCTGCGCCGCAAAACCCACAGCAATGCCGACCACTCCCAGACCAGCCAACGCGGCGCCGACGTTGATGCCGAGTTGGCTGGCCGCCATCACCAGTGCAACAACCCAGAGTGCGCCGCGAACCACGCCATCAACGAGCAGGTGAATGAGCGCGGGTGCGATGCCTGCCCGGGTCAATCCTGAACGCAGCGCCGGTTGCAGAATGCGCAGCAACACATAGAACGCGAGCAGTACCAGCAGCGCGGCCAGTACTCTCGGCGCAGCGGTCACCGCGAGCGCCAGCAGCGCGTCGGTGGAGAGCCAGTCTATGGAGTCAACATTGAATTGCACCAACGCACGTTAGCTTCGAGCGCCCGCCTTGACCAGCCGTTCGGCCACACGTTCGGCGAGCATCTCGTGCGCCCGCTCCGCGATGGCATCGAGTGATGGCGTGGTAGGCAACATGGCCTGCGCTCGCGCGCGCAGTTCATCGCGCGAGGGAAACGAGGGCCAATGCACATGTGCCATCGCGCCGGTCATCTGCTCCTTGGCACGTTCCATTGCCTGCGCTTTTGCGTGCGTGATCGCTTCACCGGCGTGCGTAATTGCTTCACCGGCGTGCGCAATCGCTTCACCAGCGTTCAGCCGCAGCTCAGCCAGTTGAATCTGTGCGTTGAGCTGCGCGCCACGGGCGTCGTGCGCCAGCTGTTCAATGTTGAAGCCTTCCACGAGCTGGCGCGCGACCTTCTCAAGCACTGCCTTGCCCACCGGGCGTTCGTTGCGAACCACTTCGGGTGGCGGCGCACCCATGTCCCATACCAGCCCCAGCCACGACATGCTCTTCAGCACGTAAAACGTGGGATCAAACTCGTACCAGCGAAAGCCCTGACGCGTGCTGCGCTGATAGGCGTGATGATTGTTGTGCCACCCTTCGCCCAGCGTGATGATGGCCAGCCACCAGTTGTTGCGTGAATCGTCGCCGGTGACGTAGCGCTGCTTGCCATGGACATGCGCCAGCGAGTTGATCATGAACGTGCCATGCCACGTGGCCACCGTGCTCCACACAAAGCCCACCACCAGTCCGCTCCATCCGCCAATCAGAAAACAGAGTGCGGCCAATGTCAGCGTCGGCACATGCTCGTATTTGTTCAGCCACACGAGTTCCGGGTACGCGGTGAGATCGGGTACCGCATCGTAGTTGGTTTTGTCCCACTGCGGCTCAAAAATCCATCCCACATGCGAGTGCCAGAAACCACCGTGCAGCGGTGAGTGCACGTCGAGTTCCGTGTCGCTGTGCCGATGATGGTGCCGATGATGCGAGGCCCACCACAGAATGCCCTTTTGCGCCGTGGTTTGCGCGAGAAAGGCCAGCAGGAACTGCATCGCGCGACTGGTCTTGAATGAGCGATGCGAGAAATAGCGGTGGTAGCCAGCGGTGACACCGAACATGCGCACCACGTACAGCGTGATGGCCAGCACCAACGCGGTGGTGGTTACCCCCGACCAGATAGCGGTGAAACAGGCCAGGTGCAGTGCGACAAAGAGAAACTTGCCGGGATAGACGGTGTCATCATGGTGCGTGCTGGACAACGGAACTCCGTAGTACTGTGTTCAGGGGTACGTGATGTGTGACGCAACGTGCGCCAACGAAGAAGTGTCGGCTCCGGCAGACGGCAGGATCAGCGCGTGCAGCGTGACCATGGCGCGCTGCGCATTAAAGCGCGACGGATCGAGAATTGTTTGCGTGGCGCACCCTTCAATGAACGCGGCGCACACACCCGCCAGATCATCGGCAGTGAGTTGGGCGTAGCGCTCAGGCTGACTGGCAATGATGGCGTGCGCAGCCGGACGAAAGGCGTCGCGATAGCGGTGTAAGGCGCGCCTGATCAGGCGACGGATCACCGGATGCCGGGTGCCCAACACCCAGTAGTCATAGAAAAGCTCGACGCGCTCCCGCTGCTTGAGCAGATGCGCCAGATCGCGTTCTACGATGGAGAGCAACCAGGCGATAGGCGGCAAACCGGCCGGCGCACGTTGGTGAAACTCGCCGGCCACAATCGTGTGCGACAGCATCCAGTCGAGCAGATCAATGAGCAGCCCGTCTTTCGATTCAAAATGAAAGAGCAGCAAGCCGGCGCTTACACCGGCTTCGGTTGCCACCGCGCGAATCGTGAGTCCGCCCAGCCGGTCGCGTGCCGCAACGCGATACGCCGCGCGCAGGATTTCGTCTCGACGAACTGACTCGGGGGCTTTGCGACCAGGCATGAACAACTGAAGGCATGAGCGAGGCGCAACAGTGTGCTGGCCACATGCAGAGGAACCTCGTTGAACGCACGTTCAATGTCAATTGCACGCGGGGAGTAACCTGGCGTTGCTCGCGCGCGTAAGGGCTGAGCGCGAGTTTCTCTGCACAGCACCGTGTTTCCCGCGCCACCCGCCCCACCGCCACTGTCCAACCTGCTTATGCCCGCCGCTATCCAGCCAAACGTTCCCACCCGCGTTGCCCTGTTGGCAGCCTTTGTCCTTGCCGCCGCAGCCTGCGGGGGTGATACCAACAGCGACGATGAGAGCGCAGCCATCAGGTCCATCAGCACGAACGTGGGCGACACACTGGTGGTACGCACCACCGGTGCCGTTCCGGACGCCGGTACGCACACGCTCACCGAACTGTGGCGCGTGGGTGATGTAGACGGCGCCGATTCCACGATCAGCTTTGGCGGCATCAACGGCTTCGCATTACACGCAGACGGTACCGTAGCCGTGTTCGATGTCACCGGACCAACGCTCCGCACATACGACGCGCAAGGCCAGTACGTGCGCACGATCGGACGCAAAGGTGCAGGACCGGGTGAGTATTCCCAGAGCAATGGCGTGACCTATCTCAATGACGGCCGACTGGCGCTGTGGGATCCGTCTACCGCACGCGTTACGCTCTACAACACCGACGGCAGCGTCGGGAGCGAATGGAAGCCGCCGGTCACCGGAATGTGGATGTCCGACGCGTTGCACCCGGTCAGTACACACGCGTTCGCGATTCTCAGCACGATCCCGCAAGTCACTCCCGACGGCGAACCGCCCCCGCGTGGCCCGCGCCCGTCGGCGTACTTCCTGTACGACAGCACCGGCAGCATCACCGACACGCTGCGCATTCCGCTCCCCGCCGAAGAACCGGCAACCATTACTGCCGAAAATGAAAACATGAGCATGATGATGAGCGTGCCGTTCGCTCCGTCAGCACATTCGGCGTTGCTGCCAGACGGACGACTGGCCACTGCGTTCGGACGTGAATACGTCATCCGGATTGCCAATGGCGAACGGCCGATGCGCATTGAGCGCGCTGCAACAACCGTACCCACCACCGACGCCGAGCGCACAAACGCCCGCGAGCGTACGGAATCGCAGGTGCAGCGCGTACTTCCCAATTGGCAATGGGATGGACCATCCATACCCGATGTGAAGCCGGCCATCCGTTCGCTTGAGGCCATGAGCGACAACCGGCTGTGGGTACTGGTCTCCGCGCCGGGCGAGCTGATACCCGAAAACGAACGCGACACGCCTCGGCCGGCACCGCCTGGTGGCCCGCCACCACTCAAGGTCAACGAGTGGCGTGAACCCACCTGGTACGATGTGTTCGAACCCAACGGCGAGTTCTTCGCACGCGTGGTGCTGCCCTCGCGCAGCCGTCTGCTCGGCGCGCGCGGTGATGTCGCCTGGGGCGTGGTGACCGATGAAGATGACGTTCCCTTTCTGGTGAAGTGGCAGATCACTCCTGCCGCCGCCCCCGCCACCGACGCACCGTGAACCACGAAGTACACCGCGACGCATCGGCACGCGGCAATATCGCGCCAGCTTCCACGCTCACGCAGAACATTCGCGTGGGCGTGGCTGCGCTGTTCGCCAATCCATTGCGCACCGTGCTCTCAACACTGGGTGTGATCATCGGTGTTGCATCACTGGTGGCTGTGCTCTCGGTGGGCGACGGCATGGAGCAAACCATGCGCGCGCAACTTGAGACCACCACCAGCATTCAGTTTTTCAATCTTGTACCGGTGACAACCGAAGAGGTGGACGGACAGCAGTTTCCACTCGACAGCTATCCGCAGTTCTCCGTAGCCGATGCGCGCGCCGCTTCAACTATTGAAGGCATCGCTTCCATCTCCGCCGACATCAGCGGTCGCGCCGAAGCCACCGACAGCGCCGGTCGGGTGCGTCGCATGGTGAGCGTGACCGCGACAACCGAAGGTTGGTCGGCGCTCTCACCGGTGTCACTCGGTGCCGGTGCGCTGCTGGCAGCCGATGACATTGACGCCCTCGCACCGCCACGCGCCGTGATCACTCGTGCACTCGCTCAGCGCTTTGCCACGGCCTATGCGCTAGCCGATGCAAACGACATGGTTGGACACGCCATACGTCTGCAGGGCACACACTTTGAGGTGCGCGGCGTGACGTCCGATTCCTCCCCTGAGGAACGCGCCTGGATCAGCCTCAATGCCGCCGACTTGGCGCTGCCGGTTTCTGCCCGTCCACGCGTCGTGCTTATGGTTGGCAAACTCGCGCGTGTTGAAGACGCAGACTCGGTGAAGGCTCGCGTATCCCGTTGGGCCAACGAGCGGTTCGGCGCTGGTACCACCTCCATTCGCAGTAACGAAGGCCGGCTCGCGCAAGCGACGCAGGGCATTTTGCTGTTCAAGCTGTTCATGGGTGCAATCACCGGTATCTCATTGTTAGTGGGCGGAATCGGCATCATGAACGTGCTGCTGGCATCTGTCACCGAACGCACCCGCGAAATCGGTATCCGGAAAGCCATGGGTGCGCGCAGGCGCGACGTGCTCTGGCAGTTTCTCGCCGAATCGGTCGCTGTCGCGTCACTGGGAAGTGGTCTGGGTGTACTGCTCGGCCTGACGGGCGCCTACGCGATCACATCATTGATGCGCGCCAGGCTCACCGGGATGTTTATCTACGCCAGCGTATCATGGAGCACTATCGCAGTGGCGGTTGTAAGCGCACTCTTTGTGGGACTCGTGTTTGGTACGTATCCGGCGCGCCGGGCAGCGCGGCTCAACCCTATTGATGCCATCAGGCACGAGTAGCTGCGGCAACCGTTAACTTTTCATGGTGACTACTCGCTCGCTTCCGCTCTTCCCGCTCGGCATGGTGCTGTATCCGGGCGTGGCCATGCCCCTGCATCTTTTCGAGCCGCGCTATCGGCAGCTGCTCACCGATGTGCAGGCCGGCGATCGTCGGTTCGGCATCATTTGCGCGATGCCGGGTGTTGAAGAACGCGAGCTGCCAGCCGGCCGCATGGGCTGTGTGGCCGAAGTTACCGAAGCCGAAACGCTCGAGGACGGCCGCTCAAATATTCTGGTGGTTGGACGCGAACGTTTCGCACTTGATCACTTTGTTGACGACCCGGCACCCTACCACGTGGCGCTCGTCAACGTGGTAGACGACGAACCCGTGGGTTCGCCTGTGGCCATGGCTGTGGCCAGTGATGAAGTGATCGCCAACTTCCGCAAAGTGGTGCGAGCCGTACTTACGCTCAACGACGACGACTCGGAGCCGCCCACTTTGCCAGAAGACGGATCGCAGATCGCCTATTCGGTGGCCGCCATGATCGATGTTGATCTCGCTGAACGCCAGGCCATTCTCGAAGAGCGTTCAGCGATTGCGCGACTGCAGCGCATCGACACACTTCTGCGCACGGCACTGCCCGATCTCGAGCTCAAGGCGGCCATGCACAAGGCGCGCGAACAGAGCTGAACTTTATCGACCAAGCAACTGGCGATACGGCGAGCTGCCCTGCGCATTGGCCGGATGCGGAATGCCCAGCCAGTCAGCCGTGATCAACGCAGCATCACTGCTGCGCGCCGGTCCGATGCGATTGGCTGGCACACCACTGCTCCACAAACAGAGTACAGTCTGCATTTCCGGCGTCACCGACGGAAAACCGTGCGTTGAACCGGGGCGGGAGAGCTCCGAACTCACCGGATCGGCCACTCCCGCATTCCACGTGTAGCCGCGCGCTACGTCGTAGTACAAGTCGCCGCCCGCGGGTCCACCAAGACCGAGCGAGTCGGCACCCGGTGCATCAGCACGCCACGTTTGAATGACAATTGCAGTACCCTCCGGCGACCGTGCCGCGAGCAGCGCGCGTTCAGCGGCGTCGAGTACCGCACGCTCCTCGGACGGCGGCACGATGCCATCTTTCCACGCCGTACGATTGATCATCACGTAATAACCGTTGGGCGAATACGCCTTGGTGCGTGACAGATCCACCCGACCGTTGCTGTCGAGTGTCAGCAATCCCGCTTCACGCAGCGCCACGTTGGGACGGAAGCCGCGCCAGAAAGTGCGCATGCCATGATCACCCGAAACGATGACCGCTGCCGCAGGATCAGTGGCAACCAGGGCGTGCAATGCACTGAGTCGCCGGTCGGCCAGCGACCACGCACGCGCACGGTACTCCTGCAGGCGTGGTCCCAGCGCGGCGTTGTACAACGCCGTCGTCGGGTCCACGTGTCCGTACCACTCATGGTCAACTTCATCAACCAGCGGAAAGTAGTCGAGCATCAGTTCGGCCTGTTGCGTTCGCCACATCCACTCACTGCCACGCATATACTGTCGCGTCACATGCTCCAGCGATTCGAGATAGCGCAGTTCAGCGCCGCCATCTCCGCCGGACATCAGCGTTGCTCCGAAGCGTCCGCTTCGGTACACAGAGAGCGCCGCATTACCGTACCACCCGCCGATTGCTTCCTGATACGTGCGCGCGGCGTCGCTGTTGCTGCCCTCCACCACCCGCAGCTCAGGAATGAGCAACTCAAAGGCCGATGCATCATCGGCCATCGCAAACAATCGTCCCGTGAGCGGTACCGGTCCCAGCGCCGTCTCTACCAATACGGCGTTGGGAAAGTGACGCGCGAGCTCACGCTTGGCCAACGGTGCCACAGTATCAACGGGCGCTTCAACCACCAGCACGCCCGCCGCGACATCACGCGTGGCCGACAGGATGACGCGATCATACGTGCGTTCACCATGCAGCAGGCCGAACAGCGAATCGGCGCCGGCCAACCAGCTGATCTCCAACGGCGGAACGGCACTGTTGATTGATCCAACGCCGCGCCATGCGGGTGCGGCACGCGGTGTCGCATCACGTTCAGTGAGCAACAACGACGGAGCTACCGACACGTTGTAGCCGTTCATGACAAACAGATTGTCACGTTGCAGCACCCGCCACGCGTCGGCGCGCGCCGAGTCGAGCCCGCGGTTTTGCGGGTGATTGTCTCCATCGATGTACGGATAGCCCGGCGCTTTGGGCGCCTGCGTCACATGATGACCCGCTACCCGTCGTCCCGCACGAGCCGCCGTAATCCAGATCGGTTCAGCGCGCAGCGCGTCAACGAAATAGCCTGACACGCGCGATGTGAGTGAGTTTTCGCTGCGCGGCAGCTGCGGCTGCGAGTTGGCTGAAATCCCGTTCACATTGCCATAGGCTCCGGTCCATAGTGCGGCATGCCCCGGAGCGGTCACACTCGGAAACGCCGGTCTGGCTGACGCAGCGCAGGCCGCGTTGTCGAACATGGCGCGGAAAGTCGGGATGGCGGCTGCCGGTACCGTTTCCAGCGCCCGGCGCTCATTGAGGGCATCAAACGAGATGAGAATCGCGCGTCTCGCCGCCTGATTATTCGCACCGCTCCGGGAGGCTGGCGGCGTATTCCCGGGGGTCGCGGCTCGCGTGTTGTCCGTCCGGGCCGCGGGGGTGCAGGCAGCCAGAAGCGTGACAGCAAACAATGCGCCCGAATGGCACCGCTTAAGCAAACGAAGGGTCATGGAAGCGACAATCCCGACAGGATCAGAGAGGCTGAGTTAGATACAGAGAGAAGTTTTGCGCGCTGCATCGGCCCGAAAGCTAGCATCCGCGCTGGACGTGCCTGTCGCGAGGCGGCAAGATCCGAGGGTTCGCGACCGATCGTCTAACCTTACACCGGCTCCCCGTGTCGCCCATTCATCATCGGCCCATCAACCGTCACGGTCTCGTATCCTCTGTCGCAGTAAACCGACTGTTCCGCCCGGCTGCTCGAGATAACCTGAGCGCGGCGGTATCCGGGATTACTGCCCGAGTGGCTGCTCTCGCATGTTTTGCGGTCTGCCTGACGGCACAGTTCACGTTGCCGGGTGCAGTCGCCTTGCACGCGCAAGGGCGCAGCGGAGCGCTTACATCCGCCGACTCGGCGCTGGTGGGACGCATCCTGCTCGCTGAAGACGCGCGTGACGCGACGGCCGAGGCACTGCGCGCTGGTATGGCGCACGGCGATGCAACAATCCGCTGGATGGCGATTCGCGCACGCGAGCGTATCACCGACCCCATGTTCGCCAAGCGGGATTCGCTTCAGGGGGCGCCGCAGGTGGAGACCCCACCGACGTACCCCGACCCGGCGTGGCGACTGCGCTATCGAGCGCTCACCGCCGACCGCAACAACTGTCGCGCATTGCACAGCGCGCTTGGCGACAGCGCGTGGCCGGTACGTCTGCGTGCGGCCGATCTGGTGCCGGCGAGTTGCGCGGGCGATGCTGATCTTGTGGCCGCACTCACAGCCATGGTGAATGCACTGCCGTCCGATGCATCACGCAGACAGCGCGGACAGGCGTCGTGGCACGGTGCGGCCCATGCGCTGGTTGCGCTGGCGCGCATCAAACCCGCAGAGGCAACTCCGTTGGTTGTAACGCTGGCTCAGCATTCACAGCCCGAAGTCCGTGAGTATGCCGCGCGTGCAGCGGCAGTATTGAAATACGAACCGCTGCTGGTCGCACTGGCCCAGGATGCCAACGCCAACGTTCAGGCGTCGGCCATTGATGCACTGCGTGAACTCACGGGTCATCAGCACGATACGCTGTATGTGCGTGCGCTCGATACGGGCGCGCCACAAGTCGTGCGTTCAGCGGCGCTGGCGCTCATCGGGAGCAGCCGCAGCAACGTGAGCGCCATCGCCGACTCCATGTATGTGCGATGGCTCAACTATGGCAATGCGTCGTTTCGCGACGTCCGACATGCGTTGCTGCGCGCGGCCGGCCGCGACACGGCCAGCGATCGTGGCGTACCGTCACGCGTGATCCTGCCGCCGCGAGCAGTAGCCATGGCGCTGGGTGAGCGCGTGCAGGTACGCGTGACCATGGCGCCGGAGAGCGGCGGCGGCGAGTTCGTGGTGCGCATGCGCGGTGATGTGGCGCCTCTCATGGCCGCGCATCTGGTCGCGCTGGTGGAGCAGCAATACTACGACGGTCTCACGTGGCACCGCGTGGAACACGATTTTGTGGTGCAGGGCGGCAGCCCGGGCGCCAACGAATACGTCGGTCTGTCTCATTTTCTGCGCGACGCACTTGGCACGGTGCCTCATGTGCGCGGCACCGTGGGCATGAGCACGCGAGGGCACGACACGGGAGACGCACAGTGGTTTGTAAACGTGCGCGACAATCTCCGCCTTGGTCGGGACTACACCGTCTTCGGGGAAGTCATGCAAGGAATAGAGGTAGTAGACGGCATTCTCGAAGGTGATCGTATTGCCACCATGCGCGTCATTCAGTAACCGTATTAGGATGTCTTCAGACCACAGCTACACTGACGCGCCGGCGTCCTTTCCGTTTTCTTCCGACGCCACCAACGAGCGCGGGCAGCCGCTGTACCTGCCCGACGCAGCCCAACTGGTGCCGCCACCGCGCTCCATCACGGCGATTACGCTGGGTGCAGGTGCCCGTGGCAACGTGTACGGAAACTTTGCGCTGGCCTATCCGGATCATCTGCGCATTGTTGGTGTCGCCGAGCCATCAACGGTACGCCGCGATGGCTACGCCGACCGACACGGGGTGCCCGTATCCGAGCGGTTTACCGACTGGACGGAGGTCTTTTCGCGGCCCCGCTTTGCTGATGCAGTGATTGTGAGCACCCCCGATCACCTGCACTTTGCGCCATGCATGGCCGCGCTCAAAGCCGGCTACGACGTGCTGCTCGAAAAACCGATTGCTCCCTCCGAAGACGAGTGCCGCGAACTGCTGGCCATGGCGCGCAGCACGGGGCGCATTGTGGCGGTCTGTCATGTGCTACGCTACGCACCGTATTTCGCGCACATGCGCACGCTCATTCGTTCCGGCGCGATTGGACGCCTGGTGAGCGTACAGCACATGGAGCCGATTGGTCACGTACACATGGCGCACTCCTATGTGCGCGGCAATTGGCGCAACAGCTCCGCGACAACTCCCATTATCCTGGCCAAGTCCAGTCACGATCTGGATATCCTGCGCTGGCTGGTAGACCGTCCCACGCAGCAGCTGCAGGCCTTCGGCAACCGCTCGTGGTTCCGGCATGAGAATGCCCCCGAAGGCAGCACCGAGCGCTGCATGGACGGCTGCGCGGTGGAATCCACCTGCCCGTACTCAGCGCGTCGGATTTATCTCGAGCAGCGCATGCGGTTGTACGTGTTCAATCTCGCGGTGGACGAGCCGACACGCAGCGAGGACATCCGCGCCGCGTTGGCCACCACCGACTACGGACGCTGTGTGTATCGCATGGACAACGACCAGTGCGATCACTACACAGTAAACCTGCGCTTTGCCGACGAGATCACGGCAACCTTTTCCATGGACGCTTTCACGCCCATGTCGGGTCGTCGCACACGCGTGATGGGGTCACACGGTTATCTCGATGGTGACATGCAGCATCTTGAGGCGCACGACTTCCGTACGGGCAGGATCACCGAGTGGATCAGCGACGTCGTGGAAGCGAGTGACGACGATGCACAATCGGGGCACGGCGGTGGCGATTGGCGCATGGTGGCCGACTTCGTGCAAGCCGTGGCACATCAGGATCCGTCGCGTCTCACCTCAACGATCGATCAATCCATCGAGAGTCATCTCATGGCGTTCGCGGCGGAGCGCAGCCGTGAACGCGGTACCGTCGAAGCCGTCACCGTGTAACTGCTTTTACCGCTGAGACGCAGAGGCACAGAGGAACTGCAACAGATTTCTACGGTGAGGCTGTTGCGGTTCCACCCTGAAAATCATGTCCGCCATGCCGCCACACGCGGC
>JAABRT010000084.1:0-263 GCA_011390805.1 Gemmatimonas sp. | reverse complement strand
CAGCGATCAGCACGCGGTGCTCTGTGACTCCGTGGCCCTGTGGTGAATGCAGTTGTCGTGTCGCTGCCTTTACCGGGTGCAGTTCTCCGCGTCTCCGTGTCTCTGCGGTAAATGCAGTTCCGTTAGTGCCCCCGCGCCCCGGCATCACGGTCGCGCGGATCCGGCGCACCGGTCCGTACGCCTTGTGCATCAACTTGCACTGAATGCGCCGTGCCCTGGCGTCCTCCCATTCGCAGCGTGTGCCCCATTGCTTCCAGCGCCGA
>JAABRT010000083.1 GCA_011390805.1 Gemmatimonas sp. | reverse complement strand
ACGCTGTGCGACCGTCACGATATCGTGCAGCGCCGCTCCGCTGGCGCTGGTGATCACGGCCACCGTTTTGGGGGCCTGCGGCAGTGCCCGTTTGCGCGACGGATCGAGCAGGCCGTCGGCCTCGAGCCGCGCCCGCGTCTGCTCCAGCGCTTTGCGCCAGAGTCCTTCGCCGTCGGCTTCCATCGCGCGCACGGAGAACTGCAGGTCACCGCGCACCGGCCACACCGTCATCTGTCCGAATGCCACCACCTGCATGCCGTCGTCAGGCGGAGCCGGGAACCGGCGCGCTTGCGTACTCCACACCACGCATCGTACCTGCGCCTGCGCATCGCGCAGCGCGAAATACCAATGCCCGTTGCGATGCGCCTTGAAGTCACTCACCTCACCGCGCACCCACAGCGGCGGGAACGCGCCTTCCACAAGTTCCTTGGCGGCCGACGTGAGATCGTGCACCGCAATGGGGGACTCCGGTGACGCACCGGGGGTGGTGTCTACGAAACCGGCCGACGCACCCTGAACGCCATCGTAGTCGTCGAAGGCATCACGCGATGAGGCGCGCGGCATCAGCGCCCTGACGCGTCGGCCACACGCTGCGCCGATCGCACGGTGTTGCGCAGCAACATGGCAATGGTCATCGGCCCGACACCACCGGGCACCGGCGTGATGCGACCGGCCACCCGTTCGGCACTTGCAAAGTGCACATCGCCACACAGACGTGAGCCAGATGCGCGCGTGCTGTCCGCTACGCGATTCATGCCCACATCAATCACCGTTGCACCGGGCTTGATGTGATCACCGTGAATCATTTCGGCTTTCCCGGCAGCCACAATCAGGATGTCGGCGCGCCGCGTGTGTGCGTGCAAGTCGCGCGATCGACTGTGACAAATCGTGACGGTAGCATCACCACCTGCACGTGACTGCACGAGCATGGCGGCCATCGGTTTGCCGACAATGTTGCTGCGCCCAACAATCACCGCTTCGGCACCACGCGTTTCCACACCCGAGCGCACCAGCATTTCAATCACACCGGAGGGTGTGCACGGCATGAACCCATCAGTATGTCCGATAAGCAACTTGCCAACATTCACCGGGTGAAAACCATCAACGTCTTTCTCCGGCGCGATGTGACGAATGACAACGTCAGCATCGATCTGCGACGGCAGCGGCATCTGCACAAGAATGCCGTGCACACTTTCGTCGGCGTTGAGACGCTCCACCAGCGCCAGCAACTCAGCCTGCGACGTGGTAGACGGCAAGCGAATCGTTTCGCTGGCCATGCCCGCCGCTTTTGAAGACTTCTCCTTGTTGGCCACATACACGGCGCTGGCCGCATCATCGCCAACGAGTACCACGGTCAGGCCGGGCACCACACCGCGTTCGCGCAGCAGTGCCACATCGCGTGCGACTTCATCGCGAATGGCCGCAGCAATTGCGACACCATCAATGCGTTGCGCAACATGTTCAGCGGGCAAAGTCAACCGACCTCGTTTCGCGGATTACCACCACCTTGATCTGTCCCGGATACTGAAGCTCGCTCTCAATACGGCGCGCGATCTCTTCAGACAACGCCGCCGCGCGCACATCGTCTACCTGATCAGGAGTGACAACCACGCGTACTTCGCGACCCGCCTGAATGGCAAACACACGCTCCACACCGCGATAGCTGGCCGCGATTTTTTCGAGACCCTCAAGACGCTTCACATACGTTTCAAAGGCTTCGCGCCGGGCGCCCGGACGTGAACCACTGATTGAATCACCGGCCTGCACCAGCACCGACACTTCGCTTTCATGCGGCACATCGTCGTGATGCGCGGCGATGCAGTTCACCACGAGCGGATTTTCGCCGTAACGCGTGGCCACTTCAACACCGAGCTGCACGTGTGTGCCCTCGTGCTCATGCGTGAGCACCTTGCCGATGTCGTGCAACAGCGCACCACGCTTGGCCAGCGCTACATCGAGGCCGAGCTCAGCCGCCATCATACCGGCCAGCCACGCCACTTCCTTGCTGTGCGCCAGAATGTTCTGCCCGTAACTGGTGCGCCACCGCATGCGACCAATGAGACGAATCAGCTCCGGATGCAAACCGGCCACACCGACTTCATAGGCCGCCTGCTCACCGGTGTCGAGAATCTGCGCGTCGACTTCCAGTCGCGCCTTGGCCACGACTTCTTCAATGCGCCCCGGATGAATGCGACCGTCGCTCACCAGCTTTTCGAGTGCCAGGCGCGCGGTCTCCCGTCGCACGGGATCAAAGCAGGACACCACAACGGTGTCGGGCGTGTCGTCAATGATGACATCAACGCCGGTGGCCAGTTCAAAGGCGCGGATGTTGCGCCCTTCGCGACCGATGATGCGCCCCTTCATTTCATCGTTGGGGAGCGCCACGGCACTGACCGTGGTTTCGGCGGTGGTTTCGGCGGCCACTCGCTGCACCGCCAGCGCCACAATCTTGCGCGCTTCGCGGTCGGCATTGCGCTTGGCCGATTCGCGGATCTCGCGCAATCGGCTGGCCGCATCGGCCGTGGCCTGATCCTCCAGCCGACGCACAATCTCGGCTTTCGCATCGGCCGCCGACAACCCTGCCAGCTGCTCCAGGCGTCGCTGCTGCTCGCTTACCAACCGCTGGGCCTCAGCCTCGCGCTCAACGATCAACAGGTCGCGCTTGTCCAGCGCACTGCTGCGCGCCGCGAGCTCACGCTCACGGGCGTTGAGCGCCTCGCCACGCTTTTCCAGCTGATCTTCGCGATCCTGTACGCGGCGCTCTTCGCGCTCCACTTCACCTCGCCGAGACCTCGCTTCGGCTTCGAACTGTTCGCGGAGCTGAATGAGTTCTTCTTTGCCGGCCACCACCGCGCCTTTGCGGATGTTCTCCGCTTCACGCGTGGCTTCGTCGGTGAGACGCTTGGCCGTTTCTTCTGCTGTCGTATGTGATATTCGCTGCTGTTCACGCTCCCGGGCGGCACCAGCGCGTCGTCCGAAGACGAACGTGAGCACCGCCACGACCGCGCCAAGCGCGCCGACAATCGCGGCGAGCGGAAAGCTGTCCATGGATCTATCACTCCACCGCGATTGCGCACGGATTGGAAGTCACGGTCGCGCTGCGGGGAAGTCAGCGCGCAACCTATTACAGTCAGTTACACTGATTTGGAACCTACGGGCGAATTTCGGTGACCGCAACCATGCCCCGAGACTCGCCTTCCGCAGAGCTACGCGCCGTCCTCACCACGCTTGGCCGGCGGCAGAAGCGGCCGAAGCTCGCCCGCCAGACCGCGGATATCGTCCGCCAGAGCGCTGGCTGCCGCGCGCTCGGTGAACAGCTCGTCTGTGATCTGCAGCGCCGCCAGAATGGCCGCCTTGTGTGTCTCTACCACGGCCCCGCTGTCGAGAATGGCACGCGTGATCTTGTCCACATGTTCGGCCACGGCCCGCGTATGCGCTTCACTGGCCTCCGTGCGAAGGGTGTATTCCTCACCCACAATCCGCACCTTGACCACGTTCCGCCAGTCAGTCACTTCTCGCCTCCGTTGCCGATTTGCTGGCGCAAAAACCGCACCCGCTCGCTGATCTGACGTGTGCGCCCGGCGGCCTCCTCAAGCCGTTCCCGCAACGCGCGATTCTCGGCCGCGAGTGCCGCGGCGTCGGCCTCTGACGGCGCACCGCCACGCGCCGAGTCCCGCGCTGCTTCGAGTGCGGCCGCCCGCGCCGCTGCGACAGCCGACGCCTCGACTGCCGCTGCCGTAGACGCCTCGGCCTCCGCCAGCGCCCGCTCAAGCGCGCCGACGCGAGCCTTGGCGGCTTCGGCCGACCGCGCCAGGTCGGCCGCGCGAGACGTGGCGATCTCCATCTCTTTAACCTGCGCTTCCGCCGACAACGCACGCCGACGATAGCCCGCCAACTGCTCCGTCACATGACGGATCACGGTCTCGAGTTCAAGCAACGCCGAGCGGCCAGCGCTCTCAGGACGTACGGGGTCGGACACCAAGCTCTCGTTCGAGGGTCTGCAGGAGACGGGCACGGCGCCCGTCGATTTCCTTGTCACGCAGTGTCCTTTCAGGATGCCTTAACGTCAACCGCCACGCCAGTGAGCGGAATCCGGCCGGTACACCATCGCCCCGGAATTCGTCGAACAGTTCGAGCCGTTCGAGCAGTTCACCGCCGGACTCGCGCAGCACCGCCTCCACCTTCGCAGCGGCACAATCGGTCGGCACAAGCAACGCCACATCGAAAGATGCCGCCGGAAACGTTGGCAACGGCGTGTAGCGCACATTGGCCCACGGAGAGCGCGTGCGGCCGGCTGTGGCGCTCGCCACGTGCGCGTGCTCCCCCGCTGGCGCCACATCGTGCGACGACATCACACCCAGGCTGATTTCAACACCAAACGCCTCGTCAGCCCACACCGGCCGGTCGAGTGCCACGCGCACCACACGACCACGCGCTATCGTGTCATCGTCAACCAGAATGTCCCACAACAGTTGTGGCCGGTCAGAATCATTCACCGGTTCCAGAGTGACCGCCGAACCGGGGAACGCCGCGGATGCGATCTCTTCGGCCAGCGCCTTTGCATCCCACGCCGAATACGCCGGTGGCTCCGGCTCGGTGAAATGCGGAGGGCGCAATGCTCCCATCACCAACGCCGCTACGCGAACATCTTCGCGCGGAAGACGCCCGTCGGTGGCGGTGAACGCCGATCCAATTTCGAACAGGCGCACGTTGCCCTGCATGCGCGACAAGTTGTACTCGGCCCGCGACGCCAACGTCGTGAGCAGAGAACCGCGCAAATACGGCTCATCGTCGGCCAGCGGATTGCGAACGCGCAGCGATTCATGTTCGGCCGTGGCGACAAACGGCATGGGACGCGTTTCAGCCAACCCTGCCGCCACGCACACATCACGTACGCGACGTGATGTCACGTGCAACGCATGATCCGGCACCGTACCCGGTCGGAACGGCTGCACAACATCGGGCAGCGCATCAAAGCCGATCAAGCGCGCAACTTCTTCAATCAAGTCGGCTTCAAGCGTCAAATCGTGACGCCACGCCGGCGGTTTTACCATGAAGCCTGACTCGCCATCGGCTTCGAGCACACAGCCGATTGACGTAAGTGTACGCTGAATCTCTCCAGCCTTGACCGGTGCCCCCAGCAAGCGCTCCACACGTGCAACGCGAAGCGCAACAGGCGCCGGCGCGGTGCGGGCCTTACCAGCGTCGAGCACGGCGGTTATGCGTCCACCCGCCACCGCGGTAATGAGCGCGGCAGCGTAACCCGACGCCTTGCCTGTGAACGCGGCATCAACACCACGCTCAAAGCGATAACTCGCATCGGTGTTCAGTTGCACGGCTTTGCGAACGCGACGCACAAACGCCGGATCAAACCACGCCACCTCGAGCAGGATGTCCGTGGTGCCATCGTTTACTTCGCTGGCCTCACCACCCATGATACCGGCCAGCGCCGTAGGACGATCACCGTCGCAAATGACGGTTGTGCCGGTGGCCAGCGCGCGCTGCGTGCCGTCGAGTGTCACCAACGATTCACCCTCGCGCGTTGCACGCACCACAATGCGCTGCCCCGACAGCATTGACAGATCAAACGCATGCACCGGCTGACCGAGGCCGTGCAGAATGTAGTTGGTGGCGTCCACCACATTGTTGATGGCGCGCACGCCGAGTGACTGCAGACGCTCCACCAACCACGCGGGACTCGGCGCCACCTTCACACCGCGAATCACAACGCCGATGTAACGCGGGCACGCCTGGGTGTCTTCCAGCTTTACGGTGACACCATCAGCCGTCGCCTCGGTTTCACCAAAGGCTGAGGTACCCACCGATTCGCTGTCCGGCAGCGGCGGCAACTCTGCCGGCATGGTGAGCGGCACACCGGTAAGCGCACTCACTTCACGGGCCACACCAAGCTGCGACAGCAGATCCGGGCGATTAGGCAACACGTCAAGATCCAGCCGCACGTCGCCGATCGGCAGCACACTCAACAGCGGTGTCCCGGGCGCAGCGTCGGTGTCCAACGTGTAAATGCCTTCATGCTCATCGCCCAGTCCAATCTCGCGCGCTGAACACAACATGCCATTGGACACGGCACCACGAATCTTGCGCTTGGCAATCAGTAATCCGCCGGGCATAACAGTGCCCGTGCGTGCAAACGGATACGACTTGCCCACTTCAACATTGGGTGCACCACACACCACGTCCTTCAGTTCACCCGATCCGTCGTCAACCTTGGTAACGGAGAGATGATCGGAGTCCGGATGCTTGCCGGCTTCTACAACACGTCCAACAACAAAATCAGCCAGATCGGCACGCAGCGATTCCATGCCATCGAGCGTGACAACGTGGCGGCTCAGCAGTTCGCCAAGCTGCGCAGCACTGAGCTCGTGCGGTACAAACGCGCGCAACCATTCATGTGAAACGATCATCGGGCAAACTGCTCCAGAAAGCGGACGTCCGAATCGTACAATAACCGGATATCGGGAATGTCATGACGGGACATGGCAATGCGCGCCGGACCCATTCCAAAGGCCCAGCCGGTGTACTTCTCGCTATCGAGTCCGGCCGCTTCAATCACGTTGGGATGCACCATGCCGCAGCCGAGAATCTCAACCCAGCGCAGTCCTTTGCCGTCGTTGAGATCGACTTCCACATCCATTTGCGCACCGGGTTCAACAAACGGGAAGTACGACGGACCGAACCGCACCCGTCGTGCGCCGCCGTAAAAGCGTCGCGCAAACTCACCGAGTGTAGCCTTGAGATCAGCAAACGAAATGCCTTCGTCAACGGCCAGTCCTTCGAGCTGCATGAAGCTGGGTGCGTGCGTTGCATCAAAAAAGTCGCGACGGTACACATTGCCCGGAGCCAATACGCGCACCGGTGGCGCGTACTGCTGCAACGTGCGCACCTGCACGGGTGATGTATGCGTGCGCAGCAACGTGTCTTCACCGAGGTAGAGCGTATCGTGCAACTCCATGGCCGGATGATCGGCCGGGAAATTGAGCGCGGTGAAGTTGTAGAACTCCGTCTCCGCCTCGGGTCCCAAGGCGATGGTGAAGCCGAGTTCACGGAAGATGTCGCAGATCTCGTCAATCACGATGGTGACCGGATGCAGCGAACCCTTCCAGCGACGGCGCGAAGGCATGGAGAGATCAAGCGCGTCGGCCTGAGCGGACGACGCGCGCACTGCGGCTTCACGTTCGGCGAGCTGCTGTTCGATGGCGGCTTTGACGTCGTTTACGGCTTTGCCTGCATCGCGTCGCGCTTCAGCGGGCAACTCGGGAAGCCGCGCCATCAAATCGGCGAGTCGTCCCTGTTTCCGGCCTACCAGCTGCGTTCGTATGTCGGCAAACTGCGCGGGCGATTCTGCCTGCGCGATTACATGGGGTGCGTCATCGGCCAGTTGCCGACAGGCGCTGAGGAATTCGTCGAGCGTCACTGACGATCCGGGGTTAGGTCATGTGAGGAAGGCACGGCCGTGAACGCAAACGGGCGGCCGCACGCGAATGAACGCGCGGGCCGCCCGTGCTACGGACACAAAATCAGGCAGCCTGTTTCTGCAGCGCGGCGCGGGCCTGTTCGGCCAGCGCGGTAAACGCCTGCGGGTCACGCACGGCGATGTCGGCGAGGATCTTGCGATCGATCTCGATGCCGGCGGTCTGCAGGCCGTTAATGAAGTTGCTGTAGTTCAAGCCGTTGAGATGCGCGGCCGCGTTGATACGCACAATCCACAGGCGACGGAACTCACGCTTGCGGTTCTTGCGATCGCGGTACGCATAGCGCCAGCCGCGCTCGACGGTTTCCTTGGCGGCCTTCCACAGCTTACTACGGCCACCGAAGGCGCCCTTGGCTGCCTTCATGACCTGCTTCTTACGCTTTAAGCGAACAACGTTGGATTTTACGCGTGGCATAGTGTTGGATTCCTCAGGCCTGAATGAGTCGCTTGATGCGCTTGATTTCGCCGTTCGTCGTCATGATTGCCGGACGACGCAAGCCACGCTTCCGCTTGGGATCCTTCTTCGTCAGGATGTGGCTCTTGTATGCTTTCAGGCGGCGGATCTTGCCCGAGCCAGTCACAGTGAAGCGCTTCTTGGCGCCGCTGTGCGTTTTCATTTTAGGCATTGCTGCTCACTCACATGCTTCGGGTATCCACCCGGAGCACCGGATGGCGTGTTGAAGACGAGGACGCCCTTACTTCGGGGCGAGAATCATCGTCAGGGAACGTCCTTCGAACAACGGATTGCTTTCGACCTTGGCCACTTCGGCCAACTCCTGAGCTACGCGGTCTACCACGGCTCGACCGAGCTCGGGGTGGGTAATCTGTCGCCCACGAAACATCAGGGTGACTTTGACCTTGTTGCCTTCTTCAATGAACCGCTTGGCGTTACGGGTTTTGGTCTGAAAGTCGTGCTCATCAATCCCGGGGCGGTACTTCACTTCCTTGAGATGGATGACGTGCTGCTTTTTCTTGGCCAGACGCGCCTGCTTTGCCGTCTCAAACTTGAACTTGCCGTAATCCATGATGCGCACAACGGGCGGACGGGCGGTGGCCGCGACCTCTACGAGATCGAGCCCCTGCTCCACTGCACTCGCCAATGCAACATCAACTTCCATGATGCCCAGCTGACTGCCGTCAGCTGCAATCACACGAACGGGACTGATCCGGATTTGCCGGTTGACCCGTGGCGGACGTTTGGTGGAATCCTGGATACGCCGAGCTCCTCTGAGAGATAAAGAAAACGCGGACCCCGTTTACGGAGCCCGCGTTGCGACGCAAAACACGACAGGCCCCCGCGAAGGGACACGCCAAATGCGCACCGAGGACGCCGTCAGCACGTCGGATCGCATGGCGAATCCGTGGCCGAGGGGTGAGGGCGGCGGGTAAGCCGCCCTGCTTTGCAAATTGTGTGAATCAGACTAACTCAACAAAATCACCCGACTGGGGGCTCAGGTCAAGGGGAGGCGGTTTCCTGCCGCAGCGCATACGCCTTGCCATCGTGCTCAATACGCCCCCACGCGTTCGTCGCATCATGTTCAAACACCAGCAGCCAGTCATTTGCAGCCGCCTGCGCCAACAAGTGCCGCTTGGACTCCAGCGTGACCAACGGCTCCACGTCATAGCCCATAATCCACGGTAGCGGCAGGTGCGCCGCCGTGGGCGTGACGTCGGCCAGAAACACCGCCGTCTCCCCGCCTGACGTGAGCTTCACACTCTGATGATGCGGCGTGTGGCCCGGCGTGCGCAGCAGCTGAATACCGGGGCGCACTTCAGGCTCGCCCTCTACCAGATCAAAACGGCCGGCCGCCACAATCGCGTCCCAGTTGGGACCGAAATAGCTGGCCGCCGTACGCTCGTTGGTGTGCGTGGCCCACTCCATCTCGCCGCGCTGCACGACGTAACGCGCATTTGGAAACGACGCCTCAACTGTGCCTGATGGTGTGCGCCACGTGTTGCCACCAGCATGATCAAAGTGCAAATGCGTGTTGATCACCAGCGAGACGTCGCCCGGCGTGAAGCCCAGCTCGCGCAGCCCGTCTTCAAGATGCGTGCGGCCGTCGGCGCCGGCGTTTTCAATGCCGTAAATGGAGTGGAATTTTTCCGTCTCCTTGTTGCCCGACCCGGTATCGATGAGCACCAGACCGTCATCGTGTTCGACAAGCAGACAGCGCATGCCCATGGGAATGCGATTGCGCGCGTCGGCGGGAATGCGCTTCTCCCACAGTGTTTTGGGAACGACGCCAAACATGGCGCCGCCGTCGAGTTGCTGGCCGCCCGCCTGAATGGCGTGCATGCGCCAACGGCCAAGCTGTGTGGTGGCAACGAGTGGTTGCGGTGCGCTCACGCTGATGTGTCCTCGCGTACAGGAGATGGAAGCGCCGACCGTTTGGCGGTGCGACGCGTTGGACCGGAGAGAAAACGTTGCAGCTGAGCCCACGTGGTGAGCCCGTCGTCCTGTGCAATGTGCAACATGCGCACCAGACAATGCGCGGTAGCCAGCGCGTCGCCGCCGGCACGGTGTCGTCCGGCGTTGGCGATTCCGAAATATTCGCACACACGATCGAGCGAGCGGCGCGGCAACGAGGGTAACAACCGCCGCGCCAATCGCACGGTACACAGCGACTGCCCGTCAAGAAAGATGTGCCGCGTGCGCAGCAGTTCGCTGGCCACAAACCGTCGGTCGAACGCGGCGTTGTGAGCCGTAAACATCTGGCCGTCCAGGCGCGCGATCACCTCGTCAGCGATCTCGTGAAACATGGGCGCGTTGGCGACCATCGCATTGGAAATGCCCGTGAGCGCCTGAATGAACGGCGGAATGAGCTTGCCGGGCTGCACCAGTTGCTCCCAAGGCTCCCCAACCTGCAGCCCCTGCACGGGCACGATCGCAATCTCCGTGATGCGATCGGCGCCGTTGGTGTGCGAGCCCGTGGTCTCAACGTCCACTACGGCAAAGCGCATGGACGCGAGCTCGGGCGAGTGATCCGGGCGGGCGCGGGTCCGGCGAACCACCGGCGCGATTGACGCATCCGCCACTGACGCGCCTGCGCGACTTACCGGCACAGGAACGGCTGTGTCCGATGCCTCTGCCGAAACCTCTGCCTCCGTCGCGGCCGACCCAACCTCCGTCGCGAGCACATCGCCGTCCACCGCGCCCTGCACCACCTGCCCGTCGCGCAACAACGCCCACCGGTCATCATCAAGCTGCACAAACTCAGGCCGCGAACCCAGCAACACCTCGGCCATTCGCGCCGCGGCGACGCTCTTGAGCCGGTCTACCCGGCACACCTCACGCATGAGCGGAAGCGCATTGGCCGGCCCTGCCGACAACACCCGTGCCGCCCGCTCCGACAGTGACGACGGCTCAGGTACAGCGCGGGTCATGGACGGACGCAATGCATCAACCACGTGATCCAGCGGTCGCGCTGCACCGCTTCGGCGCTCGCGCTCGGGCGGGGCCGGTTGCTCGGGCCGCGTGCTCTCGGGAACTGGCATGACGGAAAGTAGCCGATGGCCGGAATCGCTGTGCGCGGCCGTCACCGGCCAAGTGGCCGGACCCGCGGTGCGCCGCCGTCACGGGTCAAGTGGCCGTACACGCAGTGCGCCGCTGCCAGTGTGCCCCATGGCTGGAATCGCCGCGCCCCGCCGCGTAAGTTTGTGAAGTATTTCACAAGCCTCCCCATGACACTGCCTGCCAATAAACGCATCGCCGAGTCTACCGTGCGTCGCCTTTCCATGTACCTCCGGTATATGGAAGGGCTTGACGGCGTGGGACAACAAACCGCATCCAGCGACGAGCTGGCCCAGCTGTGCGGGACCACACCGGCCCAGGTACGCAAGGACCTGTCGTTTTTCGGGTCGTTTGGCAAGCGCGGGCTGGGCTATCCCGTGCATGAGCTCACCGAGCGTCTGCGTGACATCCTGGGCCTCGGACACGCCTGGCAGGTAGTGATTGTCGGTGCTGGAAAGATCGGCTCGGCGCTGGCCGAATACCGTGGGTTCCGACAGCGCGGCTTTCAGGTGGTGGGCGTGTACGACAAAAATCCGGAGAAGGTTGGACGCGCATGGGGCGACGCCACTGTACGCGATATGGATGCACTGGCCGGTGATGTAGCGGAGCATCGCGTCGACATTGCCGTGATCGCCATTCCCGCCGACGACGCACAGGAAGTGGTAGACCAGATTGTCGCGGCCGGCATTCGCGCCATTCTGAGCTTTGCACCTACCAGCCTGCACGTGCCGCCTCACATTGCCGTGAAGACCGTGAACATGGCCATGGAGCTCGAAGGACTCTCGTTCGCCCTTACGAACCGCGCAGAGTAACGCCGAGCTGTGCGAGCGCCAGCGTAAGTCTCGCAAACGCTTCGTGCGGCAACGTTTCCGGCCGCGCCATGGGGTCGATATCGCAATCGCGCAGCACTGTTTCACAGGCCGTCGCATCGAGCGGTGTCAGCGTGCGCAACACACGCAGCATTTGCTTGCGACGCAGACCGAAGGCCCCGATCACGAGCGAACGAAACGGTGCTTCAAGCTCCGGTTCCACGTGCGCCTGAGCGCGCGGGATCACGCGCACAATCGCCGACTCCACCTTGGGGGGGGGAGTAAAACTGCGCGCCCCGACCTCGCGAATGAAGGTGACGTCGGCGAATGCCTGCAGGTTGACACTCAGCGCCCCGTAAATCTTGCTGCCGGGCGCGGCGCCCATGCGGTCGGCCACTTCACGTTGCACCAGGTACACGGCCAGATCGGCGCGCGGCGGCGTGAGCGCGTGAAAAAGAATGGGCGTTGTGATGTAATACGGAACGTTCCCCGCCAGCACGTACGGACCACCGGCCAACTCACCGAGTGAAACATCAAGCACGTCGGCTTCCACAATCTGCACATGCGGGTGCAACGCGTGCTGCACGCGCAGCGATGCAGCAAGATCGCGGTCGAGCTCAACGGCGATAACACGTGATGCCCGTTCAACGAGCTTATCGGTAAGTGCCCCGCGACCAGGGCCGATTTCGATGACGGTTTTTCCTTCAAGCGGTCCGAGCGCCTGCACGATTGCATCGAGCGCACGGGAATCGTTGAGGAAATGTTGTCCCAGTCGTTTGCGCGGCGTGTGAAACGCCCCCGGTTGACGCGCCGGTTGCGCCAGGGGGCGTCCGGCTTTGCCTTTGCGCGTCACCTGTTCACGCGTGCACGCGTCGAGCGGTCATCGCATCAAGCGTTGCGTTGGTAGCGTTTGATGTACGCACCTTCGGTGCGCCATGCCGATCGACCACAACCACGGCGATGTCGTCCATAAGCGGCGTATCACCGCGAAAGGCGCTCACCGCGGAGAGAATGTTCTGCAGCATTGCATCAGGTCGTTCAGTACCATCTGGCGCCGTCGCGCGCCGCGCCGCCTGCAGTGCCGCCGCCTCACCGAACCGCTCGCCCTGCGCGTTACGGGCGTCGGCCACACCGTCGGTGAACAGCAGCAGACGATCCCCCGCCGACCAACTGACCTCGCCGCCTTCTATTGCGGCGTTGCTCAATCCCAATGGCGGCACCTGGGCCGGCAGGCGTGCGACAGCGTCGTCGCTTCGCAACACGAACGCGTGCGGATGTCCGGCGTTGGCAAAGCGCACCACAGCCGC
>JAABRT010000082.1 GCA_011390805.1 Gemmatimonas sp. | reverse complement strand
CCCACGTTCGATGCACATGAAACGCTGTCGGTGATTGAATCGCAGCGTGTGACGGTGCTCTACGGCGTGCCCACCATGTGGCATTTGCTCATGCGTGATGCCTCGTTTTCGGTGCAGCGTGTGCGCTCGTTGCGCACCGGCGTGATTGCCGGAACCGATGTGGCCGAAGAGTTGGTGCAGCGTGTGCGTGCGTGGTGCCGTGTGCTGGTTGCGTACGGTCTCACGGAAACGGGACCAACGGTCACGATTACGCGCTTCTCCGATTCCGAGGAGCAGGCCGTGAGCAGTGTTGGACGCGCCTTGCCAGGCGTGGAAGTGATGGCGGTTGACGTCGTCACAGGAGTTTTGCATGGTCCGGAAGCGGTCGGTGAAATCGCCGTTCGTGGACCGTTTCTCATGCGTGGGTATCTGCGCATGCCGGGTGAGACCGCCAAGGTCCACACTCCGGAAGGATTCTTTCTCACCGGTGATCTCGGCATCATCGACGAGGAAGGCTATGTTCGCATCGTTGGACGCCGTCGGGACACCATCGCACGCGGGGGATTTCAAGTGTATCCCCGTGAGGTGGAAGACCGGCTTCGCGCGCATCCAGCGGTAGACGATGTCTGCGTCATCGGTATTCCCCACGATGTGTTGGGGGAGCAGGTGTGCGCGTGCATCGTGCCCGTTGAGGGCGCCGTCATAACAGGTCGCGATATCACGCTGTTCGCTCGCGACTCCATGGCGGAATACAAAGTTCCCGATCTCGTGCGCTTCTACGATGCATTTCCCATGACGGGAAGTGGCAAGGTAAGGCGGCGCGAGCTGGCGCGATCGATCGCGCTCGAACTCTCCGCATCGTACACCTGAGTCCATGTCACCTCGTCATCTCCGTCCGCCCACTCCATCTCGCCGTCCCGTCGCACCGCTGCATCGCGGTCCGCAGGCCAACTCGCTGTCGGCTTCCATGTCCACCAATGTGGTGGGCGCTGCCACGCCGCATCAGGCGCCCAATGCGGCCATGCTCATCGACTTTGACAACGTCACGATGGGTATCCGCTCCGACCTGCAGGAAGAGCTCAAGAACCTGCTCTCGTCGGACATCATCAAGGGCAAAGTCGCCGTACGCCGCGCCTACGCCGACTGGCGTCGCTATCCGCAGTACATCGTGCCGCTCACCGAAGCATCAATCGATCTCATCTTTGCGCCGGCGTATGGCTCGGCGAAAAAGAATGCGACCGATATCCGCCTCGCGATCGACGCGCTCGAACTCGTATTTACACGCCCTGAAATCGGCACCTTCGTGCTGCTCAGTGGCGACTCCGATTTCTCGAGCATGGTGATCAAGCTCAAGGAATACGGCAAGTACGTTATCGGTGTCGGTATCCGTGAGTCGTCGAGTGATCTGCTCGTCATGAACTGTGACGAGTACTACTCGTATAACGCCCTCGCGGGCCTGGTGCGCTCGGGTGATGAAGAGAGCACACGCTGGGATCCGTATGAGCTGGTGACCGAAGCCGTACAGCGCATGAAGCGCAACGGCGACGTCATGCGCTCCGATCGTCTCAAGCAGGTAATGCAGGAAATCGATGCATCGTTTGACGAGAAGAACCTGGGCATGCCCAAGTTCTCGCGCTTCGTACAGGAAGCGCAGTCACGCGGATTGCTCACCGTGACCAAGCTCGAAAACGGTCAGATGGAAATCGGCGCGCCGGCTGGTACGCCCGCCTCCATCGAAGCTGCACCGGCTGCCGCGGCCACTGCCGACAAGGCGGAAGGTGACGAAGGCGATGATCGCGGAACGCCGGCTGAGCGTGAAGAACGTCGCAGCCGTCGCGGTCGTCGCGGTCGCGGACGGGATCGTGATCGCGAAGAGCGTCCGCGCAGTGCCACTGCGGTGGCCGACGCTGAAGGTGCTGATGCGGCTGATGCCGCGGCAGGTAACGGTGAAGCGACGGATGCAGCGCCTGTTGTGAGCACACCGGCTGTTGCGCGTGCCGCAGCGCCTGCCGCAGCGCCTGCCGCTCCGGCCGCCGCTTCCGATGTGCCGCTCGGCGCCGTGGCGCGTGTAGGCGCGGTGGCACCCGCCACGTCGTCCCGTTCCACGTCGCCCACAGCAGCGGCGCGCCCCGCCCCTGGTGGTGATGTGCCTCTGGGTGCAGTGGCGCGTGTTGGATCGGTGACGCTGCCCAGCGCGGCCGCAAAGGCGGCTCCTGCGGCCCCTGCGTCTGCCGAAGCACCGCTTGGCGCCGTGGCGCGTGTTGGTGAACAGACTGATCGTCCGGCACGCGAAGGACGCAATGATCGCGGTCGTGGACGCGGACGTGATCGCGACCGTGGACTACGCACCGATGCGGCGCGCACTGATGCCGCTGCGTCAACAGCCGCGCCCGCAGCGGGCGTGAGCGATGACGATACGATTGGCTTGAGCGGCGAAAAGCTCACGCGCTCGGAAGCCTTTGATCTGGTGCAGAAGGCCGTGACCGCGCTCGTGTCGGGGAACAACACCACATCGGCGTTCAAGGTGCGCGAAAAGGCCTTTGAACTGCTGGGTCGTGATTCTGAAACACTGGCAGCGCGCATGTTTGAGCGCATTCTGCGCGATGCGCACGACGCCGACGTGATCGACTTGCGTCGTCGTGGTGACGACTATGAAGTGGGCCGGGTGGCGGAAGCCGCTTCCATTGCCGAGCAGCTGGCGAAGAAGGAAGCCGAGTTGGCGCAGGTAAAGAAAGACGCTGACAAGGCCAGCGGCGCATCGGGTCCAACCGGGTTGGGCACACGCGGTCGCATGGCGGGTCGCGGCGGACGCATGGGTGGTCGTGCCGGTGGCGCGCCGCCCGAGCTGCTTATGGTGGGTGTGGTGAAGTCGGCGGGTTCACCGGCGGCGGCGCCAGCGGCGCCCGCAGCTGCGGTTGCTGCAGCCGAGTCCAAGGCGGCGGAGTCGGCTGTAACGGAAGCAGCGACTGCAGCTTCAGCTGAGACGTCGAAGAAGGCGGACAAAGCGGCGTCCAAGTCCACCACCAAGTCGGCAAAGAAGGCGCCGGCGAAGAAGTCGGCCAAGTCGGCCACGAAGACGGGGACGAAGACTGCTTCGAAGAGTGCTGGTACGAAGGCCGCCAAGCCCAAGGCGCCGGCAAAAACGGCTGCCAAGAGCGCCCCGAAGGCTGCTGCCAAGACTGCTTCCAAGGCTGCATCCAAATCGGAGTCAAAGCCTGCTGCGAAGTCGGCGGCGCCGGCCAAAAAGGCGGCAAAGAAGTCAGCCAAAAAAGCTTCAAGCTGAGGCACAGTTCGCGTGATGCAGTCGGTGCCTCGCTCTGAGACGCCGACTGCACTCGGCGCCCCGTTGCAGCCGGCGTTCTACAATCGTGATCCTGCGATTGTAGCGCCGGCGCTGCTGGGCGCCGTGTTGCGCTTAGAGACGCCGGAAGGCATTACCAGCGGTGTGATCACCGAGACCGAGGCATACCTTGGTCCGCACGATCCGGCGTGTCATGCGGTGGCCGGTCGCACGGCACGAACGTGGCATCTGTTTGGTCCGCCCGGCACGGCCTACGTGTACTTCATTTACGGTTTGCACTGGTGCGTGAATGCGGTCACGCGTGAAGACGGATTTGGCAGCGCGGTGCTGATCCGTGCCATTGAGCCGGTGGAAGGCGTGGAGCTCATGCGTGCGCGTCGGCCCAAGGCGCGTCGTGACGCAGAGCTGTGCAATGGTCCGGGCAAACTGTGTGCGGCGTTGGGTATTACGCGTGCGCACGATGGCATGACACTCTTTGACGGACCGCTGCGCATTCATGAGCGCACCACACGTCGTGAGGAATCGGCACGCCATGACGACGAGCCGATCGCTCACAACGTGATTGTGGGGCCGCGGGTGGGCATATCAAAAGCTGTGGACTGGCCGCTGCGCTTTCGTCTACCTGCCCAGATACAGCGCGTTAAACAGCAACCTGAAGGTCCCGTATGATTGTGCGCGGTGTTGTGGACGGAACCCGAACATCACGGCCTGTCCGCGACCGCTGGGCACGCGTACCATGGCGGCGTGACCGGCAATGCTGGCCGCACCATCGAGATAGCCGCTGAGCAGAATGTCTTCGGCGTTGGACGGATAGCGCGCGACAACCTCAACCGGTGCGTTGGCCGCAACATCAAACGTCACGCTGTTGGTGAAATACACCGCGCTGGTATCACTCGCGCCTGAAGCGAGCGTATGCCCGGTACTCACAAGCGTGCGGAGTATTGAACCGGGTGCGTACGGCGATGTGCGTGGTGCCGCGACCGCCCGCTGATCACCTCCCGGATTGGCTTCGCCAGTACGATTGCCACCGGCAATAATGCGCACCGGGGCGCCCAGCTGCTCCACCGCAAACTCACTGGCATGGTCAAGCAGCACGAGCGTGCCGCCGGCGCGCGTAAAGGTTGCGAGCGTGGCCAGTCCTGCCTCGCCCAAACCGCCGGCGTAGCGTGCAGGTACCTCGCGGGCCGACATGCCGTCACGCATCTGCGACAGCGGCATATCCGGCACGACAATCACATCGTACAGCGCCTCCAGCCGACCGGCGCGCACCATGGAATCGGTAAGCGATGTGAACGGCACGCCGAACTGTTCAAACACCCAACGTGTCCATCCTTCGTCCATGTTGGCTGTCCACGGCTTGTACATCGCAATGCGAGGCGCACGAACGGCCGCGCCGGCAGGCATGCGCGCCAACGGCAGCAGCTGATGTGCACACAGCGGCTCGCCGCCAAGCGCGCGCGCATCGGGAGTGCGATCAAGCACAACAGTTCCCGAAGGTACGGTTTCGCCGTTCACCGCAGTGGTTGCAGCCGTAGTGAGACGTGCCCGCACCCCAGCGTTGAGCGCACGCGCCAGAATGGAATACGACCGTGTGTCGCTCAGCTTCAGTGCCATCGGCCCACGCGACGACACCGCGCTGCAGGTGGCCGCCGCGTCGTTCATTTGCAGTACCGGCACCGTGCTGACATCGCGCAACGGAGCGCTGGTTACGGCCTCAGCGGTCACGCCGAGCTGCATGGGCAGTGTCCAACCGGCCACGTCGTACGGTGGGTCCACCGGTCCGCCGGGATACTGCTCCATGCGGGGAAACTGCTGCACTTCGAGCAGATCTTTGGCGTGCGCGCGGAAGGGTTGCGCCATGTTTACGACATACGATCCGGCGGAATACTGGCGACCATCGGCCGTGAATGCTGCGGTTGCCTTGCTCACCTCAACGCCGCCAATGCGCAGCACCTCAATGAGGCGCTGTACAGCACTTGGATCGCGCTGATTATCGGGAATCACGTACGCGTACGGTGCTTCGCTGGCGCCCAGCGCGACCTGCTTGCGCGTGAGTTGTACCTGCGTGCGCACGAAGCTGGCCCTCTGCGTGGAGGCAAGCTCCACCAGCGCTTCGGCGGCAATGAGCTGGTAGTCCATGATGTCGCGCAGACGCCATGTTCCGCCGAGCCACGGATTGGGAAAATTCACCTTGCGTTCGTACGTGGGCAGTCCGCGCGGATGACCCGTGAGCTCGTCAACCGATTGCTCAATGGGCGACGCAATGCGTGCGCTCGCCGCCTCGGAAAGCAGCCCCACCATGTTGTGTCGCGTGGGTGTGGAGCGCGCGCCGCCGTGCCACCACAAGTCATACGTGACACCGTCGCCGACACCCGTTTTCCCTCTCGATTCGAGGGCAAACTGCATCTGCATGCCAATGAGATTGATGCCGCGCACAATGAGCGGATCGACGTTGCCGTTGATCGGATCAACGTGCGGCGGCACCGTCATGCGCATGCCGCGGTTGCCCTGCTGATGCACGTCGTAAAAGATCTGCGGAAACCACTGGCGGTACAGAAAATCCGTCACCAGTCGCGTTTCTTTTTGCGTGACCATGAACCAGTCACGGTTGTTGTCGTGCCCGGTGTACACGTGGTACAGCCAGGGCAGCGGACCACCTTCAAATGGTGTGCCAACACCTTCGCGGTACCAATCGGTGATCATCTGCTGGCCGTCGGGATTCATGGACGGCACGAGCATCACGACCACGTTTTCTAGCTGGCGCTGCAACGTGTCAACGGTGGCCAGCCGGTACGCCAACTCCATGGCCATTTGCGACGCACCGATCTCGCTGGAATGCAGATTGCACGAGACAAACATCACCACAGGTTGCGAGGCAATGAGCCGCGCTTCGTCGGCCGCACTGAGTCCGCGCGTGTCGGCGAGCTGCACCTGCGCGGCGCGGATTTCATCGAGTCGCGCAATGTTGGCCGGCGTTGAAATCGCCGCTACAATGAATGGTTTGCCCTGTGTGGTCACGCCCAGCGTATCAAGGCGGACCTGCGGAACCGCGCGGGCAAGTGCGCTGAAGTAGCTGTTGATTTGCGTGAAGTCGGCGAGCACACGATCGGCGCCGACTGCAATGCCGAGATGCTCACTTGGCATGGGCACGCCCGGAACCGGTCGGATGGTTTGTGCGTGGACCGGTGCAGAGGTGAGTCCCAGCAGCAATGCAGCCGTCATGATCGGACGCAGAACCGCTGCCCCAAGCGTGTGCGGCGCGCGCAATGACGGACGATTCAATGTGGTGTTCACTTCAGAATCCCCGCCGTCCGCCCCGCCACCTTGAACGCGTCTACCACTTCCTGAAGGTCATCACGCGTGTGGTCGGCACTCACCTGACAACGCACGCGCGCTTCTCCCTTGGGCACCACCGGGAAACCAAAACCCGTGACAAACACGCCCTGCTCGAGCAGCAGTTCACTCATGCGAATGGCCAGCGCGGTTTCGCCCACGATAATCGGCACGATGGGCGTTTCTCCTTCGAGCGGAGTGAAGCCGGCTTCGCGGATCGCCGCGCGGAACCAGTTGGCGTTGTCCCGCAGTCGCGTCACGCGCTCAGGTTCAGCATTGAGTACGCGCACTGCGGCCAACGAAGACGCGGCTACCGTGGGTGGCAGGGCGTTGGAGAAGAGCTGCGGACGTGAACGCTGCGTGAGCAGATCCACCACCGACTCGGCGGCCGCGACAAAACCACCAGCTGCGCCGCCGAGCGCTTTGCCGAGTGTGGAGGTGATGACATCGACTTCGCCAACCACACCGAAGTGTTCGGCGGTACCACGTCCGGTGGCGCCGAGCACGCCGGTGGCGTGCGAGTCGTCCATGATGACAATGGCGTCGTACTGGCGTGCCAACTCCAGAATGTCGGGGAGTCTGGCAATGCTGCCTTCCATGGAAAACACGCCGTCAGTCCAGATAAAACGACGACGTGCGTCGCGCGATGCTTCGAGTTTGGCGCGCAGATCGTCCATGTCGCTGTGCTTGTACACGGCGCTGCGGCACTTGGTCATGGACTTGGCGAGTCGCACCGAGTCAATGATGGATGCATGGTTGAGTTCGTCGGAGAGCACCATGTCGTCGGGGCCCGCGTGCGTGGGCGTGAACGCCTCATTGGCGTTCCAGGCGCTCACGTACGACAGCGATGCGGGCGTGCCGGCGAGTTGCGCCAGCTCTGTTTCAAGCTCGCGATGCAGCGCAAACGTGCCGCAGATAAAGCGCACACTGGCCGTGCCCGCGCCGTAGCGGTGCAGTGCGTCAACGCCGGCTTGCACCACCGTGGGATGATTGGCCAACCCGAGATAGTTGTTTGACGACAGCACAATCACTTCGCCGCGTCCTTCCATTTGCACGCGTGCGCCTTGCGGCGATTCAAGATGATTGAGGCGCTTGTAGACGCGGTCAGCCTTGAGCTGGGCGATTTCGGCGTCGCTGTCGGCGACAAAGCGGGCGTTGAGCATGAGACAGATGGGTAAAGAGAAAGTTCAGGTGCGAACGCGGGCAGCGGCCGGCAACTGTGCGCAAGACCAGGCGTCAGGCGATTTCAAAAATCACCTTGCCGGCTTCGCCCGATTTGATGAGATGCATGGCTTCGTCCACTGCTTCGAGCGGCAGTCGGTGCGTGATGACGGGGGTCGGGTTAAACGTTCCGGCGCGCAGGAAACGTGTCATCTGATGCCACGTGTCGTACATGCGTCGTCCCACCACGCCGTAAATCGTGAGCCCCTTGAAGATGATCTCGGTGGCGAAGTCGATTTCGATGGAGCGGTTGGGAATGCCGAGCATATTCACGCGTCCGGCCGGTCGCGCGAGCGCAAAGGCCTGATGGATGGCGCTGGGTACACCTGACATTTCGAGTACCACGTCGGCGCCGTGTCCATCGGAGGCGGCGTGTACGCGGGCCGCGGCTTCGTCGGGGTGCACGGCATCATGTGCGCCCATGGTGCGCGCCAGTTCGAGTCGGCGCGGGTTCACGTCGGTGGCGATGATGCGCGCTGCACCGGCGGCGCGGCAAATGCCAACGGCAAAGGCACCGATTGGTCCGCAGCCTGTAATGAGCACTACCGCGCCGGGAATGTCGGCGGTGAGTGCCGTATGGAACGCGTTGCCCATCGGGTCGTGAATGCCGCCGATGTCGTACGATGTGGCGTCGTCCAGATGCCAGACGTTGGTGGCGGGCATGGCGATGTACTCGGCAAAGCAGCCATCGCGATCGACGCCGATAATGCGCGTGGAGGGATCAACGTGCGCGTTGCCGGTGCGCGAGAAGATTGAGCGGTCGTCCACGATGTGCCCTTCGGCGGTGACGCGGTCACCGACGGCCACCGACTCCACAAGCTTTCCCACCTCGACCACATCGCCGGCAAACTCGTGACCCACAACAAACGGTGCGCGACAGCGTCCCTGCGCCCACGCGTCCCACTCGTAAATGTGAACGTCGGTGCCGCAGACGCCGGCACGTCGAACGCGAATAAGGACTTCGTCGTCGCGAATAGTGGGGACGGGAACGTCGGTGAGCACCAGGCCGGGAGCGGCGGACGGTTTAACGAGCGCTTTCACAATGGCGTTGCGTAGAGGTACCGGGGAGTTTCGCGTCGGGCGAACGGCAACGCACGAAGGGTGCGCAGTACGCGGTCTGACGCGTGGTAACGGGCGTCGCGGGATGTCGCGCTGCGCGTATCAGTCAAAGCTCGCACGGCGTCCTGACGGTTGGAAGGGTTGGCGAACAGACCGGACTCGTTGGTTCGGAGCGCGTGCAAAAACCGGGTGCGTGCAGCACTGGAACACGGCGCTGCAAACAAAAAACGTTGTTGCACTTTCAATATTTCGCGCGCGTTCTTTATACGCACTATTGCGCGTTGCAAATGTCCACACGTATATTCGCGTCAATTCAACAACTTGCGCGTTCTCTCCACATTCGTAACGCGCGATCACTGAACCCCGGTACTGCGTGGCAATCAACCGACGCGATTTTCTACAGGGTACGAGTGCTGCTGCGGCGGCGCTTGGACTGACGGTTGGCGCACCGTCGCTGTTGTCAGCGACTGGCTTGTCATCCCCGCGTTCGGTTCGTCCGCAGTCGCCCGGCGACGCGGTTTCCAAGGATCTGGTTCTGCTGGCGCTCGACGCCGCAACGTCGGCCGGCGCATCGTACGCCGACGCACGCATCAGTCAGAACAACGTGCGCAACGTGAGCACGCGGGAGCAGCGCGTGCTCGGCCTGGTGGATAACGAAACGTTTGGCATCGGCGTGCGCGTGCTGGTAGACGGCGCGTGGGGATTTGCCGCTACGCATGAGCTCACGCGCGACGAGGTTACGCGCGTTGCGCGTCAGGCTGTAGCGCAGGCGCGAGCGAATCGTTCGGCGCTGCGTCGCCCCGTCACGCTGGCTCCGGTGACGCCTACTCCCGATGGTACGTGGCGTTCTCCGGCGCGCATTGATCCGTTTGACGTAGCCATTGAAGATCAGGTGGGCTTACTCCTTGAGGCCAACGAAGCGGCGCTCAAGGTGCTCAAGCCGGGCGGGCAGGGGATGGGCTTTGTGAACTCGTCCATGTTCTTCCTGCGCGAAGAGAAGACGCTGGGCACCACTGACGGCACGTTCACGGTGCAAACGATTTACCGCGCGCAGCCGAGCATGACGTGTCAGGCGGTGAATGTGGCCGCCGGTGATTTTCAGTCGCGCCAGTCCACCGACATTCAACCCATGGGCCGCGGTTACGAGCATGTGCTCGACGCGAACCTTGTGGTGAACGCCGAGAAGTGGGCCACCGAAGCGATTGAGAAACTGAGTGCCAAGTCGGTTGATGTGGGGCGCTACGACCTTGTGTTGCACCCCACGCATCTCTGGCTCACGATTCACGAATCCATCGCGCATCCCACCGAACTCGATCGCGCACTCGGCTTTGAAGCCAACTACGCCGGCACCAGTTTTGTGGCGCCGCCGGAAGATGTGCTGGGCAAGCTGCGTTTTGGACCTGAGTTCATGAACGTGCAGGCCGATCGCAACCAGGAAGGTTCGCTGGGTGCGGTAGGCTGGGATGACGAAGGGGTGAAGCCCGATGAATACCTCATCATCAAGAACGGCGTGATGAACGACTACCAGACCACGCGCGAACAGGCGCCGTATCTGGAAGACTGGTATCGCTCGCAGGGACGTGAAGTGCGCTCGCACGGCAACTCATATGCGCAAAGCTGGGCCGACGTGCAGTTCCAGCGCATGCCCAACGTATCGCTGCTGCCAGGTGAAGCTGATCTGTCATGGGACGATCTCATTGCGGCCACTGATCGCGGCATTGCGATTGTGGGCGACGGTTCGTTCTCCATCGATCAGCAGCGTTACAACGCGCAGTTCGGCGGTCAGCTGTTCTACGAGATTCGTGGCGGCAAGATCGTGGGCATGCTCAAGGATGTCGCGTATCAGATTCGCACACCGGAGTTCTGGGGCGGTCTCGATATGCTCGGCGGGCGCAGCAGCTACGAACTCGGCGGTGCGTTCGGCGACGGCAAAGGACAGCCGGCGCAGTCCAACAGTGTGAGTCACGGTTGTCCGCCCACGCGTCATCGTGCGGTGAACGTGATCAACACGGGACGGCAGGGATGAGCGGGCCGCGTTCGCTGTATCAGAGTGTGGCCGCGCCGCATCTGACGCGTGAACAGGCACGTGCGCTCACGCAGCGGGTGCTGGCGTTCTCGTCTTCAGACGAAATGCGTGTGTCGGTGAGCTCCGGCTCAACGGCCAATACGCGCTTTGCGGTAAACCAGATTTCAACGGCCGGCGACAATACCAACGTGTCGGTCACGGTGCGCGCGGTGTTCGGCAAAAAGGCCGGCAGCGCGACCACCAACCGCGTTGACGATGAGTCGTTGCGCGCGCTGGTGTCGCGCGCCGAAGCGCTGGCCAGGCTGGCGCCGGAAGATCCGGAAATGCTGCCGGAGCTGGGGCCGCAGGAATATCTCGACATCAACAGTTATGCACAGAGCACGGCGCAGCTTGATCCGGCTGGCCGTGCACGTGCTGTACAGAGCATTACCAATCCGGCGGTTGACGCGGGACTGGTTGCCACGGGCTATCTCGAAACCAACGCCGGCTCATTTGCTGTTGCGACATCACGCGGGCTGTTTGCGTGGAGCGAGTCCACGTCAACGGCGCTTACAACCACCGTGCGCACGCCTGACGGCACCGGCTCCGGTTGGGCAGGTGCGACGTCCAATGACTGGACGAAACTGGATCCCGCTGCGCTTGGTGCGCGTGCGATCGACAAGGCCAAGCGTTCCGCAAATCCGGTGGCCATTGAGCCCGGACGTTATACCGTGGTGCTCGAACCCACGGCTGTGGGCAATCTGGTGCAGCTCATTGTGGGCGCCGCGCAAGCACGTTCGGCCGACGAAGGGCGCTCGTTCTTTTCCAAGCCCGGTGGCGGTACAAAGATCGGCATGAAGGTGGTGGATGAGCGGGTCACTCTGCTCTCCGATCCACGTGATCCTGAAGCGTTGGGCAACGTGTTTGGTGGCGATGGTTTGCCCGCGCGTCCGCTTACCTGGATTGAAAACGGCGTGGTCAAAAACCTGGCGTACGACAGGTTCTGGGCGCAGAAGCAAGGCGTCGAACCGTCGGCCTTTGCCGGTTCACTGCGCATGATGGGTGGCGATTCGAGTGTCGAAGAAATGATCGCGTCAACTGAACGCGGATTGCTTGTCACTCGCTTGTGGTACATCCGCCCGGTTGATCCGCGCACGATTCTCTACACGGGTCTTACGCGCGACGGCACATTCCTCATTGAGAACGGCAAGGTGACTCGCGCAGTGAAGAACCTGCGTTGGAACGAGTCACCGATTTTCATGCTCAACAACATTGAAGCGTTGGGTGCACCGGTGCGTGTAAGCGCCAGTGAAAGTGGCGGTCCGGGTACGGCCGTTGTTGTCCCACCGTTAAAGGTTCGCGATTTCACGTTCACCTCTTTAAGCGACGCTGTCTGATTTTCGTGACGTCATGTGTTGTCATGACGTCCATCCGACAACTGTTCGCAAGCTGTGCATGCAACTCGTTACCGATGCGCATGCTCAGCGTATCACCCGCCGGGAGTTCGCTCCGAGTACGGATGGTGATACGTCGCTCGAGTCACCACCGGGGTTGACTCGGCACACCACCCTCCTCGTGAGGAGTTTTTCAGATGTCACCAGCCAAGAAGGGCGCGCGCAAGAAGACGGCCAAGAAGGCCACGCGCAAGACGGCCGCTAAGAAGGCCACACGCAAGACCGCGAAGAAGGCCACTCGCAAGACTGCGAAGAAGGCCACTCGCAAGACCGCCAAGAAGGCCACTCGCAAGACGGCGAAGAAAGCCACTCGCAAGACGGCGAAGAAGGCCACACGCAAGACCGCCAAGAAGGCTACTCGCAAGACAGCCAAGAAGGGCGCACGTAAGGCTGCCAAGAAGGGCGCGCGTAAAGCCGCCAAGAAAGGCGCCCGCAAAACCGCCAAGAAGGCAACACGTAAAGTTGCCAAGAAGTCGGCGCGTAAAGTAGCCAAGAAGGGCGCTCGCAAGACCGCCAAGAAGGCTACCCGTAAGACGGCGGCCAAGAAGACCACCCGCCGGAAGACCACGCGCAAGACCACGCGGAGCAGCGCGGCGGTTGAAGCTCCTGCCGCTCCGGCTGCTGAATAAGCCTCACACCGTCGCGGATCCCCAGGGATCCGTTGAACGCAAAGACGCCGGCATGTCTGCCGGCGTCTTTCGCGTGTGTGCCCAGCATGGGCATTGGCTAGGAGGTGGAAGTCCTCTGGGGAGTTGATCGCGACGACCCGAGCGAAACACAAGGCGTGCATCGTGAGAGACACGCTGAAAGCAGTGAGGTAGCGAGAC
>JAABRT010000081.1 GCA_011390805.1 Gemmatimonas sp. | reverse complement strand
CGCCATGCGCAGCCCCAATCCCACGATCTACTTTGAGCATCGGTCTTTGCTTATGACCGGTGAGGGCAGCGCACGGTACCCCGGTGATGACTACGTGCTGCCGATGGGCCGAGCGCGTGTGGTGCGTGAAGGCACGGATGTTACGCTGGTCACGTGGGGCGCGATGGTGCATCGCTGTGCCACCGCGAGCGAGCAGTTTGGCGACGCAGTGGAGTTGATTGATCTGCGCACGATTGCGCCGTGGGATCGCGCTGCGGTGCTGGAGTCGGTGAAGAAAACCGGTCGCTGCCTGATTGTGCACGAGGACAATCTCACGGCCGGCTTTGGTGCGGAGATTGCGGCGACGGTGGCGCAGGAAGGATTCTGGTTTCTTGATGCACCGGTGCAGCGATTGGCGCCGCGGGATATTCCGATGCCGTATCATCAGGTGCTGTTGGATGCGGTGTTGCCGGGGGTGCAAAGCATTACGTCGGCGATTGATGAGGTTTTGCGCGTCTGATTGAACAGCCGTTTGACTGCGTTTTCGGTGTGGGTTTGCGGTGGACGGTTTCCGGTTAAAAAAAGAGCCGTTTGACTGCGTTTTGGGTGGGGGTAAACCGTAAACGGTTTTCGGATTGACTGACAACCGTCAACAGTTCACCCCCACTGAAAACGCTCGCGAACGTTTGTTCAGTTGTCAGCAGCAAACCAACGAGGCGCGTATGTCAGCCGATCAAATGTTTGGCCACCCTGACTCGCCGGTGCAGCACATGGTGACACGACATGGTGTGCGTGTTGAACTGCTCAACACGCGTCCTGATATTCGCTCGGATCTTGTGCTCGAGCGGCTTGACGAAGCGCTGGATCTCATTGCTGCGCATCAGCCGTGGCGACTGCGGCATCTCGTGCGCGACATCGAAGCCATTCGCATTGAACGCTTCGCCTGCCGCGGTGCGTTTATTCCTGACCAGCGTGTGATCATTACCGAACTTACGTTTCTCGCGCGACGCGACATCAGCGCGGCGCCGGTCGCGTCCTCCATTTTGCATGAAGGGGTGCATGCACGCGTAAACGCGATGGGTGTGCGTCGTGCGGGTCGTGATGCGGCCAAGGAGGAGCGCGTGTGTCGTCGCGCCGAGTTGTCGTTTGGACTGGCGCTGCCGGAGGCGCTGGGGGCGCCGGTGGTGGAGAGGGCGATGGCCAGTTTGCAGCTGGCAGATCAGGATGTCGCGCCGACGGTTGATTGGAGTTTGGCGGTGAGTCGTACGGACGCGATCGATCGCGCGGCTCGGCGGGCGGAGTAGGCCGTTGTCTCCTATTGCACCGCCCCAACGTATTTGCTAAAATCAAGCTCATAAGCGAACCCTCTCCGGTGTGTGTGCATTATGGACCATCTGCTTCGAACTGCTGACCTCGCCATCCGGGCCTCCCGGATCGTGCGTCCCCGACTGGTGGACGCAGCGATCAGCACGTTGTCTGTCGAAGCAGTGCGTTTGCGGTAGGCGCAACCAGCCCGGTTGCCCGCCTCGCGGAATACGCCCCTCCTGCTTCGGTATGAATCAGGTGGGGCGTTTTACATTCGAACTCCTCGAGGTCTCCCTTGCAGTCTTCTCCTGAAATAGCGGCTGCCGAACTGCCGCCGTCAAAGGGCTCCGGTTTCTGGCGCGACGTTCGCGACGCGTTGCGTGGCACATCGCAGGATTACACGGCCGGTACAATCGGACGCGCCATTTTTCTGTTGGCAATCCCAATGGTCGTTGAGATGTCCATGGAAAGCATCTTCGCGATCGTCGACGTGTTTTTTGTGGCGCGACTTGGTGCAGCGGCCATCGCAACCGTTGGTCTGACCGAGTCGCTGATGATCGTGATTTACACGATCGCGTTTGGCCTGAGCATTGGCGCTTCGGCAACAGTGGCGCGTCGCATTGGTGAAAAAGACGGCGACAGCGCTGCCCGCGCTGCAGTACAGGTCATGTTGCTCGGCCTCTTTCTCTCAGCGATTCTGTGCGTTGTCGGCGCAGTGTGGGCACCTGAGTTGCTCGCACTTATGGGTGCCGACACAGACGTGCTTGTGCAGGGCACGATGTACGCGCGTGTCACACTGGGTGGCAGCGCCACTGCATTTCTGCTGTTTCTCGTGAACGCGGTGTTCCGCGGTGCCGGTGACGCCGCCGTTGCAATGCGTGTGCTTATTCTGGGCAATGGCCTGAACTGCCTGCTTGATCCGGCGCTGATCTTCGGTATCGGTCCGTTTCCGGAACTCGGTCTTACCGGAGCCGCGATTGCTACAACGATCGGACGTGGTGTCGGTTTGATCTACGCACTGGTGTTGCTCACGCGCGGCACCGGTCATCTCGCCGTACGTGCACAGCATCTGGCCATCGAAGCGCGCACAATGCTGAGCATTGCACAGCTATCAGGCTGGGGCACGGTGCAAGTTGCACTCAGCTCCATGAGCTGGATTGCATTGGTCAAAATCGTGTCGGCCTTCGGCAGCGCCGCACTGGCCGGTTACACGATTGCCATTCGCATAATTCTGTTTGCGCTCATGCCGGCCTTTGGCATTGGTGCAGCAGCGGCCACAATGGTGGGACAATCACTCGGTGCCAAGCTCCCTGACCGTGCGGAAACTTCAGTCTGGACCGCCGCCAAGTTCAACGTGATGGCGCTCGGCACGATTGGTGTTGTGTTTCTGATCTTCGCGCCAGGCATTGTTAGGCTGTTTACTTCCGCACCTGAGGTCGCACGCGTCGCCGTGTATGGACTGCGCGTGATTGGACTTGGCTTCCCTGTTTACGCGCTCGGCATGGTGTTCGAGCAGTCGTTTAACGGTGCGGGCGACACGCGCACACCAACGTGGATCAACTTTTTCTGCTTCTGGATCGTGCAAATTCCGCTGGCGTGGATGCTGTCATCGTGGCTGGGGCTGCAGGAACGCGGCGTGTTTATCGCGGTGCCTGCTGCGTACACGGTGCTGGCGATCGTCAGCACCTTCCTGTTTCGACGCGGGGCGTGGAAAACACAGCTGGTGTAGCGCTTCAGCACCGGATGTCACGGAGGATGGCTTGGTAGCGACGTGAGCGCGGATCTATGTTCGGTGGCGAATCAGTAGAAGAGGATATTGGTCTCACGAGTGCGTGGTCGACACGGCACCGGTGATAGACGGGCACACGGTGCGCAATTATTGTCTGTGGAAGTGCGCAATGCTTATCGACGTCGACAGTTGCAATTAGAGCACATCCTCCGCACACCAGCACCTCGGACCTCGCCGAGCTGGTCCTCTAGTAAAACAGTGTCCTCGAATCCCGGTGCGATTCACACCAAGCATTTTACCGTTGCGCAAATGCCAGCGTTGCTTTGGTTTCTCGCAGGCAGTAGACACTGAGTCCTCCCACCAAACTCTACTCCGTATGCTTGCTTCGCGAGAAGAAGGCCACAGTCAGCCTCGTCGATGGCCCAACTACCTAGCGCATGTCTTCAGCATACTGAGCATGCTGAACGTTCTTGCCTGCGCGTCGACAACTGACAACAGTCGTGAACCACCAACGATACGCGACAGCAGCGGCGTGCGTGTTGTTGATAACCACGTGGATGCGTGGTCAGCGACCGGAGTGTTGGAGATGTCGGAGCGTCCAGTTCTGCAGTTTGCCCTTGCAGTTGAGGCGCTGCCGGCGGCCATTGGTGCGGCCGCGCGTCTTGCGAACCGTGGCTTCGTGGTCGTCACTCCGGAAGATCAAGTGATTCACTGGCTTGATTCACTCGGCCGCGAGCAGTATCGGGCTGGACGTGAAGGCCGAGGTCCCGGCGAGTTCGTCCGCATTCAAAAAGTCTTTATAGTTCCGGGTGATACTGTCGTTGTTTTCGACAACGCGCAGCGAAAGCTATCCTACTATTCGGCCGCGGGTCGTTTGATACGCGAGGTTCGCCATACGACTGATGTAACCGGCGCAAGCGTGCGCGCCCACACAATTGTGGCGGCCACGCCCGGTGGTGGCTATTTCGCCACCGGCTCAAATGCGCCTCCAGCCGACGGGCTCGTGCGGGGGAAATCCGTGCTCGTGCGGTACGACAGTCCGGGTAGTGGTGTAGTGTTGGGCGATGCATACCCCGGCACGGATATGTATTACCAACCCGCTGGCAAGAGTGGTTTCGCATTCTTTGCGCCACCCAATGGACGGAGCCTCGCTTGGGCGGGAATTGGAGATCTGTTGGTCGCGGCGCACAACGAGACGTTTGAGGTGCGATGGCTCAACGCGGACGGAGCGGTCGTGCGCATCGCACGAGCGCCGCAAGGCAATCGCGCCGTGACGGAGGCCGTTCAGGATGAAATCATTCGCGATTTGCGACGTCTCAATCCACAGGCGCGACCTGACGCCGAAGCACGATGGCGAGCCGAACAGTTCATGTACAAAACGGTCCCGGCGTTCGGCGAGATGGTAGTCGGGGCGGATGGCAGGATATGGCTGCGCATGGACCCGCCCGCGCCTGGAACGCAGACCGCGAGGTGGGCGGTGCTCGATTCAGACGGCACGCTGATCGGCGCATTGGAGCTTGCGCGCGAGCTTCGCCTGGCGTGGGCAGGTGCACAAGACGTGCTCTTGGTGCGTTCTGACACGCTTCGCGGCGGCGACTCACTTTTCGTGTATTCGATCAGTGTGAAGTAGCACTGCGTTTCTTCACGGCTCGATTTTCCATGATGGACGAGGCTACGGAAGAAGTCGTGCCTGACGCGGGCGGTTGCGATTAAGAATAGCCCCCACCCAGCCAGCAAATCTCGCGAAGTCTCGGACTGCCGCTACCCCGCCACTAAATCGCCTTGAACTCATCAAACGGCTGCCGGCAACTGTTGCACACATGGATCGCCTTGCACGCCGTTGAACCAAACTCGCTCTGCAGTCGAGTGTCGCTCGATCCGCAAAACGGACACGCGACTGGAGAACGACGACGCGTGAGCGTGACCAGACCGCCCTGCTCAGCGCGCCCCGGCGGCGCGATACCGTAAGCGCGCAGTTTTTCCCGGGCTTCGGGACCCATCCAGTCGGTGGTCCAGGCGGGCGCAAACGTTGTGTTCACGTGCACCTTTGTCGCGCCAGCCTTGAGCAGCGCCGTGCGAATATCGTCTTCGATTTCGCGCATGGCCGGGCACCCCGAGTAGGTGGGCGTTACTGTAACGCTCACCTCGTCGCCATCAACCGTCGCATCACGAATGATGCCCAGCTCCACCACGCTGATCACCGGCACTTCGGGGTCCATCACGGTGCCGAGTACTTCGTATACCGATTCGCGAGTGAGCGTCATTCCGCTCACCAGGTCGCGCCGGGATGCGCGCGCGCCACGCTCTGCATCACCGACAGCAAATGTCCAAGATGTTCAGTGTGCCGCCCACGACGGCCGCCGGATGCCATCACCGTCTTCTCCGGGATGGTAAGCGTGGCGCGCTGCAGCACGTCATTCACAATGCTTTCCCACTTCGCGTGTAACGCGTCGCGATCGAGCGTTATGCCAACAGCCGCCACAGCTTCATCAATGGTGTCGCGTTCAAAAAGCTCACCCGTGTAACGCCACAGTTCATTGAGCGACGCCTGCACGCGGTTGTGGCTTTCTTCAGTGCCATCACCGAGGCGTACTACCCATTCACTGCTGTGGCGCAGGTGATACTTGTCTTCCTTGAGCGACTTGGCAGCAATCGCCGCGAGTCCGGCGTGCCCGCACGACGCCAGCGCATCAAGGGTGACAACGCTGTACGCGTCAAAGAGGAACTGACGCATGATGGTAAAGCCAAAGTCACCGCGAGGCAGTTCAACAATCAGCGCGTTGCGGTACTGCACACCCTCGCGGAAAAACGCGAGCGCATCGGCGTCGCGATCTTTCCCTTCGAGCTCCCCGGCCAGTCCAAGCAACATGCTCGAGGCACCTACCAGATCGAGCGCGATGTTGGCGAGCGCGATGTCTTCTTCGAGAATCGGACCGTGTCCGCACCACTCCGACAAGCGATGGCCAAGAATGAGCCGGTCGTCGCCCAGTCGAAGCAGGTACTCGACAATGGGCTCGCCAAACGACGGACCGCGCGTGCCAGCCACGTTGAGCTCTGCTGCGGTAGTCACACCAGATACGGCGGCTTCAGGCGTCGTCTGTTGCACCATCATCAAAACACACGCACGCCGCGCGGCACCTTGTAGAACTGCGGGTGCCGATAGGCCTTGTCGTTACCCGGATCGAAGAACGGACCGGCGTCACCGGGCGCCGAGGCGACAATCACATCCGCAGGCACAACCCAAATGCTCACCGCTTCACCGCGACGAGCGTACACGTCACGCGCGTTCTGCAGTGCGTGCTCCGCGTCCGTGGCGTGCACACTGCCTGCGTGCTCGTGCGGCGCACCTTTGCCCGGTTGCGTAAATACTTCCCACAGCGACCACTGGCCGTCGGTGTCTTTGCCGTTGGAGCTGATGTCGTTGGGCGAATCCTTGACCGATGCAGCCATCAGGCCGCCTGCACCGTGCGATGCTGTTTGCTGGCGTGCGCGGTTGCGGCTGCGCGCACCCACTCGCCCTCATCCTGTGCCTGCTGGCGCGCCGCAATGCGCTCACGATTGCACGGACCGTTGCCGCCAATCACTTGGAAGAACTCGTCCCAGTCGATCTCGCCGAAATCCCAGTTGTTGGTTTCCGCGTTGAACTTGAGATCGGGATCGGGCAGCGTCACACCAATGGCCGCCGCCTGCGGCACGGTGAGATTGATGAAGCGCTGACGCAGTTCGTCATTTGTCTTGCGCTTCACGCGCCACTTGAGCAACTCAGCTGAGTTGGGCGAATCGGTATCGCTTGGTCCAAACATCATGAGCGACGGCCACCAGAAACGGTTCACTGCGTCCTGCAGCATCTCGCGCTGCGCCGGCGTTCCGTTGGCGAGCGTGGCGCAGATTTCGTAGCCCTGACGCTTGTGAAAGTTTTCTTCCTTGCAAATGCGCACCATTGCACGCGCGTACGGACCATACGACGCTTTGGCGAGAATGGTCTGATTCACAATTGCCGCGCCGTCAACAAACCAGCCGATCACACCCATGTCGGCCCACGACAATGTCGGGTAGTTGAAAATGCTGGAATACTTCGCGCGACCATCGAGCAGTTGCTCAACGAGTTCGTGGCGATCAACGCCCAGCGTTTCGGTGCCGCAGTAGATGTACAGACCGTGGCCCGCTTCGTCCTGCACTTTCGCAATAAGCGACATCTTGCGACGCAGCGATGGCGCGCGCGTAATCCAGTTGCCCTCGGGCAACATCCCCACGATTTCGGAGTGCGCGTGCTGCGACATCATGCGGATGAGCTGGCGGCGGTAGCGCTCGGGCATCCAGTCTTTAGGCTCGATGCTCTCACCAGCTGCGATGCGCGCCTCAAAGGCGGCGACGAGGGCCGATTCATCGGCGGTCACGGTCGTTGGCTGTGTCATAGTATGCAATCTACCGGAAAAAACGGGAATTTCACAATCGCGTGCATCTAGTATTTTACCCTCTATGACCAATGACGCTCCATCCAATTCCGTGCCCGAGGGTCGGGTATCGGTGCACATCGCCGACGGTGTCGGCACAGTCGAGTTCTTTCATCCGAAAGGCAACTCACTTCCCGGCATGCTGCTGCGTGAGCTCGCGGCGCGTATCACGGCGCTCGGCGAGAACTCCGAAGCGCGTGTGATTGTGCTGCGCAGCGGCGGCACCGGGCCGTTCTGCGCCGGTGCGTCGTTTGACGAATTCGCCACGATTCCCGATGTCGCCGCGGGTACCGAGTTTTTCAGTGGATTTTCGCGCGTGATTCTGGCCATGATCCGCGTGCCCAAGTTTGTGATCACGCGGGTCCATGGTAAAGCCGCCGGTGGAGCGGTTGGTCTGATTGCCGCGTCGGACTATGCGATTGCCGTATCATCAGCCGCCGCGCGGTTGAGCGAACTTGCCGTGGGCATTGGTCCGTTTGTGGTGGGTACCGTCGTGGAGCGGCGAATCGGTCACGGACCGTTTGCTGCGATGTCAGTGGACGCCGATTGGCGCGATGCCGCGTGGGGCGAGCGACATGGTCTTTACGCGCGTGTTGTAGAAGACACCGCGGCTCTCGACACCGCAATCGCGGAGTTGGCGCGCACGCTGGCGAAGAGCAACCCACAAGCCATGCGCGAACTCAAGCGTGTGTTCTGGGCCGGTACCGAGCAGTGGGAGCCGCTGCTGGCCGAACGGGCTGCGATGAGCGGCGAAATGGTGTTATCGGAGTTCACGTCCAAAGCAATTGCAGCATTTCGTGCGCGGTAACCTCAGCCGACGCTAGCCGCTCCATACAGCGACACCACAGCGGACTCAAAGCTCTCCACGCCGCCACCGCGCAATACACGTTCGGTGGCGCGGAATCCCACCGGCTCAAGTTGCGCCGCAGCTGCAAACATGTCTTCCACGGCAAACGGTGCGCCGGCCTGTTTGCACAAATACTCCTCGACCGCGGTGAGATAGCCCACCATGCCGCCGAGCTCCGTGGGCGCGTACACCTTACCGCCATCGCGCAGCACATCGGCCTGCGACGGATCGGGCATGACAAGATTTTCGCTACCGCAGATGACTTGCAGCCGCTCATTGGCCACGCACACCGAGACCGCTGCCGGGTCGAGCGAGCCGCCAAGCGCGTTGACTACCAGCGCGTCCATGGGCTGCGAGACGAACTCCAGCTTCTGGTCGGGCGACCACAACGGAACTCCGTACGCCTCAAGCTGCGCCCGGCGACCAGGATTGGACTCCAGCGCCAGCAGGGTCACACCCAGCGACCGCAATCGCTCAACCACATGCATACCGATATTGCCACAGCCGATCAGTCCCACCGTGGCCCTGTCAGGCGGAATGCCTGCCCCGCGCAGCATGCCGAGCAGCAGCTGTACGTTGCCTTCACCGGTGGGCACTGACGTATTGGCCTGCACGCTGCCCCGATATCGGGCGTTCAGATAGTCGAGCGAGCTCTCGCCGGTGGACATCGTACCGTGTCCGAGGTCCTGACCGGTAATGAGGTGAATGCCTCCGGCCTCTTCGATGCTCAGGAACGCGGAGACGGCAAAATCGAGCAGCTCATTGTCGCGCGGCTGTCCCACCCGGGCGTCATCCGACGGGGCGAGCACGCATTTGCCACCCACAATGCGGGACAGCTCACCGCGGGCGCGCCGGCCTCCGATCCCGGTTATGCGGGACCACCACACCTTTTCTTCCATGCCCATCGCCAGAGCAATGGCTTCATGATCGGTGTTGAAGCCGGGCACGGAGGTTCGCTCAGCGGGCGCGATACGAAAGCCGCCCAATGACAACTTGTCAGAACCGGGTTCGGCGTGCGTCGCAACGCTCAACGTCCAACCATCGGCGGGCTGCTGGTAGCGATACACCCACACGTCGGGGCTGCGCGTGTAGGCGAGTTCGGGCGCGATGCGCCGCGCTTCGTCGGGGGAAAGTACGGATACTGTCACGATGGTAGTATAGATGGCCGAGGGTACTGGGGAAACAGGCGGGCAAACTATACTTCCCTCCGCCCGCGGGACCTGAGCCGTCCCGGTCGCCGCTGTCAAGCACTGTTGACAGCCGCGGCGCCTGTCGGCACTGTAAGGCAGCTTCAGACGCCGACAACCGTTTTTTTACGGGAACGGGTGGGCCTGCTGGGCGTTCACTCCTCGAGGCTGGCGCTTTTACGCTGGGCTCTCGCACTCTGGTGATGTTGGGCTGCCGACATCACTTTCTTTTGATATTCTCACCGCATGGCATGTCTCCTCACGCCGGTACGGCACAGCGCATGACCGATCGTGAAGTGGCGTTAAAGCCATCATCCCTGGTCGGGATGGCCGACGTGTCTGTTGCACCGACTGCGGGAGCGACCCCATCCAGCGGGCGCGACTCGGTTGTCCCGACGGGCTCGGCTGTCGCTGATGCGGCTGAATGCGCCGTCATCGTAAAGACGCACGCGCGCACCTTTACGCTCGCCAGTTATCTGCTTCCGGCGGAAAAGCGGCGCGCCGCGTACGCGCTGTACGCTTTCTGCCGCATCGCCGACGATCTGGTTGACCGGGCGAAGCCGGGCACCGAAGCACAGCTCGAACAGCAGCTCACCGAATACGAACACCAGCTTGCTGCGGCACTGCACGGTCGGCCCAGCAGTGCGGTGTTCCGGGAAGTGGCGTGGGTGACACGCGAGTATGAAGTGCCCGCTGATCCGCTGTACGAACTGTTGGCCGGCGTGGCACTCGATCTGCGCCCCACGCGCTATCAGACATGGCGCGACCTTGAGCGTTACTGCGAAGGCGTTGCCAGTTCGGTTGGCGAAATGTGCACGCACGTATTCGGCGTGCCGGGCGGCAATGAGGTGCGTACCCGTGCCGTTCGCTATGCACGGACCCTTGGCGTGGCCATGCAGCTTACCAATATCCTGCGTGATATTGGAGAAGACGCGCACCGCGGTCGCTGTTATCTGCCCGAAGAGGATCTGGCGATGTTCGGCCTGACGCCTCGTGATGTTCTGAACAATCAGGCTCTGTCGCGCGACGAACGCTGGCGTCCGATGATGGCATTTGAAGTAGGACGCGCACGCGCGTTGTACGAAGCATCGGTACCGGGAATCGCGCTGCTTTCGCATGACGCCCACCGGTGCGCACGCGCCTGTGCTGTAGGGTATGCCGGAATTCTGGGCGCCATTGAAGCGCAACGTTACGACACCCTTTCGTCACGTGCGCGGCTTGGACGAATGGCTCGAATGAATGTGCTGTGGGACGCGTGGCGTTTTCGCGCTGCGCCGCTTGACACGGCGACCGTTGGCAATGGCCCCACGCTGCGGTGGGACAGCACCACGGACGCCGCATCCAAGGATCTCGTGCGCCTCGCCTGAGTGCGCCGACTGACTCGCTACTCCAATGACTACGTTGTCGTACACTCCTGAAAACGATCGCGACCTGACAGCCACGCTGCTCAAGATCGCGCTGATTTGTCTGGTGGCGCACGCTGTGCTGAGCGCATTCTCCGCGTTTGCATTTGCCACGTTCCTCTCGCCGCCACTCCCGGATTGGCTGCGCACACCTCGCAACGCAAAGGTGTATGCGCTCGGCTATGCTTGGGGCGGACAAACCACCGTTGTGCTTGGTGCGCTTGCAGGCATTCTGCATGCCATGGGCAAGTTGGGCACGCGCACGGGTTTGACCATTTTTGCCGTGAGCTTTGTTGTCTCGCTCGGCTCGGAGCTGCTGGGCACCTACACGGGTTTGCCCTTTGGCGTGTATTCGTATTCGGGACTGCTCGGCTACAAGATTCTTGATCTTGTACCGTTCAACATCCCCACCAGCTGGTTCTTCATGTTGTATGCATCGCTGGCCATCTGCGGTCGCATTCTGCAGGCCAAGGATGACAGCACATCACGCTGGTATTGGGCGCTTATTGCCGGACTTGTGCTTACCGCGTGGGATGTCTCAATGGATCCGGCCATGGTGAAGACCGTGCATTGGATGTGGTCCATTCCCGACCTCAGTGCTGCCAGTGCATTCCAGCAGTTCATCGGCCGTGAAATGTTCTACGGTATGCCGCTCACCAACTGGCTTGGTTGGCTGCTCACCGGCATCATTGTTGCGCGACTCATGCTGGCCATCGTGCCGCCGAGCAAGTGGGCGTCTGCAGTGGCACCAAGCCGGTTTCCGCTCGTGCTCTACGGCGTGAACGGACTGTTGCCGATCGCCATCTGCTTCCGGCAGGACATGTTCTGGGCCGGATTGCTGGGCTTTATCGCCATGGCGATTCCGCTCGGGCTCGCGATTCGCGCCGGTTCGCCGGTGGCTGCCGGAACGCGCGCCGAGCGTGGTGGCATGGGTCTTCGCGACGTCGCCGTCGCGGGCGACTGAGTAGAGCGGGCGCGGGCGACGACGTTGCTCGTCCGCGCCGTTGGTGCTCTCTCCGTCAGAGCACGCCCGCAGCGACCACACACTCCTGAATGACCCGCTTTCTCGACTTTCTTGGCACCACCACATTTCTCGTGTTGGTCATGTGTGGCGTGATTGCCGAAGCGATTGTGCTGGTGCTTGTGCATCAGCGCACCAAGCGTGGCCCCAGGCCACTTGAGGTGTGCACGTTCCTTGGCGCCGGTTTGGCTTTTGTGGTAGCGCTCTACGCCGCCCGGGCACACGACGGCACCTCCGCAACGTTTATCATCGCGCTCACCGGAGCGCTGATCTTGCACGTGTGGCATCTCGCGGTTCTGTCGCGACGTTGACCCGTGTTTTCTTCAACTTCTGCGTGACATGCGCATCATCGTCATAGGCAGTGGCTTTGGCGGACTTTCCGCCGCCATCCGACTTCAGGCTCAGGGACACGACGTTACGATTGTCGAAAAACTCGACAAGCCGGGTGGACGTGCGTACGTGTTTGAGAAGGACGGCTTCACATACGACGGCGGCCCCACCATCATCACGGCCCCGTGGCTGCTGCATGATCTCTTTGAACTGTGCGGCGCGCGTTCGGAAGACTATATCGACCTGCGTCTGCTCGATCCGTTTTATAACATCAGGTTCGAAGACGGCAGCACGTTTCACTACAACGGCAATCCCGAGCATCTGGCCAAAGAGGTATCGCGCTTTAATGCCGCCGACCTGCCGGGTTACGAACGTTTTGTTGAGCGTACCAAAGACATCTTCAAGACGGGCATGGCGCTGATTGACAGCCCGTTCCCCTCGTACGCTTCAATGCTCAAGGTGGTCCCCGATCTGATCCGTTTGCGCGCCGATCGCAGTGTGGCCAAGTACGCGTCGCAGTTTGTGAAGGACGACCGTCTGCGCCAGGTGTTCAGCTTCCATCCGCTGCTGGTTGGTGGCAATCCGTTTTCGTCGTCATCCATTTATGCGCTCATTCACACGCTGGAGCGTGAGTGGGGTGTGTGGTTTGCGATGGGCGGCACCGGTGCACTCGTAAAGGCGCTGGTGCGGTTATTCACCGAGATCGGCGGCACGATTCGCTACGACAGTGAAGTGGCGTCCATCAATGTGGAGCGCAATACACGGCGCACGTCGGGCGTCACGCTGGTGAGTGGAGAAACGTTTAAAGCCGACGCGGTGGTCTCCAACGGCGACGTAGCGCAGACGTACCGCGCACTGGTGCCCTCGTGGGCGCGTCCTCGCATGACGGACAAGAAGATTGAGAAGTACGACTACTCCATGTCGTTGTTCGTGATCTACTTCGGCACCAACAAGAAGTACGACAACGTGGCGCATCACGAGATTCTCATGGGCCCGCGCTACAAGGAGCTGCTGGAAGACATCTTCGAGCGCAAGCTGCTGGCCGATGACTTCT
>JAABRT010000080.1 GCA_011390805.1 Gemmatimonas sp. | reverse complement strand
GATCAACTCCGACGCATCCGTGCTGTTTTCCTCGACCACCGCCCAGTCAGCGCTGGGCGTTGCCGGCACGCCAAGCGCGCCGTGGGCGGCATCGCGCAACTCACGCAGTCGCAACGCGTCAATCGACACGCGCGCGTTGATGAACAGCTCACGCGTTTCCGTGAGCGCCACTTCCACAACTTCGCGAAGCTGGTCGCGTGTCAGTTTTATCCGCGACGCGTATCGTTGGACGACATCATCAACACCAGGCTGCGCATCGGCGCCCGCGCCATCGCGCCGGTACAGCGCGTGCGTGAGATCATGACTGAAGGCGGTGATGGTGGATACCAGCGTCGTGGCCGATGTGGCGCTGGCGCGAATGCCCTGCGCAACGGCCTCCGGCATACCCCACTGACGACACGTTTCCTCACCCAGCTCCTCGTACTGAAATCCGAGCACTGCAAAACAGGCCCTCGACGGCGACTCACCCTTGTTCTTCTGGCGCGCGTGTATCTGCGCGTATTCATCGGGCAGGTGACAGGCCACGAGCACTTCGCCAAGGTTGCGAAACATCCCGCAGAGATGCGCCTCGCCCGGATCAGCCACGCCCAAACGCACCGCGACCTCCCGGGCGTGATTGGCCGACAGCAACGACAGCAGCATGAGCTCACGCAGTCCGGCCGATCGCCTCTGCATGTTTTCAAACAACAGCAGGCTGGTGGCCAGCGAACGCACGGTGCCGGCACCCAGCAACATCATGGCGTGTGTCGCGCTCTGCACCGGCCGGCCACTGCGGCGGTAGTGCGCGCTGTTGGCCGTGCGTACCACACTCGCGGTAAGGCTGTATTCACGCAGCACGACGTTGGCCAATCGCTGCAACGAACTGGCGTCGTTGTCGAGCGCGGTAATGGCGTCTATAACCTGCCTTGACAGTGCCGGCAGGTCGCTGCTTTCGAGAATGCGCGCCAGACAGGCACGCACGGGCGAGACGTCGTGTTGTTCCGACGCTCGCCCGTGTTCACGGTCCTGAGTTGTGTTGCCCTGCTGCGTTTGCGGAGGCGTCACAGCCACCGCGTGCACAGAAGCATGTTCACTGCGCTGTGCCTGACGTCGGACTGCGCGCTACTGACGCTTGGCTGAAAACGGCATGACACCCATACCCGAAACGTCGAGTTGGCCGCTCATGCTGTTCGCATCGGACAACAGTCCCTGCGCCTGCACGACCAGCGGCTGGCCACCCATGTCAAGCGAAAAACTGAACGACACGGTGTCACCCTTCACCGCGCCAACCAGCGGCGCGCTCCCCAGCTCCGACTCGAGACTGCCCGAGAGTGAGTCGCCCTTCTGCTGCACTACCAGCGTGGAGTTGATGGTCTGATCGGGCGTCTGCACGCTCACATTCCATGTTCCCGTGAGGTCAGCCAGTACGCGCGCTGCCGTGGTGAAGGCGGAAAGCGAGACAAACAGTGCAGCAGCGGCGAAAATGGCGCGAGGCTTGGTCATGATGAAGTGCTCGGTGAAAGGAGAAGAGGCCCCGGATGGGCAGCCCATTGGCCAAATTGAATACCCGGGAGCATGCCCAGCAATCCCCACACAAGTAAAATCAGTCCTGAGGCGACGCCCCGGTCCTCTGCGGCGAGCGCCCTCCCCCAACATTTGAGTATCCGCCACGTGTCAGCTACCGCCAGTTTACCGATCCGCCGGCTCTTCCATTTCGCGCGCCCGTACCGGCGCGATGCGGTGTGGGCCACGGTCTACTCGGTACTGAACAAGCTGTTTGATGTGCTGCCCGAGCTGCTCATCGGCGTGGCCGTAGACGTGGTGGTGAATCGCACTGACTCATTTCTGGCGCGGCAGGGACTGGAAGACCCCACCCAACAGTTGTACGCACTCGTGGGCATTACCATCGTGGTGTGGGTGTGCGAATCGTTTTTCGAATACTGCTACGCGCTCCGATGGCGTGGACTCGCGCAAAACGTGCAACATGAGCTGCGACAGGCGGCGTACGCACATATCCAGCGACTGCCACCCGGCTGGATTGAGCGTGAACGCAGCGGGCGACTCATGGCAGTGCTCAACGAAGATGTGAATCAGATCGAACGCTTTCTGAACACAGGAGCCAACGATCTCATTCAGGTGTTCTGCTCATCCCTGCTGGTGGGCGCTGTGTTTTTCGTGCTCACCGCTGAACTGGCGGTGCTGGCCCTGCTCCCGGTACCACTTATCCTGTTTGGCGCCTTCTGGTTTCAGAAGCGATTGGCACCACGATACGCCGCAGTGCGTGAAGCGGCGGCCACGCTGTCGTCGCGCATCAGCAACAATCTGTTTGGTATGGCCACTATTCAGGCCTACACGGCTGAGGCTTTCGAAGCGGAGCAACTGCGTACGGCATCGGACGGATTCCGCGCGCGCAATGACGATGCGATTCGCTTTTCGGCCGCGATCACCCCGGTTATCCGCATGGCCATTCTGGCCGGATTCATCGCCACGATGCTCTACGGCGGTGTGCTGACCTTGCGCGGTGATCTGGGAGTCGGCAGCTACTCGGCGCTCGTCTACCTCACGCAGCGCCTGCTCTGGCCGCTCACGCGACTGGCCGATATGACAGACCTGTACAACCGCGCCATGGCCAGCGTAGAGCGCGTCATGGCGGTGCTCGACACACCCGCGCCGGCGCACGCCACCCTGCCCGTTCCGGCGAACGCCAGCGCAGCGCTGGAGTTCGAACAGCTGTCGCTGTCGTACGGTGACCGGCCGGCATTGCGTGGCGTTTCACTGAGCGTTCCGGCCGGTACCACCGTGGCACTCGTAGGCGCCACGGGCGGTGGCAAGAGTTCGCTGCTCAAATTGCTACTGCGCTTTATCGACGCGCAGAGCGGTCGCATTCTGCTCGATGGCGTTGATATCACGACGTACAGCCCCGAATCCCTGCGTCAGCGCATCGGCTATGTGGCGCAGGATCCGTATCTCACCGATGCGACGGTCGCAGACAACATTGCCTACGGAGACGCCAACCCGGATCGCGGCCGCGTAATGGCCGCGGCGCGCGAAGCGGAGGTGCATGCGTTTGTTGCCGACCTGCCACTGGGCTACGACAGCGTCGTGGGTGAACGCGGCACGGCGCTCTCGGGAGGCCAGCGCCAACGCATCGCGCTCGCGCGTGCGTTCTATCGCAATCCGTCGCTACTTGTACTCGACGAAGCCACCAGCGCGGTAGACAACGAAACCGAAGCGTCAATCCAGCGCTCGTTGGCACTGGCCGCGCGTGGTCGCACCACGCTCGTCGTGGCGCACAGGCTCTCCACCGTACGCCACGCCGATGCCATTTACGTACTCGATGACGGAGAGGTGGTGGAACATGGCACCCACGAAGCACTGCTGCAGCGCGAAGGGGTATACGCGTCGCTGTGGCGCTTGCAGACGGGTGAACTGCTCACAACGTCCTGAGCAATACGTGGTGCCTGCGGCCACCGTGTGTCACGCCAACGAGTGCGCTCCAGTTAAAACTCCAGATTGAGGCCAATGGTTGGCAATACACCAATGCCATCCGAGTACTCAATCATCTGCAGGCGCGGATTCCACTGCGGCGCGCCGCGGTTGCTGCGCGCCGTGATGTTCTGCAGGTCAACAAACGCAATCAGCTGACGACCTCCCAGAATGAACCGCCGGTCAATGCGCAGGTCAGCGGCAAAAAACGCATCAAGCCGTTGCGTATTGTAGCGCGTGAAGTCGAGTGTGCCCGCCTGCGGCCCGGTTGTTCGGAACGGCGTGAGCGGCAACCCGGTGGCACCACGCACGCGCGTTGCGACTTCCCATTTGGCATTGGGACGCCAGCCGACTACCGCGTTACCCAGCCACGGTGTGTCGAATGCACCACGCGCCTCAGTGCCATCAAGACCGCGAAAGCGGGTGCGGTTGTAGCTCAACGCAGCCTGACCGTAAAACGGGCTCTCACCAAACTTGCGCTGAATAAACAGTTCACCGCCGTAGGCGTGACCCGTACCGAGTGAGTTCAGCGGTTCCAGTCCAAAGGGAATATCGGTGGTGGCATCATCGAAGCCGCTCGGACTGAGTACGGCCTGTGGCCTGAACGGACGCGTGGGGTAATCGGCGTAGGATTTTCCGTACAGTTCAAACTGCACCTTGGTGTCGCTGCCGATAAGGCGTGTCACTCCAACCACAGCGTGGTCTGCACGGAACGGTCGCAATGTTTGCGGATTTTGCTCTGCACCTACCAGCCAGATAAAGCTGGGTGCCTGCCAGTAACGGCCGGCGCTGAATGACAGTGTGGTCGCATCGTTGGCCAGATACGAAATCGATGCTCTCGGTGCCACACGCACGGCGTTGTCGAGGAAGCCATACCAATCGCCGCGCAGTCCGACGGTGAAGCGCACCCGATCGTTCGCACTCCAGGTGGCTTGTGCGTAGGTGCCATTCCGCAAGGCCGTAAAGCTTGTGTCAACCGACAGTGGTTGTGCAGCACCGGATTCATCAGTTCGCACGAAGCCCGCAAGCGACGCATCAAAGCGCAGCGCGCTGGCGTATTTGAAAATGGTGCCGGCTTCCAGCTGCAGGTTGCTGCGCGGTGTGAACGAGAGATCCGAGCGCAGCGTCGTCTCACCTTCGGTGCTGCGGCTTTCGAAAATGGGAGACAGCAAGCTGTCACGCTGGGCGGTCACAAAGCGTGTCCACGTTCGGCCGAGCGTCGTGGTAACCACACCTCGCGGGAGCAGGCGCTTCCAGGTCAGCCCGCTGAAGTACTGATCCTGCGCCGGCGCGAGTACCTGCGCATTGGACAGCCGGTCGTCTGCGCTGTCGTTGTTGAACGTGACCGTTCCGCGTGCACCGATGGCCAGCACACTGAACGCGTCGTTGCGCGTGGGACGCCACACCGCTTTGACCGTTGCATCGGTGTAGGCGGGAATGAAGCTGAGTCCGATGGCCTTGAACAACAGGTCCAGGTAACTCTGTCGGATATTCGCCAGAAAAGATGCGTTTTCACCGATCGGTCCTTCAACAACAGCACCGATCTGCGTGGCCGCCACATTGATCTCGCCCGACAAGCGCTCACGGTTGCCCTCGCGCAGCGTAAGCACCGTAGCCGAGGACGCACGATCGCCATACCGCACACCAAAACCGCCGGCGCTGAGCGACGCCGATTCCACAAAGCGGATATTGATCAGCGAGATCGGACCGCCGGTAGACCCCTGCGACCCGAAGTGATTGATGTTCGGTACTTCAACGTTGTCCACCACAAACAGATTTTCAAATGGTGCTCCACCGCGCACCACGATGTCGTTGCGGGCGCCGTTGGTCACTCCCACGCCGGGCGCAATTGAAACCGCGCGCAATACATCTTCCTGCGCTCCCGGCTGCCGCCGCACCTCTTCGGATGAATACGTCTGTGTTGACACCGGGGTGGAGGGCAGCGCCTGCCGCGGGAAGGCATCGGGGCGAACCGTCACCGACTGCAACTGCACATCAATTTTGCGCAACGCCACCGTCACCTCGGCCGGCTTGGCCGGCGACACCGCAATGTCTCCACGCGAAACCGGTGCGTATCCGAGCGCCCGCACCTCGATGGTGACAATACCGATGGGCACATCGCGCAGCGTGAAGCGACCGGCCGAATCGGATTGCGCCGTGACCTGTGTACCGCGCAGCCGTATCGAAGCTCCGTTTACCGGAGCCTCGGTGGTGGCGGTGATCACGCGTCCGGTGACTACACCGACGGTACCGGCAGGCTGTTGTGCAGCGAGCGGAGCGACAGCCAGCGATCCAGCGAGACAGCCAATCGCGGCGACAGAGACGAGGCGGGAGCAAGAGCGCATGCGCCAAATGTAAGGGCGCGTCGCCACCGTGTTGGTGTGGCGCGGCGGTTGGATCGCGGATTGCTTTCGGCCAGCTCCAGCACCCGACGCGCGATGTCTGTGGCAGCATCGGGACGCGCCAGATGTGCAGATGCCTGGGCCGCGGCGTTCCGGAGCGACGGAGCGTCCGTTCCAACAAGCCAGCGCTGCAGCGCATCTTTCACGGCCACGGCTGATGGTGCCCAGACGCCGGCGCCGGCATCGCACACATACCTCACATTTCCGCTCTCCTGCCCCGGAATGGCACCGTACAGAATCAACGGACAGCGGGCGGCAAAGGCCTCACTGATGCTGCCCGGACCGGCCTTCGTGACCAGTGCCTGCGCGGCACGCAGCATTTCACCAAGGTTGCTCACAAAGCCGTACACATGCACAACGCCGTTCCACTGCGTGCTGCGCAGCTGTTCGGCGAGCGCGGTGTTGCGCCCTGTCACAACGGCCACGTCGCACGGCAACTGTGCGGCATCAATGGCGTGGGCGATTTCACGCAACGGTCCTACACCATCTCCGCCGCCCATGAGCACAATCGTAGGCCGGCTTGCGTGCCAGCCCAGTCGTTGCCGCAGAGGCCCGCGTTCCGTTTCGTTATCGCACGCCACAAATGATTGATCGACCGGCAAGCCGAGCACTTCAACCCGCTGCGGCGCAACGCCGCACCGCAACGCCTGTTCCCTGGCCTGTTCGGTGGGCGTGATGATCAGATCAGCTCGCCGCTGATACCATGAGTTGTGTCCACTCACCAGATCCGTGACCACCACGGCCAGTGGTGTGTTTGCATACACACGTCTGAGCGGAGTGGTGAGCAATGAGTGGGTGGACACGATCACATCCGGCGAGCTGGCGCTGCGAATATCGCGAAAAGTGCCGCGCAGCGCCGGCCACGCGAGGGCCTGCAGCGTGGCCGTACAGTGCGTGGTATTGGTGAGACGGAATCCACTGCGCCACAGCCACGACGCGTTGTCCACGACCTTGGGATAGGCACTTGCCAGGCGATCAAAGGGCCAGCGATGGCTCATCGCGTACGGATCAACCGTGCGTACCTCCGCGAAGGGATCGAGCCGCTCGATAGCGGCACCAACAGCCGTTGCGGCAGCGCGATGTCCGCCACCCGTGTCGGAAAACGCAATGAGAACGCTGGTCACGCAACGGCACTCGCGGAGTGAAGGAACGGTGTGAACACAGGCGAATCTGCGACACTGTCACGGAGCGGCGCGCGGAACGCCTGTGTGATCGGTTCGCCGGCCCAGGAGGCCGGTACAGGAAGTCCGAGCGCCCACAGGGCAGTTGCCGGAACGTCGAGCAGTGTATGCGTCGACGGAAGCGATTGACGGTGCACTCCCGCGCCGTCAAGAAAAATCGGGATCGTGCTGTCGAGTGGATGTGGGCTGTCGTGATGATTGTGCACCCGCCCACCGCCTCCGTGATCTGCCAGTGCAATGAACAGCGTGTCATCACGCCGGTCATGCAGCACGGCGCGCACGGCACCGAGTGCATCATCCATGCGCTGCACGGCGTCGAGATACGGCGCCGACATCCAGCCGTGCGTGTGGCCGATGGCGTCGCAGTCAGGCCAATGCATGATGATGATGCCATTCTGCTGCGTGCGCAGCGCCGGCATGGCCGCGCGAAGCAGTGAGCGCACATCGGCGTTGGCAAAGTGTGCGTCGGCAATGCCCAGCTCGCGCACAATGCGCCGCGCAAGCGGACGCAACGGCCACGGCACCTGACGCACGATTCCTGCAGTCTGAAGCCCCGCAAGCGCGACTTCACGCGGCAGCGGACGCAGTCGTTTCAGATGTTTGGGTACACCGAAGCGATCGCTCTCTATGCCGTGATCACACGGGGCCACACCGGAAAACAACGATGTCATCGCCGCCGCCGTCACGCTCGGCAGCACGGTGGTCGCATCCAGGGTGCAGGCGCTGTCGCACTGCAGCGCTGACAGATGCGGAAAACGCGCGTGGCCCACCAGATCCGCTCGCAGCCCGTCGAGTACCAGCAGCACGACGCGCTTCGCCGGCTGCTCCTGCTGCGCACCGTCACACTGCCCTGCCCACCGTAGTTGATCTGTCATCGCACCTCACGCGAAGGTGTACGATGAAAGGTGGGGTTCGAACAGCAAACACCGCGTGACGGATACGTAGCGAATCCGTCACGCGGTGTTGGGTACAGCTACCAGCGCAAGCTAGCGTGCGGCGTCAGCCAGCTCCCTCACCGATACAGCCAGCATGCGTACCTTGGCGCTGTCGGTGGCGCCACGTGCGTCGCCATCGAGCGTAGTAGCAAGCGCCGACAACGCGGAGCGACGCGATTCGCCGGTGGCCCGTTCAGCAGCGGTCAGCGCCGAACGCACAGCGCTGATGCGGCCGGCGTCCAGACCATTGTTGCGTACCAACTGATCGAGCAGCGCATGCGAACGCACGAAGCTCGCCGGCCACGTGATCTTGGGCTGTCCCTGTGGGTTCAAGTAATCGAACGTCACGGTTTTGGCAGCATCGATTTCATTCTGCGACAGCAACGCGCTGGGCGTGAGTTCGAAAATGTCGAGACCGCGCGCAATCTCCGAGCTCACGATCTTGCCGTTGTACCAATACACCGACCACGTACCACCGGTCTCCAGCGCACTGCTGTTGATCGGTCCGCGATCAAAGTACGCGATCTCCTTGGCATTCGACGCATCGGTCCAATCAAAGATGGAAATGCCGCCCTGATACCACGACTGCACCATGATGTCGCGTCCCGGTACCGGAATCAGCGAGCCATTGTGCGCGACGCAGTTTTCGGTGGACGTTTGCGCCGCGGGCAGCTTGTAGTAGCTCTGAAAAACCATCTTCCCGTTTTCAATCGTGAAGAGCGCGTTGGCGCCCCACGACATCGGGTCGGAATCACGACACTTGGGCGCCGTGCCACCGCCCCACTCGTCGGTAAAGAGCACTTTGCTGCCATCGTTGTTGAACGTCGCGCTGTGCCAGTATGCAAAGTTGGAGTCGGATACAGCAGCCAGGCGCTTGGGATTGGCCGGGTCCTTGATATCAAGCAGCAGTCCGTATCCTTCGCACGCACCGCCGGCGAGACCGATGGCTGGATAGAGGGTGATGTCATGGCACTGATTCGGACCGGGCCTCGGCCCGTCTCCACCGGCTGACGGACCCATCATCTGCGCCACCATCGCGGGGATCGCGGCACGAAGCGTTGCCGAATCAGCCGCTGTCGGCGCACCGGTTCCGTTACGCGCGCGCACCACGTTGGCCAGCTGCGCCGCGGCGAAATCATCAGGCAGCACCATCATCTCACCCATGACTTCGGCGATGAATGCGCCGCGTGCACGGGCACGATCGATTTCGGCTTTGTCGGCCGGTGCCATTCCGTGTGTCTCAGGCGCCACCAATCCTTCAAAAATGCGAGGTGAGTTCACGATCGCAGCTTTGGTGGGATCGGCCAACGGTACTTTGATCACTTCAATGCGGAATAGCGCCGAGTTCGGATCGGCAGTTGGCAGCGCACCGGAGCAACCATCGAGCTCGCCGGCCGGACGCACCGGCGCAGACCCCGACACGTACACATACACATTGGCCGCATCGTTGGGATCAACGAGAACCGAGTGCGTGTGCGAACCGCGGCACGTTTGCACATTGCTCACGTACTTGGGGTTTCGGATATCGGAGATATCAAAAATGCGGATGCCGCGCAAACGCTCCGCGCTCACCGCACTCTGCACGCCTTCGGCACCACAGTCCAAGCGGCCTTCAAGCCCTTCGCCGGAGACAAACAGCAGATTCTTGTACACCGACACGTCGCTCTGCGACGCCGGACACACGAACTCGCGCACCAGGGCCGGGGCCGCGGCGTTGCTGATATCCCACACCTGGAAGCCGTTAAAGCTTCCCTGAATGACGTAGTTGCCAAGGAACGCCAGATCCGAGTTCCACTTGCCAAGAAACGCATCGGGCGGAGGTGTGGTGGACACCAGCTTCATGTTCCACGAGGCCTCACCGGCATCGAAGAGACCGGCTTTCAGACCAACGCGAGGATCGGGCGAAGGCGCCACGCCGGACATCGGCGTGGGAGCTGAAGTCGGGGCAGCGGATGGTGCGCACGCGGCCACTCCGGCGAGCAAGGCCGCGCCAGCGAGATATCGGGCTGAAGCCAGCGTGCGATAACGGGCGTGAACGGAATCAGCAAACGTCATGGGCAACTCGAGAAAAGGTACGAAAAACGCCAGTCAACCGACTGGCGCTGTGTAAAACGTGCACTGCTACAGGTCCAGACGTCCATCGGCCATGGCGTCGAGCATCAGCTGCATGCGGGCCACTTCGGTTCGCTGATCCACCTGCACATCCGAAGCAAAACGGTAAACGTCTGTGTCCTGTCCGGCGCCATCGGTAGCAAACAACTCACTCACCATTGTTACAGCACCATTGTGGTGCGCGATCATGAGCGTGAGGAACAGTCGGTCAAAGGCAGCACCGCTCGTCGCGGCAAGCTGCGCCAACTGCTCTTCGCTCAGCATGCCGGGCATGCGCGAATGATCAGTGTGCTGATCGTGTGACATGGTGGATGCTGCATCCGGTGCATGCACCATCACGTTGCCATTGAGTTCATGCAACTCGGGCACGGGCAGTTCACGGTTGCGCAACCACCGCTGCATCCCGGCGATTTCGTCGGATTGCGCATTGTGAATACGGGCGGCCAGCGTGCGGACGCTTTCACTCGCACTGCGCGACGTTGCCAGATTGGCCATCGTCAGCGCCTGCGCATGGTGCGAAATCATGTTGGTCATGAAGCGCACATCGGCAGGACTGAATCGGGTGCGCGCACTATCGATGCGGGCCCGGTAAATGGCCTCTCGCTCTGCTGCGTTTGACGCGGCCCCGATGGTCGCGCTGGCCGGCCGGGAGTCGGTGCGCACACCCGTGTTGGCCGAAGCGCACCCGACGAGCAACGTGAGACTGACCAGCAAAGATTTTGTCAGAACAGCCATCGCACCGTTCACGCGTTAAAGGAGCCGGCCCCCGTCAGCGAACCAGCAGCCATTGGCCAAGCGTTCCCAGCACCGACATCACCAGTGAGGCGATTAACGCCCACTTGAATCCTTCGATCTCCAGCGCATCAGTGACGGATGCCGTGATATACAGCAGAATCGCGTCGATGATCCAGCGGGTGATGAAGGCCAGCAGCAGCGCAATGCCCAGCGTGGCGATGGTGAATACGGTAAAAAAGAGCCACCCGAGCAGCAGGTTCAGCAGCCCGAACACCGCAGCAACCCAGAATGCGCTGCCAAAACTCTTGAGCTTGACACCCGGCAGCAGCGCTGCCGTTGCCCAGACCGAGACGGCCAGGATCAACCAGGAGAGGAGTAGGTTCATGGGCTCAATACGTGAGGGTGACCCTGCAGGTTTCGGTTCGCATCAGCCGCCCAGCTCGTTGAGCCGCGGATTGACGATCGTATTGTAGATGGAACCGAAGGTGAAACTGATGCCCACCGAGGCACTGAGACGGAACGCGGTCGCCAGCGCGCGCTGCTGCGTGAGCACCTCGTCATCGGAGGCGTCACCGCGCGGCAGGTAGAGCTGATCCTGCACCTTGGCGGCCGAGGCGCTCAGATCCAGCGACAACCCGCGCGACAACCGGAACTCGCTGCGCGCGAAAAACGAAATGTTGTACCGCTCCATATCGTGCAAAAACTGCGAGTAGCGCACGGAGCCATCGAGCGAACCCCACGTCTGCCGCGACTCGCCGGCAATGATTGCCCGCGCAATCGGACGCAACTCATCGGTTTGCTCAAACAGCGTCACTTCGTTGTAGTCATAGTAACGACCGCCGAGCGCCACGATGGCCACCAGCTGCCGATTGGTGGCTTCGCGCCAGGGAAACACATTGTACTCGGCCGACAGATCCAACGCCGAAAATGCATCCTGATTGCGGAACTCTGACAAACCGGCATTAAAGCGTGAGCCCACCGACCAGTGATCGGTAAGGCTCTTGACCACGCGGGCATTCACATCGCCGCTGCGCAGGGCGAATGTGCGGTCGGTGCCATCCGACAGTGTGAACGATCGCGATCTGTATTCATTGTCCACGTTGAACGAGAGTTTCCATTCTTCGGTGACGCGCGACGCGCTGAAGGAACCACTGATCCGGTAGTCACTCGATCGACTTTCCGAGCTTCCGTTTCCGTTTGCCCGCAACCGGTACACCCACAGATTCCACCGATCCTGCAGCACCGATTCCGCAGCATCGGCCTCGAGTTCCGGCGCCGCGTAGGCGACGGTGAACAGCTCGGGGCCGGCGAATCTGGCCGCGTCGGCGGCCAAGCCGAGATTAATGGCCCGCAGCAGGGTACGACGTCGCATGTCGTCGCTGGAGTTGGGCGGCACATTGGCCGTCAGCGTGTCCACGCCCGGAGTGAGACGCCGTTGGGCAATGAACTGCAGGGTGTACGAACTTCCTCCGGCTCCCGTGCCCTGGCGCGTGATCAGCAGGTGAATGTCGGCGTCAAGCCGATCCTGCGTCCAGATCGCGTAGGGGTTTTCGTTCACAATGAAGTTGCGGTCGCAACCACCGGAGGCGCAGTCGAGGAAGACACGCAATCGGGAATCAGTGGCGGTCTGGGCGCCGAGCAGAGCTGGCAGAATGCAGACGACGGCCACGGCTGCGGCGCCGAGCCGGGCAAAGAAGCGCAAAGAGTTCATTTACAAAAACTTAAGCACCTTCCCCGGCTCTCGCTGTGCCGATGCTGGCTGCGGTTGCCCACGCTGCAGGCACGTCCATGAAGCCGATGTTCAATGCGAGCAGATTCACCATAGCTGTCGATATTCTGGTATATGCCATCAGTTCAGCCACATCCGCCGGCCGGCGCCGCAGCCGGACATCGATCCGCCACCCTCTGGCGGCGCACTCTGGTGCGCTGGTTCGGCCATATCCTGGCCGAAGACGCGCAGTTGCTGGTGCGCTGGCGCGCCAGGCTGACGGCGGTATTGCTGCTGGCGGGTGCCACCGTGGGCGTGATTCCGGCCACGCTCACCATCATGGTGCTGGCCGGTCAGGGAAAGTGGTTGCTGTCGGTGGTGGACTTCGGGCTGCTGCTGCTCACCCTCACGCTGTTGTTGTCCAAACGCGTCACCAACTTCTGGCGCAATGTGTTTCTCACATCGGCGGCCTGGCTGATTGGGGTGATCTCCATTTTCAGCATCGGTCCGTTTTCCACGTCGCTGGGATGGATGTTCATGAGCGTGTTCATGACGGCGTTTCTGCTGAACACCCGGGCAACCGTGTTGGTAGTGAGCAGCCTGTTTATGGTGTTCGCGGCCGTCGGGTTCAGCATCTCGCACGACATGCTGGCGTGGGCGTATGGAGATGAGACTGCATTGGCCCGCTGGGTGCTCACGGCGGTTGATTTTTCTTTTCTGATTTCGCTGTTCGCGGCGTCCAATCGCTTTATCATGCTGCTGCTTGAACGCGAAGACGCCGCGCGCGTCACTGCCGAGCAGCAGTTGGCCGAAGGGCGACGCAATGAAGCGCTGGGTACACTCGCCAGCGGCATCGCGCACGACTTCAACAACCTGCTGGTTCCGGTACTGGCCAACGTTGAGTTTGTGCACGACACGCTGCCGGAGCACAGCGCGGAACGGGCGGCGTTGCAGGACGCACAGCGATCGGCCGAACGTGCCCGTGATCTGGTGCAGCGCATTTTGTCGTTCGGGCGCGGTGTAGATGCCAACCGGTGCGTCTTGAATGTTGTTGACGTATCGGCAGAAGTGATTCACATGACGCGTGCCACGTTGCCGCCGCATGTCTCGCTGGCACTGCATGCGCACAGTGATGCTCCGGTGCTGGCATCGGCGGCTGAGGTGCATCAGATCGTGCACAATCTGGTGACCAATGCGGTGTACGCCGTGTCCGAACGCGGCGAGGTGAATGTGAGCATAACGCTCACCGAAACAGCCGGCCGGATCGCTGGTGCCAGCCTGGTGGTTAGATTGGCGGATGCGCAATCTTCACATTCTCCCGCTTGCTTTG
>JAABRT010000079.1 GCA_011390805.1 Gemmatimonas sp. | reverse complement strand
CACAGGCGACTCCGCCGACGATACGTTGGCCACAAACGTGACCCGCCGTCCGGCGAAGGTAAGCACCGCGCAGATGTCGGGGAGATCGTTGGGATGATTTACCGCCAGCAACACGGGCCCCGTGGCGGGAATCGCACCAATCAGATGCGCATCACGATAGCACCAATGCAGCGCACGACGGGCACACCAGCTGATTGCGCGATAGAGCATTGCGAAATGAAACGCGGCGCTGGCCCGGCGCCAAGTGAGCGGACTGCTACGCGGGCGGGCGAATCCTGATTGATGATCAGACCTTCGCAACACCGCTGGCGGAGACATCACAAATGATGTCAGTTGTAGCTACCCCTGTTCTCCACCCCAACGCGGCACACCATGCTCAAGAAGATCCTGCTGGGCGTTGTGATTCTGATTGTCGTACTCGCAGGCGTTTCGTACCTGTTTCCGCGATACGTTGAAGTGTCACGTTCGGCGCAGCTCGCAGCGTCGCCACAAACGCTCTACCCCATCGTCGCTACGCCCGCCGAATGGCCCAACTGGTCGCCGTGGAATAAGCGTGATTCCAACATGACCATCAGCTTTTCCGGGCCGGCCAGTGGCGAAGGTGCACGCTGGGAGTGGAAGAGCGAATCGCAGGGCGACGGCTCGATGGTGTTCACACGAGTAGAACCAATGCGGCGAGTCAGTTATGAACTCACAATCGCGGGCATGGGTCCGCCCTCGTACGGTGACTTCACGTTCGTGCCAAACGCCAATGGCACCCTGGTCACGTGGGACATGACAGCCGATATGGGCAACAGTCCGATCGGCCGCTGGTTTGGCCTGATGATGCCCGGCATGTTGGGCAAGGACTTTGACGACGGGCTGCGCAGTCTGGATGCTTACGCGTCGTCAATGCAGTGATCGTGCGACACTACCATTTCGTGTCGCCACGCTCCACCGCTTTGTACAACCCCCACAGCACACTACCAAATACACCGATCTGACCAATCACCAAACCGCCGTACAACAACACGCGGCCGATCTCTTCGCTCGTGACCCGGGCTGACGAAAGCATCACCGGCAGCGCAATCACCACCGACGCCACAATGCCCGCCAGCATGCGACGGTTGTCTTTGCGTCGCTCGCGCTCAGACCACCGCAAATCGGCTTCGTATTGTTTGGCCTGACGGATGTGCTCTTCTGTGTACATGGCGAATCAGGGTTATTTGCCCACCCACTGCTTCCACGTGGACTCGGCCAGACCAACCGTCACCTGCTGCTGAAATCGTACCAGCGGTTGCACCAACAACAGTGGCTCATCCATCAGGATCTCAAGCCATCGCTCGTCGCCATAGCGTGACGGGCCGAGACCCAGTTCGGCAAAGCGTTTGCTATTGCGATCAATCAACGCTTCCACACCGAACTTCTGCGAGAAGCGTCGCAGTTCACCGAGTGCAGGTCCGCGTATTGCAAAGTCAACAAAGTGCAGTCGCACGCGACGCTCTTTGAAAAACCGTTCCGCCTTGCGTGTATCGCTGTGCTTCTTGGTGCCAAAAAGCTGCACCTCCATCTGTCCGGGCACCGACGACATCAGCGCTGTTCCGCCGCGTCGGCCGCCAGGCGCATCGAATCGTCAAACTGTCCTTCGCTGCGCGCGATCACCAGTGTGGCCACGCCGTTGCCAATGAAGTTTGTAATCGCGCGTGCTTCTGACATGAATCGGTCTACTCCAAGCAAAATGGCCAGCCCTTCAATTGGTACGGTCTTTGTTGCCGCCAACGTGCTGGCCAGCACAACAAATCCTGAACCCGTCACACCCGCCGCGCCTTTGGATGTGACCATAAGAATGCCCAGCAGCACCAACTGCTGTCCAATACTCAGATCGACGTTGTACACCTGCGCCAGAAAAATTGCCGCCATCACCAGGTAGATGCTGGTGCCATCGAGGTTGAACGAATATCCCGCCGGCACGACCAGCCCCGTAATGGGGCGCGATGCGCCGTAGCGTTCAAGCTTTTCCAGCAATCGCGGAAAGGCTGACTCACTGCTCGACGTGCCGAGCACCAGCAGCAGCTCCTGACGGATGTACACCAGAAACTTCCACAGGGAAAATCCAAAGCGGTGCATGATCACGCTGAGCACACCGAAAATGAAAATCGCCATCGTGAGATACACCGCCAGCATCAATCGCCCCAACGGCAGCAGCGTGCGCACACCAAAGGTGCCCACCGTGTACGCCATGGCTCCCAGCGCGCCGATGGGCGCCACCTTCATGATGATGGACACAATGCGAAAGAACACTTCACTGGTTCGTTCGCACACTTCGGTCACCATGCGTCCGCGTTCGCCGATCATGGCCAGCGCGACACCAAACAGAATGGCAAAGAACACCACCTGCAACAGCTCACCTTCAGCGAACGCACCAACAACACTTGGCGGAACGATATTGGACAGAAACTCAATCACACCAACAGGCTCGGCGCCGGCACCGGGCAGGGGAGCATCGGCGAGGTCGGTGGGCCTGATAAATCCTGCGCCCGGTTTCATGGTGTTCACCACAACCATGCCAATGCCGAGCGCCGTGAGCGAGGTGGCCGTGAAGTAGACAAACGCCTTGGCGCCTACCCGTCCCAGTCGTCGCAAATCCTGCATTGAAGCAATGCCGGTCACGATCGTCAGGAATACAATCGGCGCGACCACCATTTTCACCAGATTGATGAACGTGTCGCCAAGCGGTTTGAGCGTTCGTGCAAAGTCGGGCACGAACACACCGAGGGCGACGCCCAGCAGCACCGCAAAGATCACCTGCACCGTGAGATTGCCAGCCAGTTGTCGCATGCCAGAGTGTTAGGGGATTGAATACCGACGCGGCACGGTAACGTGAAGACAGGGCAGCGAACAGGGGCAACGTCGTTCCTCCGGGCGTTCCTGTAGATTTCCCGCGCGCCCGTCGTCTCCCTTTTTCCGCTGCATGCCGCAAACCGTTACCTCTCTCGTTCTCATTGCCGCGGTATCGGCGCTGGGCAGTGCTGCCAACTCTGTGGCCGGAGGTGGGACACTGCTCACCTTTCCCGCGCTTATCGCACTGGGCGTACCGCCGGTAGCAGCCAACGCGACAAGCACGGTCGCGCTGTGGCCCGGCTCGATCAGCAGCATGCTCGGCTACCGCCGCGAGATCGCAGGTGCCCGCTCGTGGGCGCTGCGATTTGCCGTGCCCAGCGTGCTGGGCGGCATTGTGGGCGCCGCACTGCTGTTGGTGACCAGCGAAGAGCGCTTTGCGAAGCTCGTGCCTTGGTTGGTATTCGGTGCCACGGTATTGTTTGCGCTGCAGAAGCCCGTTGTGCGCTGGCTGCTCAAACGCGGCACGGTGCGGGCGCCACACGTGTACGGAACCGATCTTGCGCCGCCTACGGTGGGGCTGCTGTTCGCACAGTTCGGTGTCGCGATCTACGGCGGGTACTTTGGCGCCGGCGCCGGCATTGTGATGTTGGCGGCCCTCGGCTTCATGGGGCTCACCAACATTCACCAGATGAACGGTCTCAAAAACTGGGGGGCCGTGTGCTTTAACGGCGTGGCGGCTTTGATTTTTGTGTTCACCGGGCTGGTGAACTGGCCCATCGCGATTGCCATGGCCGTGGGCGCAACCCTGGGCGGCTATGCCACAGCCGGCATGGCACGTCGCGCACCACAGGCCGTTGTGCGAGGGCTCGTTACCGCGATCGGCTTATCGGCAACGATATGGCTGTTCGTGAAAATGGCGCAGGAGAGTTCGTCTTAGCGCGGACACGCATGCACGCTCGCCGCGCTGGTGAACGCCTGGCGGTGAGGTGCGCACCGTGCGCACCGTGCGCACCTGTGTACCCTGATCCCGTGCGCGCTACTGTTTGGTGAATGTGGTGCCGTCGAGCAGCAGCCGGGTAGTGTCCACCTGCACATCCACGGTAAGTCGCCCTTCGTCGGACAAGAGCACAATCGCACCACCCACCGCGTACCATCGGCCGGCATCATCACGCTCTTCCGGGGTGATGTTGGCGCCCGGTACGCTCACGGCAAAACGCTTGCGATATGCGAAGGTGCCGTCGGCGGAGAATGTCCACGACTCGTCGTTGGTATAACCGCCGCTGGTGGGACTTGATGTGTACGCCGTATTCAGCGCCCACTTTCCGGTAAGGCGATTGGCCAGCGCGCTGTCGGCGCGCGGGGTGGCGATTTGCGCACCGGCAAGCATCTCGCCCACCCATTGTGTGGTGCGCGCGAGAGTACTGTCGGCCGTGGATGCGTCGAGCACCACCACGGCGCCCAACACCGTGGAATCGTTCAGTTGTGCCGCTGCGACGTGTGCTACGACAGGACTCTGGCCCATGACGCGTACCGATCCGGACACACCACGGAACGCACCAAAGCTTGCCGGACCGAGCGGCGTGATAATGCGCAGATCTTCTTCGCGTGGCACACCCAGCGCGCGCTGCGCGTCGCCAAGGGCGAGTTCGAGTGAAGAGAAATGGCCGCCGTACACCACCAGCGCCGACGTCTGGGTGGAGTTTGTCCAGGCGTGAATGCGCCCTTGGCGCCCGGAGAGTGTCCAACTGGCCGGAGCGGCGTAGGTGAGGCCGAAGCCGTCAACCTCAGTGGCCGGGGTGGGCGCGGACTGCGCCGACAACGGCGTCTGGCCTGGCAGGGATGCCACTGCTGCAATGATAGACATTGTATAATAGAGACGCGATATTGATCGCATGTTTTCATCCCCACTCAAGGTGTCATGACCAGTTCTGCAATACCCGAGTCGGCGTCATCAACTCGCTCGGCGGCGTTCACTTCGTCAGCAACGTCGGCGCCTTCACCGCGTAAACGCCTCATCGACGCTGCGGTCACGTTGGTGGCGGGGGTGCCAGCCGCTGCGGACACCAGCCGGCCGCGTCGCCGAGCCACCCGCGCACAGGCGTTTGGCGCGGAAGCTATCGGGATCAGGGCTGTGGCCGAAGCGGCCGGCGTCACGCACGCTGCGCCGCTGCATCATTTCCCCGACCGCGTGGCACTGCTGGCGGCCGTTGCCGCCGAGGGACACGCCCGTCTGGGTGACGCGATTGAGCAAGCGCTGTCGCAAAGTGTTTCGCCTGCAGACCGGCTGCGCGCTGTGGTTCGCACACAGGCACTCTGGGCCGCCCGTAACGCCGGCTTGTGGGACGTGATGTGCAGTCCGCAGCTCACCTTCGAGACGGCGGCAGTGTGGCGCGGACGCCGCTCGGGGCAGACGGCGGTTGACGCGTTGAGCACTGTCGCGTCACCCGCACCGGCGTCGGCGAAAGCACGGGAGCGTCGCGGCGAAGCGTTTGACCATCTGGTAGATGCCAAGGTTCGTGTGATGGACGCGTACCGCGCGGCGGTTGAGGCGCTCACTCCGGCCGATATCAGCGGAGACCGGGCAACTGCTGACACACATCGCCAGCTGATCAACGCACTCACCACCCTGGCCGACGGACTGTCACTGCAGTTTGTGGCTGAACGCGACGCACCGGATGATGTGTTGGCGGCGCACGCCGATGCGACCGTGAACGTTCTGTTGGCTGGAGTAGTAAGACTGTAGCGTGTCTCACGCATCGGTGGTGACTTTGCCCCGATGCGTGGCGTTCGCGCCCGGTATTCGTGCAGTTGGTGATTTCCTGCGTCGTGAGGAGTGTTACATGTTGAATGTCCGCGTTGTGCAGGTGGTGTGCGCATTGAGCACGGCAAGTTTTGGTGCTGCGTCTGTTGCGCTGGCGCAGGATGCGCACGCACATCACACCGCCCACGCACACGGCGCCGCCGCGATCACCGACAAAGCGCGTGCGCAAATTGATTCGGCGCGGGCGGCGTTCAGCGTGTACAACACGCCGGCCAAAGCTATTGCGGCGGGGTTTATCCCCGTGCTTGGCGATATCCCGTTGCAGGGCGTGCACTACGTGAACCGTGAAGTCGTAGAAGCAGCGCAATTCGATATCACCAAGCCGTCAATGCTGCTGTTCTCGCAGCTCGGTGACAGCACGGCGTTGGTGGGTGCGGCCTACGGTTACCGTGTACCCGAAAGCGATCCGGACCCCGCGGGCTTTGATGGCGATGCCGATGCATGGCATGAACATCCGATTCTGGCACGCGGCGGACAGCGCGTCACAATGGTACACCTGTGGCTCAACGATCCGCCGGACGGACCGTTTGCACACGACAACGCCACGCTGCCCTTTGCGGCGCGCAGCATGAGCACACCAGATGCGGCGTGGCTGGCGGGAAGTGACTTGCGCGACCTCGCATTGGCGCTGTCATTGGCCGACGCGACAGGAGAGCGACTGGTGCGCATGTCGCGCGCTGGCGGCGAGGCACTTCGGGCATCACTCAAGGCTGATCGCGACGGCATTAATGCCATCGCGACGCAACTGTCAGCCGCTCAGAACGCCGGCGACCGCGCGCAGTACCTCGCACTTGCCAACAAGGCTGTTGCACACAGCAACAACCTGATATCCACGCTCAAAAACTCGGCGCCCAATCCAGCGATGCGTGAAGCCGTAGGGCGCGTCATCGATGAGTTTATCGGCAATCACAGCCCACCGATGACATCAACGCCCTGACGTGCACCACTTTCAGATCACGACCAGCTCAAGTCGTGATCTGAAAGTGGAAGCGATCGAATGCGCTTGCCCGTAGCGGCAAAGATCGCGTTGGTGATGGCCGGAACCACCGGTGGCAACGCGGGTTCGCCAATGCCGGTGGGTGAGTTGTCCGAGAGCTTCCAGTGACATTCCACGGGCGGCGCCTGCTTGAGACGCAACAGCGGGAAGTCATTGAAGTTGCTCTGCACGGTACGTCCGTTTTCGAACGTGATTTTTTGTGCCAGCACCTGCCCGATGCCATCGAGTGCTGCGCCCTGCGTTTGCTGCTCAGCGCCGCTGGGATTGATGATCTGACTTCCCACATCGCCGGCCACCCACACTTTGTCCACTTGCACGGCGCCGCTCTTGCTCACGGTGACCTGTGCGACTTCGGCAAAGTAGCCGCGATGGCTGAAGTAGAAGGCCACACCCATGCCCGTGCCCTTGGGCAGCGATGCACGATTGGCCCATCCTGATTTTTCTGCCACCAGATCAAGCACATCGCGCATGCGCTTGGCGTCGAGACCACCGGGCGCACGCCGGCCCGGCTGAGGGGCCGGCTCCGGCTGCTGATTGTCGAGCACAGCGCGCAGGAATGTCACGGTATCCTTGCCCGCAGCGTGCGCGCACTCGTCAAGGAATCCCATAAAGGCAAACGACAGCGCGTTGCTTCGCGGTGCGCGCAGTGCACCCGTTGGCACGCCCAACGGCATTACCGATGATGCCAGCCGCAGATTGGGCACAAAGCGCGCCGGGAACTCTGTCGCACCAAGATCCGCACTCGGCGCAAAACGCTCGCCTTCACCAAACGATACGAAGTGATCGGCAAATGCAGTGAGCGCACCGTTGGCATCGAGGCCGGCGCTGAATTTGTGAAAACCACCGGGGCGATAGAAGTCGTGCTTGGTGTCGTCTTCACGCGTCCACAGCAGCTTTACGGGCACGCCGGTTTCGCGCGCAATCCAGGCCGCTTCCACCATGAAGTCATTGTACAACCGCCGGCCGAATCCGCCGCCTGACCTGATGATGTGCACGGTGATCGCGTCAGGCTCCATGCCCAGCGTGCGGGCCACCAACTGGCGCCCGGAATCCGGCAACTGGGCGGGCGCCCAGATTTCCAACTGGCCGTTGGTGAAGTGCGCCGTGCAGTTCTGCGGCTCGAGCGGTGCGTGCGCGATAAACGGATAGCTGTACTCAGCCTCCACGCGCTTGGCGGCGGCGGACAATCCACTGTCAACGTTGCCGTCAGTGCGCAGGGTGCGCTGCGGCTCGGCAGCGAACAACGCGGCCGCCTGCTGCGCAAACGATGCGGTGCTCTGCGACGCCGTGGCGCCTTCATTCCACTCTACCTGCAGTGCTTTGCGCGCTGTCTGCACTTTCCACCAGCTGTCGCCCACGATGGCCACACCACTCAGCAAGCCATTGAGATTGTCGCCGCCCTCCACCACAAACGCATTGGTGATGCCCGGCATTTTGGCGATCGCGTCAACGTTCGCCTTCACAACTTTGCCGCCGAACACGCCGCACTTCACGAACGTGGCATAGCGCATGCCGGGGCGCACGATATCAATACCGAACAATGGTTGTCCGGTTACGATCTTCTGATTGTCCACGCCGCGCACACGCTGGCCGATAATGCGGAAATCCTTGGGATCCTTGAGCGGAACCGATGCCAGCTCCGGCGGCGTGATCGCAGCCGCTGCAGTAGCCAGCGCACCGTACGACAGCGAACGGTTACTTGATCGGTGGTGCACTACGCCGGCTTCGGTGGTGCATTCGCTCTCCGGCACGTTCCACTGTTTGGCCGCAGCACCAACCAGCATCGCGCGCGCGGCCGCACCTACGCGGCGCATCGGCAGCCAGTTGTTCGGCGTAGCCGTACTGCCACCTGCCGTCTGCCCCTGGAAGTTTTTGGTATCAAGACGGGCCTGCTCCACACGTACCTGCGACCACGCCACATCGAGCTCTTCGGCAATGAGCATGGGCAACATGGTCTTCACACCCTGACCGATTTCCGGATTCTTGGCCATGATCGTGACCACGCCGTCGGGCGTGAGCGAGATGTAGGCACTGAGTCTGGGATCGTCGGCGGCCGGCACTGCGCCGTCGCGCGGCGCCCCGACCAGCGCTTCTACCGCGTCCAGCGGCTCGAACACGCTGGTCAGGAGCAGTCCACCGCCGGCAATGGCAGAGACGCGCAGGAAGGTGCGGCGGGATACGGGCATTGTGGGCGCGCTCATGACTGCACTCCTCCATCACGCGACGCACCTTCGGGTGTTGGTGCAACCATAAGCTCGGCGGCGCGGTGAATGCCCTGCCGGATGCGCAGATACGTGGCGCAGCGACAGAGATTGCCGTTCATGGCCGCATCGATGTCAGCATCGGTGGGCTTTGGGTTGCGGGCCAGCAAGCCCGCCGCCGACATGATCTGTCCGGCCTGACAGTAGCCGCACTGTGGGACATCGAGTTCGTCCCAGGCGCGCTGCAAGGCGTGTGTGCCGTCGCTGGAAAGCCCCTCAATCGTGACCACCTCGGCGCCCTGAATGGCCGCCGCCGGCAGTACACAGGAGCGTGTGGCGGCGCCGTTCACGTGCACCGTGCAGGCGCCGCACTGCGCAACACCGCAGCCGAACTTGGTGCCTTTGAGATCCAGTTCGTCGCGCAGAACCCAGAGCAGTGGCATATCCGACGGTACGTCAACCGTGCGGGACTGCCCGTTCACTTTCAGCGTGATGTTCATAAAGCCAGGCCGGGATGGAGGGAGGGATGCTATAATGTCTCCCCTGCCGCCCTCAGCGTCCAGTAGCGGTTACGGCAGGGAAGGCTTGCAACTGCGTTCCTCACAATGACGGCACACCAACCGCATTACCTTGTGAAGGTCCGCCGTTCTTCTCCCCCGGTCCGCCAGTTGCCGCTTCGTGTCTGATTCCACCCCGTCACCGCTCCATAACCTGACCGCTGAACAGGTCGCCACCCGGGCTCGCGAAGCGAGCGCGCTGCTGGAGGCCATCGCCACCGATCGCGCCCTGCTGGCGCTGCTCGACGAATCCGCGCGCACGCGTCTGCTGCACGCGGCCGGCGAAGTCTCGCGCCCCGACGCGATTGCGAGGCGCCGATTGGTCAAGGCCACGCGCAACCAGCGCAAATCGGAGCGCACACAGCGCGCCGAGTCGGTGTTGCAGGAAACGGGGATCCGCAAACTGCGTCGCGAAGAGGTGTTTATTACACCTCGGTTGTTCGCGCCCAGGGATTTTGTGCAGGAGACGGTGGCCGAAGAGCCGCGTTTCCAAACGGCGCCGGAAACCCTCAACTGCTACATCTGCAAAAAAGACTACACCGAGCTGCATCACTTTTACGATCAGCTTTGTCCGTCGTGCGCCGCATTCAACTTTGACAAGCGCACGGAAAGTGCAGATTTGCAGGGACGCGTAGCACTGCTCACCGGTGGACGCGTGAAGATTGGCTACCAGGCGGGCATCAAGCTGTTGCGCGCTGGTGCGCATTTGATTGTGACCACGCGATTCCCGCGCGACTCCGCCATGCGTTATGCCAAAGAGCCGGATTTTGCGGAGTGGGGCCATCGGCTGGAGATCTTTGGACTGGATTTGCGTCATACGCCAAGTGTTGAGGCGTTTTGTCAGCAACTCATGCAATCGCACAGCCGGCTGGACTTCATTGTCAACAACGCCTGTCAGACCGTGCGTCGCCCGCCCGACTTCTATCAACACATGATGGAAGCGGAAAACGCGGCACTTGAGTCCATGCCTGAGCCGGTGCGACAGCTGGTGGGCGCATACGAGGGTGCGCGCGGCTACAACATGCTGCCCGAGGCATCATCGGCATCACAGCTGGACGAGACAACGGCAAAGTTGCGCCGCGATGCCGTAGGACTCACGCACGCAGCGCAGCTGTCACAGCTCAAACTGCTGGCGGAAGAACACGAAGCACAACAGGCGCTCTTTCCGGTGGGCAAGCTCGATCAGGACTTGCAGCAGATCGATTTGCGCGAGCGCAACTCCTGGCGGTTGCAAATGCACGAAGTGCCGTCGGTGGAGCTGCTCGAGGTTCACCTCGTAAACGCAGTCGCACCCTTTTTGCTGAACGCGCGCCTCAAACCGCTCATGCAGCGCACGCCCAACCGCGACAAGCACATTGTGAATGTGTCGGCGGTAGAGGGGCAGTTTTACCGTCGTTTCAAAACCACGCGGCATCCGCACACGAACATGGCGAAGGCCGCGCTGAACATGATGACACGCACCTCAGCGCCTGACTATTTCGCGGACGGCATTCACATGAACAGTGTGGATACCGGCTGGGTGACCGACGAAGATCCGGCTGAAATCGCCGCGCGCAAAACCGCCGAACACCGCTTTCATCCGCCGCTCGACATCGTGGATGGCGCGGCTCGCATTGTAGACCCCATTATTGCCGGCGTGAACAGCGGCGAACATGTGTGGGGGCAGTTTCTCAAGGACTACGTACCGACGGACTGGTAATGCGTTGGCGCGAACGGTGACGCGGCGCACCAACATTGCACTGTGACGGTGTGCACCAGCGATGAAATGATCAGCGGCGCGATTTGCGCAGTGCTTTCTCGAACCAGTCCACTGCCGCCTCGCCGTAGATTGGCAGCACAATGCGGGTGTGCTTCACAAACGGATTGCCTGCGCTCAGACCGACTTCCTTGAGCCAGCGCTTTGTTTGGCGCACTTCCGTTTGTGTGTGCAGCACCAATCTGACTTCGTAGCCCTTTTTGTACTGCTGTGATCCGAGCTCATCAAGCCGATCGAGATCGGGACGGCGAATGTACCCGCCACGCTCGAAGAGCGCTCGCAAGCTGCTGGTGGCCGTTGACATGTCTCTATTCTAGTGCGGACAGCACATCAGTGTGTACCCCGAACATTGTAGTGCCGCTGAGTCATGCAATTGTTGATATTACGTAAAGCGTCCGGAAGTTGTTGCCAACGTGCAATCCTGTAGCGCAGGCTGAGAGTGGAGCTCTGGACCAATGGTCACGCCCTTAACTGAACACAGCGAAGCAGCGCACACCGATCGATTCTTCGAGATCGCGATCGACCTCATGTGTCTGCTCGATTACAACGGATACTTCAAACGGCTCAATCCGGCGTGGGAGCGCACGCTTGGCTTTTCGCGGGCGGAACTCATGTCGCGTCCGTTCATCGAGTTTGTGCATCCCGATGACCGGGAACGCACGCTCAAGCAGAATGCCACAGTGCGCTCGGGTGCACAGGCCATTCACTTTGAGAACCGGTACCTGTGCAAGGATGGCTCGTTCCGTTGGCTGTTGTGGAATGCGACACCCGCCGCAGATGAGCTGACCGTGTACTCGGTGGCGCGTGATATCACGAATCGCAAACAGGCCGACGAAGAGCGGGAGGCGCTGGTGGCGGAACTGCAGCGAGCGCTCACCGAAGTGCAGGCGCTGCGGGAAATCCTTCCCATCTGTTCGTATTGCAAGAGTGTGCGCGACGATCAAAACTACTGGCATTCGGTTGAGAACTATCTGGCAAAGCAGACCAACTCGCGAGTGAGCCACGGCATCTGTCCCGGTTGCATGGCATCGCAAATCGAACCGCAATTCACCAAGTAGCGCGTCACCTTGCACACTCACCCATGGCAGCGCGTGCAGCAGTACCTCAGAACGAACGTGATTTCAGTCACGGTCGCGGTCGCAATCGCGCTTCTCACTGCCGTTTATCCAACTGAACTGCTGGCGCTCAGCAGTACGACCGTACAGACCGTGCGTGACTCGGCAACCCGGAACGATGTCCAGGTCATCGGCCAAGCGTTTGAGGGTGAAGAACTGCAGCAGTTGTTGCAGGAAACGTGGACCAAGCTGCGCAGTCAGACTTTTGGCCTCATCGCCCAGCTGCCGCTTATTCTGGTCGGGCTGTCTATCGTGGGCATTGCCAGCGTGCTTGCCTGGTTGCTGTCGCGGTGGGGCGGTCCGTCATTCCTGACGAGTCGAAACCCGTTTTTGCAGAATCTGATCCGGCGATTCCTGCAAATCGTGATCGTCTTGCTGGGATGCGTGCTGGCACTCGATGTGCTCAACGCCACCGCACTTGTGGGCGCAGTGGTCGGTACTGCCGGTCTGGCTGGACTGGCGATTGGTTTTGCGTTCAAGGACATCGTTGAGAACTATCTCGCCGGCACCATTCTCGCGTTGCGGCAACCCTTCGCCAAGAATGACATCATTCGCGTGGAGTCATTTGAAGGAAAAGTCGTCCGGCTTACTCCGCGTGAGACCATCCTCATGACGGCCGAGGGAAATCATGTGCGTTTGCCCAACTCACTGATCTTCCGCAGTCCGATGATCAACTTCACGCGCAATCCGCTGCGCCGATTCGAGTTCGATGCGGGCATTGGCACCGAGGACGATCCGGCGCTCGCGCGCACGGTGGCACTGAACACGCTTCGGGATATGAAGGGAATCCTGATCGATCCTCCACCTGAGGTGCTGGTCACAGAGCTTGCGGCTTCTTCCGTCAACATGCGGTTTTTTGCTTGGGTGGATCAGCGTGAGACCGACTTTCTAAGAGCGCGCAGCGAGGCCATCCGGCTGGTGAAGCACGCCATCGAAAAGGCCGGAATCTCGCTCCCCTCGCCAGGCTACGTGGTGCAGATGCAAGCCGACGACGATGCACCGGTGCAACGCGCACCCGTTGCGCCGCCCGCGGCCGTGCAGAACGATGTGTCGGTGGATCGCTCGCTCGACGAACAGATTGCTTCGGAACGCTACAAGAGCGATGAACCTGACCTGCTGGACACCAAACGCACGGGCCCGACGTCGTCGGATAGTGATAGGGCAGCCCAGACAGCCAACCCGCAGCCCCCACTCTGATCATGAGAGATCCGTTATCCATGTGGCGCTGGACCGGGCGTGAGCGACCGCCGTTTGCGCTGCCCACCCGCGAAGGTGAGGAGTCGGTGTGGGATTATCCGCGTCCCCCTGAACTGCGCGCCGACACCCGTCATGTGGTGGTGCGCGTTGGGGGTGAAGAGATCGTGAACACCCGTCGCGCGCTGCGCATGATGGAAACGGCCAGTCCGCCGGGCTTTTATCTGCCAATCGCCGATGTGAAAGCGGGCGTATTGATTCCCGCCGCCGGCCAATCGCACTGTGAATGGAAAGGCGCAGCGCGCTATTGGACAGTAGTAGCCGGAGGCGTACGTCTGGAGCGCGCCGCCTGGTCGTATGACAATCCGTTGTCGCCGTACGAGCAGCTGCGCGATCACATTGCGCTGTATGCCACCGAGGCCGAGTGTTTTGTGGACAATGAACGCGTACGCCCACAGGATGGCGGCTTCTACGGCGGCTGGGTAACGAACGAGATTGTGGGCCCCTGGAAAGGTTCAGCCGGCACGGGCGGCTGGTAACTTTCACGCATGAGCATCCACCCCGCCGCCGGTACCCTCCCAGCGCCCGCTGATCTGATCGATCTCTCAGCGCTCATTACCGCCTACTACACACGCACCCCGGACAGCG
>JAABRT010000007.1 GCA_011390805.1 Gemmatimonas sp. | reverse complement strand
GCGGTCGAAGCGCGCCGGAGAGCGGGTGATGCAACACCTCATCAAGCTCTACGCACGGCTCAAACTGCGAATCAATGTCGAGAAGAGTGCGGTGGCACCGGTGGGTACGCGTCAGTTTCTTGGCTACAGTTTCTGGTATGCCAAGGGTGGCACCGTCAAACGCCGTGTATCACCGAAAGCCTTGTCGAAGCTGAAGACGCGCATCCGGGAGATCACCTCCCGGAACGGTGGCCGCAGTTTCGCGCGCGTCGTGGCGGAACTGCGGGGCTATCTCACGGGATGGAAGGCGTACTTTCGTCTCGCGGACACGCCGGGGATCTTTGCCCACGTGGACCAATGGCTCCACCGTCGGTTACGCCTGCTGATCGTCAAACAGTGCAAACGGGGCACGACGCTGTTCCGCGTGCTGAAACGGAAGGGTATCCCGACCCGATTGGCCGCTGCAGCGGCGGCGCACTGTAGGCGCTGGTGGGCCATCGCGGCGCACGGTGCGCTGAACACGGCTTTCCCGAGAGCATACTTCCTCACCCGTGGAGTCCCGCTTCTCGGTCCCTCTTGAACCTCAACTCACCGAACCGCCGGATGCGGTCCCGCATGTCCGGTGGTGTGGGAGGGAAGTCGGGGAACATCCTCCCCGACTCCCTATCCCGATTTCGCCCCCTCTCTTCGCGCGCCTGCCACCAGACCCACATATTGCTGCCATGCAACGTGAAGCGATTTCTCTGGGCGGCGTGCTCATGCGAGTGCTGGCCGCGTTGGCCCTGGTGTACGGGACCTGGAATCCGTTCGGATACTCCTTCGTTGATTGGGCCATCGAGCCGCTGTTCGGCGGGCCCGCCACCGATGGTCCGGCCGCGCTCAAGTTTCTGGTCGGTGTGCTGCTGGTGGTGGGCTGGGCAATTTTCCTCACCGCCACGCGACGTTCGTTGGGGCTGTGGGGAGCACTGCTCGCGTTGGCGCTCACCGGTGGTGTGATCTGGCTGCTGATCACGTACAACCTCGTGAGTGCACGCAGCTCGCGCGGTATTGCCAACGTGGCGCTGATCAGTCTGGCGCTCTGTCTCGCTGCGGGTGTGTCGTGGTCCTTTGTGTCGCGACGGATCAGTGGGCAGATCGATACCGACGTCGTGGAATAACCGCGTTAACCACGGAGAGTCAGAGAAAAGCGTGAGCGGCACTGCATTCCCCGAACATCTGTGCTGTTCCTCTGTGACTCGGCGCCTCTGAGTTTGATGTCGTCACTACATACCACAGAGACACCGAGACACAGAGGAAACGCGGAGTGATGGACGTGCACTGCTCAGCAATCTCTGCGTCTCCGAGACTCTGTGGTTGATGTCGTGACTACAGACCACAGAGACACCGAGGCACAGAGGAAACACGGAATGCTGGGACGTGCACTGCTCAGCAGTCTCTGCGACTTCGCGACTCTGTGGTTGATGCAGTCGCTGCATACCACAGAGACACCGAGGCACAGAGGAAACACGGAATGCTGGGACGTGCACTGCTCAGCAGTCTCTGCGTCTCCGAGACTCTGTGGTGAAATCCGTTGCGCAACCCAGGAGCTACCGCGACGCCGGTTACGGCTGTCCCCAAGGCGCCGGTGGAGCAGCCACCGGGCGCCGCAGATCGAATTGCACCCGGAAGCGACGGTCCGTTCCCTCGCGGCGTAGCGCGTACACAAACGACGCGCCAGGCTGCAGCTCGATCGTCCAGACATTGGTGCTGGCCGCAGGCAACAGTGCTGCGGTGAATGCGTCAGCCGGAAACTCCTGCGACACCGACGTTCCCGCTGTTCGCGTATCACCACCGTACTGCGTCACGCTATCTTCGGTGCCGTCTTCGTGACGGTGGTCGTGCTTGAGTCGCAAACCCGATGCGGTTCGGCTCACCACCCAAGTGCGTGAGCGATTCTCCCCAACGTGAAACGGAATCCGCAACACCGAGTCGTTGCATTCGCGCACATGCATCACGAGCGTTGACACCGCAAACGCACTGTCGGCCGATGAATCTTCAATCACTTCCCCTTCATACGCGTTGCCACAGAGTGTTTGAAGATTCGCAAACAAACTGTCCGATGCAGTTGACGGAACCGCGCCCGCGCCGTCGTTTGCAAGCTCATCTGTAACCGGTGATTCCTCGCCGCTGCAGGCCGCAGACAGCATCATGGCGAATGTGAGGCACGAAGCAAGCAGCAGCGGGCGAGTACGGGTCATGGCGTACCGTCAGGTGAGGGGAAGTGGGCAACAAGTTACCGCGCGTGCTCAAATAAGGTCAGAATCGCGTCACGAAGCGGCGGATTTTCCTCACAGCGGTTTCTGATCGGTTGCCTGAACGGTCGTGTTGTATACGTTCAAGGGTTGGGGCGTGAGCGCCCCGTAACCTTTGCAGAGGGCTGTTCTCATCTTATTACTCGCAACCGATCTCGACGGTACTTTCCTGGGCGGCCGCCAGGCCGACCGGCTGACGTTATATCGCACCATCCGCGCCACCGACCAGATCCGCCTGGTGTACGTGACTGGACGCGGCGCTGAAAGCGTGCTGCCATTGCTCGCCGACCCGTTGGTGCCTGATCCGGAGTTCATCATCGCAGACGTGGGTGCTACCGTGCTGCATGGCGACGGCCACTCGCCGGTTACACCGCTGCAGTGGGAGCTGAGTGCCAAGTGGATTGGTACGGAACCCATTTTGCAGGCGCTGGCCGACATGCCCGGGCTCGTCCGACAGCGTGTGCCGCAGGAACGACGCTGCTCGTTCTTTCTTGAAGACACCGCAAAGGTGGATGAGATCGCCGAGCGTGTCGCTCATCTCGATGTCGATGTATTGCTCAGTGCCGACCGTTATCTCGATGTCCTGCCGCGTGGTGTTTCCAAAGGCGATACACTCAAGCGGCTGGTTGCCCACCTGGGCGTGGACGAGTCGCAGGTGCTCGTTGCCGGCGATACGCTCAACGATCTCTCGCTTTACGACACCGGTTACCGCGGTGTCGTGGTTGGGCAGGCGGAGACGGCGCTGATTGAAGCCACGCGCGAGCGTGAGCACGTGCACATCGCCACATCGCCGGGCGCTGGCGGCATTGTAGAAGCCATGGAACAGATGGGCGTCAAGATCGCGCCTACCGTGGAAAGTCCGTCGGGCGACGCGCAACTCGTGGTGGTGTATCATCGCCTGCCGTACGAAGAGCAGATGCACGACGGCGTGGTATCCCGCCGTCGACACACGAGCCCCAACGGCATTGTGCCAACGTTGCTTGGTTGCTTTGAGTCGGGCCGACACGGGTCGTGGGTAGCCTGGACCACCTTCCACGATGGTTCGGGTGCAACGTCACACGATCTCGTTGACGAAGAGCGTTTTGCGAATCTCGTGGCGGCCAAGGTGCCGCTGAGTCAGGATGATGTGCAGCGCTTTTACAAGAAGTTCTCCAAGGAGGCCTTCTGGCCGGTGATCTTTTCGTTTGTTGATCGCGCCAAGTTTGTTGACGCCGACTGGAAACATTTTCTCGAGATTAACAGACGCTTTGCTGAAACGGCCGCTGCCGAATCGGATGTAGGCGCGACAGTCTGGATTCACGATTACAACCTCTGGATGGTGCCGGCGTTTCTGCGGCAGCTGCGTCCGGACGTGAAGATCGGATTTTTCCATCATACGTCGTTTCCGCCGGCTGATGTGTTCAACGTGATTCCGTGGGCACGACAGATCGTCGGCTCGCTTGCGCAGTGTGACTACATCGGATTTCACATCCCGCGATACGCCGCCAACTTCCTTGACGTGCTGCGCTCGCACGCGCCAACCGAAGTGCTGGAGACCATGCAGTGTGCGCCGCGTTTCCGCGTGCACGGTGGTGCGCTGGCGATTCCGCGCATGCCATCTGTTGTGCGCAGCGGCGATCGAATCATCCGGCTTGGCGCACATCCGGTGGGCGTGAACGTACGCGCCATCCACCGCATACTTGCCGACCCGGACCGGCTGGTACAGGTGGAAGCCATTCGCGCGCGCTTTCAGAGCACGCGTCTTGTGTTATCGGTGGAGCGACTGGACTACGTGAAAGGTCCGTTGCAAAAACTTGAAGCATTTGAGCGCATGCTCGACGCGCACCCTGACATGCGTGAGCAGGTGACACTGCTCATGGTGACCACACCTCCCGCACCCGGTATGGAAGTGTACGAAGAGGTGCGAGAGGCAGTAGATCAGGTGGTAGGCCGCATCAACGGCCGGTTTGGTACGTTGGAATGGACACCGGTACACTATCTCTTCCGCGCGCTGCCGTTTGAAGAGGTGGTAACGTACAGCGCGGCTGCCGATGTCGCGTGGATTACGCCGCTGCGCGACGGACTGAATTTGGTGGCCAAGGAGTTCGTCACCGCGCAGTACGTGACCGGTGGAGAGGGTGTGTTGGTGTTGTCGGAGTTTGCCGGTGCGGCTGTTGAGATGCACGGTGCGGTGCTTACCAATCCGTACGACGTGGAAGGAATGGCACGTGACCTGCACGACGCGCTGGTGTTGCCGCAGGAAGCGCGTGCGCTGCACATCAAACGACTGGCCACGCTGGTTGAGCAGTACGATGTCGATGCATGGAGTCGCGAGTTTCTCGATGCGATGGCGGCGCCTGACTCCGAATACATCGGCTGAGGCGTGTTAGAGACACTCGACTGGTTGGTGATCGGCGGGTATCTGCTGTTCGCACTTGGCGTTGGTCTTGCAGCGAGGGAACGGGCGGGACAGAGCCGTGAAAGCTATTTTCTGGCCGATCGCTCACTGCCGTGGTGGTGGGCGGGTACGTCGATTGCCGCGACAACTTTCGCTGCGGACACCCCACTCGCGATCACGGGCATCGTGGCCGCGCGCGGATTGTCGGGCAACTGGTTATGGCTGTCCTGGTTGCTGGTGCACGCCGGTGTTGTGATGATCTTTGCGCGCCGCTGGTGGCGTGCCGGCGTAGTCACCGACGCCGAGTTCATTGCGCTGCGCTACACCGGACGCGCATCGGGATACCTGCGATCATTTCGCGCGGGACTGTACGGACTCATTTACAACGTGATCATTCTTGGCTGGGTGCTGCGCGCCATGGGCAAAATTGTGCAGCCGCTGGTGCGCTGGGATGAGTGGGCGCCGTGGCTTGTTGCAGCGGTTGGCACCGTCGTACCCGCCCAATCGGCACTCGGTGGTCCGTCGGAAGCGGTAACGGTCATTCTGCTGGTGCTGCTGGTCGCGGTGTATTCGGCGTTAGGCGGTATCCGCGGCGTGATCCGCACCGACCTGCTGCAGTTTGTGCTCGGCCTCGTGGGCAGTATCTGGCTGGCGGTGCTGGCATGGTCGCACGCGGGTGGGAAGCGCGGTGTGCTGAGCGGCTTGCGTGATGCCTACGGCAACGATGCGTTGAGCTTTACGCAGCTGTTTCCCACGATGCAATCAGAGTGGGTATCGGCGATCGGGATGGGCGCCTTCGGACTTGGCGCGTATCTGCTGGTGCAGTCGTACGCCAACGTGCCCGCCGACGGCGGTGGCTATCTGCAACAGCGATTGAACACCGCACGTTCGGAAGACGATGCACAAAAGGCAGCCGGATTGTTTTTTGTGCTGCAGTACGGTGTTCGCATCTGGCCGTGGCTCATGGTGGCGTTGGCGGCACTGGTGATTTTGCCTGTGGGAAGCGAGCAGGCTGTGCTCGGCGAGCCGCTTGGCACGCTGGTGGCCGGTGACCGCGAGATGGCGTATCCCGCACTCATGATTCATTTGCTGCCCCCCGGCGTGTTCGGTTTGCTGGTGGTGAGTTTGTTGGCCGCGTTCATGAGCACCATCGACACGCACTTCAACTGGGGCGCGTCTTACGTGGTGAGTGATGTGGCGCTGCGCATGAAGCCCGAACTCTCGAGCACAGCCCAGGTGGTTATTGCGCGCACGGCGGTGGTGGTGTTCGCGATCGGCGCTGTGTTGGTGGCGTTTCAGATTGAGCGCATCGAGCAGGCCTGGCGCTGGGTGGCGGCGCTTGGTGCCGCACTTGGTGTGCCTACAATGTTGCGCTGGCTGTGGTGGCGCATGACCGCCGAAGCGGAGCTGGCGGGTGCGGTTGCCGGTCTGGTCGCGGCCGCGATCATGTGGCAGGCCGATTGGGGCAGCTACGAGTTGCAGCTGATTGTGATTGCGGCGTCGAGTACGGTGGTCATGCTCATTGCCATCGCGCTGGTACCCGCGCCAACGGCCGAATCGACTGCAACGTTTGTGCGCGCCGTATCGCCGTTGGGTGTGTGGCCCGCGACCGGTGATCGCAGCAGCGAGGCGGCGCGCGGTGAGCTGCTGCGCGCCGCTGCGGCAACAGTTGGCATTGCCGCAACCGCAGTATTGGCGCTCTGGCTGGGAACGCGCGTCCTGTTGGGTTAGCGGCCGATATCTGTAGGGGCGCTGGCGGCGGAAGCCACGGAAAAACTGAAGCACGTGAAGGAGCTGCAGTAGCCGACGCGCCGCAGCGCTACTTCTGTTTGGCCTCAGACGCGCCGCGGCATTCCTGCTGTTCGCTCTCCGATACGCAGTAGCGCTACTTCTGTTCGCTCTCCGACGCACCGCGCGTGAGAAAGAGCGTCTGGGTGGGGTAGGCGAACTCGATGCCGTTTGTCTCAAAGGCATCGTGGATACGCAGATAAATTGCCTGCTGCGCGTTCATGTACACATCGTAGGCCGGCGACTTCACAAAATAGACCGACTCAAAATCAATCGAAAACGCACCATACGCACTGAAATGGCTGCGATCAAAGCGTACGTCGGGCTCGGCTTCGATCGCTTCTCGAATGAACTGTGGAATGCGTTGCAGATCGGAGCGTGGTGTCTGGTATGTCACGCCAAGTGTGAACACGATACGCCGCTCCTGCATGCGCCCGAAATTGCGAATGCGTGCGCTGAGCAGGTCAGCGTTGGAGAATATGAGCTGTTCACCCGAGATGCTTGATACACGCGTGGTTTTAAGACCGATGTGCTCAACCGTTCCAACTTCTTCACCGACTTTGATGAAATCGCCCACGACAAAGGGCTTGTCGAGGATGATCGCGAGCGACGCAAACAAATCGCCGAGGATGTTCTGCACCGCCAGCGCAATGGCAATACCACCCACACCCAGACCGGCAACGAGCGCGGTGATGTTGACACCCAGATTGTCGAGGGCTAGCAGCAGCACCACCGACCAGACCAGCAGTATGACGAGGAACTGCAGCAGTCCCACCATGGTCGCTGCACCGCGGTCGCTTTCGAGTTTGTCGCGGCGGTAGTTGTCAAGAACGAATCGGGCCGCGGCGGTGCCCCAAATGCCGACCTGTGCAAAGAACGCCACCACCAGCACGGTACGGAGTCGTCCACTCCAGTCGGGTACGATTTCCACCCACGCTTTGGCCACGGCAATGCCGACGGCGATCAAAAAAAACGTACGTGTGCGAGCGAGCACCTCGGCGAGCAGATCGTCAACGCGCGTACTCGTGCGATCGGCCAGTGACTTGATTCGCGTGACGGCAAAGCTTCGCACTACAAGCAGAGCAAAGACAACCGCCACGGCAATGCCGAGCGCAATCAGCCACTCGGCGACGGTGTTTCCGGCGACAGGAGTGTTCATGGACCAGATCAGGAATAGACAGTCAGAGTCGGCGCATCAGGGCCGAACAGGTCGTAGGTACGACGACGTGACACTATCCCAAGGTGAACTACTGCGCGCCTGTTCGTAACCGATCTGCTCTAATCGTTGCATCCATTGCCGGTCAAACAGTTTGTCTGCACCGGGTTCGCTGGCCAACGACGCCTGCGGTTGTGCAATGCGCACCTGCATGCTCAAACCCGGGACGTCGGCGGAGACAGCGCGAGCCAACTCCTGCAAACGCTGCAGCGCGTGTGGTTGTGCGGCCCAGAACAACATTTCGTTGGCGCGGTCGCTGAGATCGCCGCGGTTGGACGGTTTCATCACGCGCACCGGCGCATGCGTCCAGATATTCATGATCACCCACAGCCGGATGTTCACCTCACCACGCACACCGGCTGCACGGAGGCGTGCCGAGAGATCGCGGAAATCTTCGAGGGACAACAGCGGGAGAATATTGGAAATCACACCTCCGTCATTGTGAACGTGGCCGTCAATCACGCGCGGTGGGAAAATGCCGGGAATCGCAGTGGCCGTGTAGAGCAGCAAGCGCGCACGCTCGAGCGGAGCGGAATCGCGGCGCAGCGCAGCTTCGAGATCCCAGATACGACCAATGCCCAGATCCATGTCTGCCGTGGAGAACAGCAGTTGACGACCTTGGGCGAACTCCGCTTGCAGCTGCGCCTGCAGGCGTTCGTTCAACACCGACGCCAGCGAGCGTTCGTATCGTTCGGTGTTCACAAATCCGCCGGTACGCCGCAGCCAGAACCACCAGTCGAGTGTTGGCGCAATGCGATCGGCAGCGGCCCGGTACAGCGACGCAATGGTATCGAGCGCGGCTGGTGTGCCAAGCAATGCAAACGGCGCCTGCAAGGCGCCGGTGCTGATGCCGCTGACAAGATCAAACCGTGGCATGGGATCGGATTCACGCGAAGACCATCCACGCAGGTATCCCACACCGTAGGCGCCGTGCTGTCCGCCACCGGAGAGCAGGAGAATGTCGAGCGTACTGTCAGCGCGGGACTGCGCCCGCCTCACCAGGCGGGTGAGCATGGAATCACGAACAACCGCGTGCTCCTGCCTCGCTATCGCTGCGTCGCTCCGGATATCGGCCATGCTCACATTCGGACGCGATACACCGGCGCATGCATTCAGCAGCGCCGACGCCGCCAACAACACCAGCACCACACGTACACGCATTGCAAACGACTCCTTCACATCACCATGGGTTGAGTGCATACCCGTTGGACTGCAGCGCCGACAATGCCGTCATTGCCGACAATGCCAGCTGAACGCCGGGGATCAGGTGGTCGCGCGGTACGTCGCGGCCCATTGATGTTTGTCCACACAGAATGATTTGCACACCCGCCGCGAGCAGCTCCTTGATGAGCGCCGCGCTGGGATTGGCCGTGCCGTAGCGCGCGCGATAGGTCTCGTCGTCGAGCAGGTCTTTACCGGCCGTGCCATGCACCACAGCGGCCAGGTGAATGCGCTCCGGCGATACACCGGCCCGCGCGTGCATGTTCAGAAAGCGCGCCACGGTGTTGAGCTGGTCGTTGGCCGTGGCCTGACCACCCGCTGGTGCTTCGATTGCGCCGCGGTTGATTTCAAAGACCACGCGGTAGTCGATATCGAGTGGCGTCGCGAAGGTCGGATTGGGTACATCAAACACTGCCCCTCCCGACTTGATGACCGGGCCCGTGCTCGGCTGGGCAGCCAAGGGCACGGACAACAGACATAATGTCACAAACGCGAACAGCGTAGAAGATTGCCGTGTAGTTGGCATGATGCGCTCAGGGTAGAATGTTGGGTCAGTGCTCAATCGCGAACGCGTAACCGCCGGCTACTGCAGTGCTGCCAGGACCCGCTGCACGAGACCATCAACGGAGCCGTTATTGATCCAACGCGCCACGATGAGCAGATCGTGCTCCGGAATGCCGATAATGATGTTCGTGCCATTGCCAACGTGTGCAAACGTCATGGGCGTGGCACTGGCCAGATATTTGCCGTCGGTGTTCAGAAACCAGTTCATGTAGCCGTAGGTGGGCTGTGGTGCCGTTGGTGTTGTGGCCATGCGCACCCATGCCTCACTCAGCAACTGCTCGCCGTTCCACTGCCCGCGGCGAAGCGTGAGCAGGCCAAAGCGCGCCTGATCGCGCGCACTGATGAACATGCCGCCGCCCCAGTGGCCGCCTCCGCTCACTACCTCAACCGACCGACCGTCAATCAACACATACGACGTTTTGTACCCCATCCATCGCCATGTGTTTGACGCACCGATGGGATCCATAATGTGCTCGCGCAACACTTCCGGCAGCGGACGACGCCATACGTTGGTGGCTGCCAGCGCAAGCAGATTCACGCGCGTGTCGTTGTATTCGTACGCCGAGCCCGGCGTTTTGCGTTCACGCGTAAGCCAGGTGCTGTTGTCCCGATCGGGGCGGTCGGCCCATTCCGGCTTGCCCCACAAGACACCGTCCCAATCGCTCGTCTGACGGAGCAAATCATCCCAGCGAATGGTGCTGTTGTGCGGACCGGTAAAGGGCGTGAGCTGGTGGCCGCGCATTGGTCGATCGGCCCCCAGCCCCGCGCTCAAGGGATGCTGCGAAACAACAAACGGTACGTACGGCGCCACGCGGTCATTCACGTCGTGAATCATGCCGCGATCCACGGCCAACCCAACGGTGCTTGAGAGAAAGCTCTTGGACACGCTGAACGTCATGTCAACGCGGTGCACATCTCCCCACTCGGCCACGATGTAGCCGCCACGCACGACCATGCCGGCCGGATCGCCACGCGGCGCAAACTCTCCAACGGCATCGCCAAAGGGTTCGCGTCCAAAGGACTGATAATGTGCCAACTCCAGATCGCGTGCGGCGGCGCTTTCGTTGGTCACCGCGAACTGTACAGCCGCCGCGAGTTTCGCGGAGTCAAAACCAGCGGCGCTCGCCGAGCGTTTTTCCCAGTTGTTTCCCTCCGAGGGGAAATAGGCGTTGGCCGGGACGGACCAGACGAGTGGGGTGCGCTGCCTGGCTGGCGCTGCGGCAACGACCTGAGCCGATAGCCGGGTGCTGCTGATGCCGAGCGAAAAGAGCGCGGCAACGAGCGCCAGTCGCTGCAGCGGTTTCGCGGTGAACAATGGGAAAATCATGTCAGAGGCCGGTGGAGTTGTGTGAATGCGTTGTGCTGTAGTGCAGCGCCGGTTCATCCGTCGGCAGGCGGTGTTGCGTCGCCCTCGCTGGCTGCATCGTCTGTGTTATTTGCATCACCCTCGCCGTCGGGAGCATCACTGCTGTACGATCGCGTTGTCAGAAAGGCGGCAATGACAGCGCGATCGGTAATCACCTCCAGCTTGCCCGCGACCGACGCGATGCGGATGAGGCAACCCGTTCCAACCGGCGAAGCGATCACGATTGCGTCGTGCGTAATGCACACGGCTTCCGCATTGGCGGGAATGTCGGCCGGCGTGCCAACCTGCTGCACAACGGCCTCCATGCCGCTCACGTCCACGCGTGCGTCAGAAGACTCCACGGCCGCAGAAGACAACCAGGTGGCGCCGGTGAACAGTGCGACGTCATTTCCCCCCAGGCCAAGGTCCGGTGTCTCGGCACGTTTGGCGTTGGCGATTTCACGGTGCGCCTGTTGTCCGGTAATGCTGTCGGCCACAATGCAGGTGGCCGCAAACCCCGGCTCAATGTCATGCAGCTCTACGTTGATCTGCACAGCCGAGCCGTCGGCCAGCCGCACCGTGACGGTACGTTCGGTTGCCTGCACGTCGCGCCAGGCGCCACGTAAACGCCGGAAGACTTCAATGCTGTCTTCGTCGGCCTGAAATCGATAGTCGCGCATGCTCGGTGTTATGGTGTGCCGGGAATACGACCGGGCGTCCACGGTGCGCCCAGTGCGTCTGCTTTTGCTTCGAGTGCCTTGAGGTCTCCGTCAATGATGGCGCGCAGTCGGGCCAGCAACGGTGGGAAGTCGCGCGCCACGATATCGAACTGCTGACGCATGGTACCCGTGGGTGCATTGTAGGTACCCCAATGTCCCCCGACCACATCATTGAGTCGTCCCACCAACCCCTGTGGCGACGCCTCGGAAACGCGTGAGTTGATGTTGTCACCGGTCATGTCCACGCGCAGACTGTCCAGTTTGCGCAGCAGCGCACGTGCATCACGCTGCGCGCTATCGCTGGGGACGCGGGTTTGTTCAAGCGCTGTTTCAAGTGCGCGCGCACGAGATGTAATGTCGCCAAGCAATGCGACGGTGCCCATCACCGAGCGCTGCAGCTCGGCGGTGGCCAGACGGAAGTTGAGCACCTCTTGCGATGTGGCAACGGTGCTGGTCATGCCAACCGTGGGTTCGGCAACGATGCTGGTGGTGCCGTAGTCATGCATCGAGCCATCGGGGTGTCGCACGGACAGCGCCACGGTGTAGGTGCCGGGAATAACCAGCGGTCCGCGGCTGCTGCCACTGCCGGTGCCCGATACCGGTGCCATACCGCTGTAACGCAGGTCCCACTGGACGCGGTGCATGCCGGCGCTGGCCGGACCTTCAAGACGTCGTACGATGCGTCCTGCTGCGTCTGTTATGGTGAGCATCGCAACGGCTGGGACCTCAAGGTCTTCAGCTCGCAGCTCGTCAATCGTGGGCTGCGGCACATCTTCATTGCGTCGCGCGGCGGCCTGCTCACGGCGCGTCCGTTCGGCGCGCTTTGAACGCGGCGTGCTGCGCAGCAGATACGAGATGGTTGCACCGGTTGGCGGGTTGGGCGCGCTGTAATGCGTGGCGCCCCATGAGCCCGTGTTGCTGGCGCGCGCCGTCATGTGCATGGCAACGCGTGTAACCGGCAGCAGTGTGCCTTCGGCCTGTAGCAGGGCAGGTTGCTGCACGAGTGTGCGTAGCGGCGCGAGGTCATCGAGGATGTAAAAGCCGCGACCAAACGTTGCCACCACGAGATCGTCGTCACGCGCATGAATGGCCAGATCACGCATCTGGATGGTTGGCAAGCCACCGCGCAGTCGCGTCCACGATTCGCCGCCGTTGGTGCTGACAAACATTGCGAACTCTGTGCCGGCAAAGAGCAGGCGCGGTTCTTTGGGATCTTCAACAAAGCCGTATACCGAACCGCGTTGCGGCAGGTTGCTGCTGATGTTGCGCCACGTGCGTCCGCGGTCACTGGTCTTCACAATGTACGGCTTGAAATCACCCGAGCGGTGATTGTTGAACACGGCATACGCGACGTTGGCGTCGTGATGCGATGCAAACACACGCTGCACGTACGTGGTATCGGGTACGCCGGGAAAGCTGGAGACTTTACGCCACGTGGTGCCGCCATCTTCGGTGATCTGCACCAGTCCGTCGTCGGTGCCTACGTAAATCAGCCCTTCCTGACGCGGTGACTCGCTGATTGTGAGGATGGTGCCGTAATACGATGTCGAGGCCCACTTGCCGATTGCGTCGGAGCCCCATACGCGCCCCATCATCTTGAGCTGATTGCGGTCAATCGCCTGCGTGAGGTCACCGCTGACGGCGCGCCATGAATCACCGCGGTCGTCGCTGCGCCAGAGCACCTGTGAACCCACGTACAACCGCTCATTGTTGTGCGGTGAGATAAGGATCGGGGTGTCCCAGTACCAGCGTGATGCCGGCTCGCCCGGCGCCGGCTGCGGACGAATGGAAATATTTTCGCCGGTACGACGGTCGTGGCGCACCATGCCGCCATTTTGCGACTCGGCGTACACAATGTTCGGATCGGTGGGATCGATTTGTGCACGGAATCCGTCGCCGCCCACAATGGTGGTCCAGTCGGAGTTCTGAATGCCTGCGGCATTCGTGGTGCGCGACGGACCTCCCACTGTGTTGTTGTCCTGCGTGCCACCGTACACGTTGTAAAACGGCAGTGCGTTGTCCAGCGATACCGTGTAGAACTGCGTGAGTGGCAGATTGCTGAACCAACGCCAGTTGTCGCCGCGGTCAAACGATTCGTACAATCCGCCGTCTGAGCCAATCATGATGTGATCGGCGTTGGCGGGATCGATCCAGACTGCATGATCGTCTACGTGTTTGTCGCGTGCAGGAACGCGGCTCCAGGTTGCACCGCCGTCATTGCTTACCGAGGTGTTGGTTTCCACGAGATAAACGCGATCCACATTGGTGGGATCGGGGAAAATCTCGAGATAGAACAGGCCAAGACCCGTCTGCGAACTCATGCGTTCCCAGCTGGCACCACTGTTGGTGGAGCGATAGAAGCCGCCGCTGTTGCCGTTGGCTTCAATCACGGCGTAAAAGACATCGGGATTGGCGGGCGAGTTGGCCAGTCCGATGCGGCCGAGGTCACCGCCCGGCAAACCGGTACGCACGCGGGTCCACGTTTTACCGCCGTCCAGAGAGCGATGTATGGCGGAGCCGGGCCCGCCGTGGATCTGTCCCCACACACGACGCTGCCGCTGAAACGTTGATGCAATGAGCAGGTCCGGATTGCGCGGGTCCATTTGCACATCGTTCACACCAACCCACGCGGTGTCACCAAGGATGCGCTCCCAGTTCTTGCCGCCATCTACTGTTTTGTAAAGACCGCGATCACCGCCGCCCGACCAGAGCGGCCCGATCGCCGCCACGTACACCACGTCGCTGTTGCGCGGATCGACGAGAATGCGACCAATGTGTTCGCTGTTTTTCAGGCCGACATTCTGAAACGTGCGGCCGTCGTCGATTGACTTGTACACGCCGTCGCCGTAAGCCACCGAACGCAGCGAATTGTTCTCGCCGGTACCGACCCACAGCGTGCTTGGCATGTTGGGGTCGAGGGTGATCGCTCCAATCGAGAACGACCCTTGGTTGTCAAAAATCGGTGCAAACGTGACACCGGAGTTTTCCGTCTTCCACAATCCACCCGACGCGGTGGCCACATACCAATGCGAAGGTTTGCGCGGATGAATGGCCAGATCGCTGATGCGCCCGGAGGTGCTGCCGGGGCCGATGCTGCGAAAGCGCAGGCTACCGAGTGGCAGCCGGCCGCCGGCTGAATCACCGTTGGCGGCCGTGTCGGCCGATGGCCTGGCGCCATCGCGACCTGATTGGGCGTGAACAGGAAGGCTCAGCAGCAGGCCGAGCAACAGAGCGCCGAAGGGACGAAGAGACACAGGCATAAGCATTCGTGTAGGAGGAGAGTGCAACTCTCAAACTACGCAAAGGACCGGGTCATGTTGGACGTCAGCCGGCTGTGCCGGCGTCATCGCGCACAAAGCGGGCGACTTCGCGCGGTCCCTGGTTCCAGACCAGCGTATCGGATTGCAATCGCAGGGAAAGATCGGTTGAGAGCAGCTCGAACAGGCGTTGTTCGATTTCCATGACGCCAGCGGCATTGCACAGACGTTTGGTAGACGCCACAGCGGTGCCAACGAGCGTTGTGCCTCTGAGCACGCCGCGCGCGCTAAACCGGTTGCAACCGCCTGAGCCCGACAGCTGGTTCTGCGAGCTGTCCCAGCGGAATCCGGCCTCGCTGTTTGCGCCGACTGGCAGTGCTGCAGCGTCTGCGCCGCGCAGGGCAATCAGGCGCCAGGTGGCATTCGCCAGACTGTCCTGCGTTCGCAGGGCGGCGCATCCGTCGTCGGCCGTCACGCCGTGCAGCGAATCAATCACCAGCGCGACCACCGTGCCACTTCCTTCCATGGCCGGCCGGTTGTCGAGGTGCGCGCTGAGGCGAACCACGCGTGGCTGACCGTTGCCGCCGGCGTCGGCATAGGCCTTCTGGAGGGTGAGAAATCCGGCGCTCATGTCGACCGGAAATTGCAGTCCGCTGCGGCACTCGACGAGAATGGCGGCATCGGCGAGGTAGGTGAAGGCACCGGCAATGCGGGCCGGATGCGTGAGCACCACAGGCTCAGCCAGTGCGGACAGGGAGTAGTTCAGGTTGGAGTCAATGCTGTCACCGCGCAGATCGAGCATGCGCAGGGCTCCGTTGTCATGATGAGCCAGGAGCGCCGGCGCCTCCATGCTGCCTGCAAGGCGAAGGCGCCTCGACGCGTGATCATATGTCCACGCACCGAACTCGGCGGCGATCGTATCACCGCCGCCGTTGGTGCCCAGGTAAGCACCCTCCCGACGGTAGGTGCCCTCCGGGTACAGGGTGAGCGTGGTACTGATGCCCGCGCAGTCGGCACAGGGAATTGTGCCGCGCCAGCTGGCGGCGGCGGGCAGCGCGTGCAAGTCGCGGGCGGCGGTGGCCGGTTGTACCGTGCCCGGAGCCGCGTTGGAGGAGCCGGAGTTGTCGTTGGCGACGTCGGAAGTACACGCGCCCAGCGATGTTACCGCCAGCAGTGCCACGCCGAGCAATCGAGCAGCTGACGAACGAAATGCGGTCACAAAACTCCCCCGGTGATGGTGATCAGAGGCACGAGTCACGCTGCCGTGATGAAGATACCGTGGCTCACGATCTGCAGTGTGCTGCCGATACTCCTCGCCATGCAGACTCTCTCCCGGGGACCGTCAGCAGCCACAAGTGCTGTTGATGACTCAGCACGCGCGCACGTGGACGACGCGTATGGCGTTGTTGTTCCTGAAGACAGCGCGGGCTCGCGAACAGGCCGTCTGCTGGGCAGTGCGGTGCTGCTTTACCTGGCCGTTACCACGCTCATGGTCACGTGGGCACCGTTCAACTTTGCATCGCACCCGCAGCATGGGGTGACCAGCATCTGGACATGGTCGGACCTCATTCTCAATGTGGTGATGTTCGTGCCGCTGGGATTGTTTTGCCAGTCGGTGGTATGGCGCGAGAAACGCACGCCGTGGTGGATGGTTGGTGTGGCGGGCGCGGCGTTCAGCGCGGGCATTGAGGCAGGACAGCTGTTTTTGCCCGATCGGTTTACCTCGCTGTTTGATGTGATCACCAACGGAGTGGGTGCCGCGATCGGCGCGAGAACCTATGTCGCATTGCGTCCCCGCATATCACTTGGCGCCGGAACGGTTTCGGTGCTCGCACTGGATCTGCCACTGACGGGATTGGTGATCCTGCTCATTCCGCTGCTCTGGGCGTCGGGCTTTGGCAGCGAAGGAAGTTCACGTGTGTGGTTAATGTTGCCCGTGGCGGCATTCGGTGGCGGGCTGCTGGGTGCGGTGCACGGTGCATATCTGGATCATACCGGACGTGTGCGTCGCTCGCTCATGTTGCTGGCCAGCGCGCTGTGGTTTGTGGTGGCCGCGCTTCCCGGTGCATCGGGGCAGTGGGATGTGTTGCTGGCTGGTGCGACGCTGGCGGTTGGCACCGCGTGGTTGCGCAGCTACTCCGCGTCGCGTGCCCGCATGCGGGATGGGGCGCAGCGTGTAGAACTGCCCACGCTGCGACTCGTGTTGCCGCTGTTCGCCGTGTATCTGGTGTTGTCGGCGCTGTGGCCGCTGGATGCAGTGGATGGTGAGTGGCGTGCCGCGTTCGCGCTCTCGCCGGCACGCGCCGATTTGTCGCGGGCACTGCTTATGCGCGCCATTGAATACCTGGCAGCGCTTACCGTTGTGGGATACGTAACGGCCGAGTTGTACGGTCGATCAAACGCGCCGTGGTCGGGAATGGTGGCGCGGGTGTTGTTGCCTGCGGTGACAGTCGTGGTGCTCATTGAGGTGGCGCGCGGCTGGCACACGATGCAGGGAGCGAGCGGAGCGCTTGGCCTGCTTGGTGTTGGTGCGTCGCTCTTTGGCGGATGGCTGTACCACCTGCAGCGCGATCATGTGCGCACATTGCTCGGTCGCCGGTCTGCGCCGCGCAGCACGCACGATCAGCGGTGACTGTCGCGCTGCATCAGCACCACGTCGGGCGAAACAAGGTGTATTTCCAAACCGAACGATTGGCCGATCCACTCAAAGGTCGCGTCGCCAAAGAATGACACATGTGTGGGATCGCGGATGTAGTGCCAGTTCGCCAGCGCGTCTACCGACACGAGTCGTTTACTCATCACGCCCAACCAGCCGGCCGGTGCGAGCATGCCACAGAGTTGGTGCATTACCTGTGCCGGTGCCGCCAGATGTTCGAACACTTCGCTGCTTGTGATGAAGTCATAGCTGCCGTCCAGCAGTGAGCGGTCATTAAAGTAGAACGGATCAAAGTCGGCGCACTCGATGCCCACTTCACGCAGCATGACCGAGAGCGTTGGTCCGGGTCCGCAACCGAAATCGAGCCCGCGATCGCCCGGCGCGAGTCGGCTGAGCAGCGGTGTAACCAGTCGAGACAAAAACCCGCGATAGCCTGCGTCGCCGGGATGGTTCTGATGCTGGTCGTACACGGCGCGTTCCTGAGCTCGCGACAAATGATATGACGCGGGTACGAACACCAGTTCACAGGTCGCGCATTGATAGAACGGTCGCTCGATCGGTTCGGGGCCACCAATGCGCTGTCGATGCACGTTGCGCGTCCTGCTTCCCTCGCAGAGTGGACAGGGATGTGCGGCTTCGGCAGTTGGCGCGGTTGGCATGCAGCAACGCTGGGACGGTGCCTGCCTGCGGCGCAAGCTGCGGGTGCTTTGTTCGGTATTACTTCGGATGCACTGAACGCTCGTTGCTGCTCGTGCGTATCTATATGTTGAGCGCGCAGCGCGGCTGTGCGCGACGATTCCTGCCTTCATTTCAGCTCCGGAACCGATGACCCACCGTACCAACTTGTTGCTGTCCGCTGGCTTGATGGCCGGCCTGTCAGCCTGCGCGCTATCGCCCGCGCCTACTCCAGCACCTTCAGGCACACCGGCTCGGCCAACCGCCGCAGCCGGCCAGGATTCAGGACGAAGCGGTGGTGGAGGTGGTGGCGCCGGCGCACCCAAGCCATACCGTCAGGTGATCACGTCAAGCGCAAAAACGCAAGACGGCTTGCTGCGCGTTCACCGCGTGGGTGAGAAGCTGTTTTTTGAAATCCCGCGTGAGCAGCTCATGAAGGAAATGCTGCTGATCAGCCGTCCTGTGGAATCCACGCTGCAGAATCCGGCCGGATTTTTTGGCGGCGGCATGCGTGCAATCGTGCAGTGGGAGCGCGACGGCAACCACGTTGTGCTGCGGGCCAAGGAGCACGATCTCACCGCCGACAGCACGTCGCCGATCTGGCGGCAGGTGTCAGGGTTCCGTAAGGGACCGGTGTTGGCACGGTACGATGTGGCGTCGTACGGCGCTGACAGCGCTGCCGTAATCGATGTGTCCGACCTGTTTCTCTCCAACATCCCGGAAATGGATCCCGTTGACGGTATTCAGCGCAATCGCAGCTGGATTGACCGCACCTGGGCATTCCCGGAGAATGTGAATATTGAAGTCACGCAGACCGGCCAGTCGCGCGCGGCAGCCGGTGGCGGTGGCGGCGGCGGTCAGCCTCCGCTGCGCTCACAGACGGCCAAGGTGCAGTTCAGCATGATGAAGCTGCCCGACCAGGTAATGATGCCGCGCTGGCATGACGAACGGGTTGGATTCAACTCAAGCCGTACGTACGACATGTCACGCGATGTGCACAAGGCTGAACAGGTGCGCTTCATTCACCGCTTCAAGCTTGAAAAGAAAAATCCGAACGCGGCCGTGTCCGATCCGGTGGAGCCGATCATTTACTGGATCGATCCGGCCACACCCGACTGGCTCAAGCCGTGGATTGTTGAAGGTGTGAACAAGTGGCAGCCGGCGTTCAGTGAGGCGGGCTTCAGCAACGCAATCTTTGGTCGCGTTGCACCAACGCCCGAAGAGGATCCCGACTTCTCGCTGTATGACGCGCGTCACTCGGTGATTTACTGGCGTCCAAGCACCGTGGCCAATGCCACCGGTGGACAGATTGTCGATCCGCGCTCGGGGCAGATCCTGAAGGGTGAAGTGAACATGTATCACAACATCATGGAGCTGCAGAAGAACTGGTATTTCATTCAGGTCTCACCGCTCGACAAGCGCGCGCAAACGTTGCCGATGCCCGATTCGCTCATGGGCCGTCTTGTTGAATACGTCGTCACGCACGAGATCGGTCACTCCATCGGCTTTCCGCACAACATGAAGGCGTCGGCACAGTATCCGGTGGACAGCATCCGCAGCCGGGCGTTCCTAGAGCGCATGAACGGTCATGTGGCGACGCTCATGGATTATTCGCGCTTCAACTACGTCGCGCAGCCTGAAGACAGCATTCCGCCCGATCTGCTCATTCCGAAAGTCGGCCCGTACGACATTTTTGCCGTGAAGTGGGGCTACACGCCCATTCCGAGTGCACGCACTCCTGACGAAGAAAAGCCGACGCTCGATCAGTGGGCGCGTGTGCAGGATCAGTTTCCGTGGCTTCGTTTTTCGACTGCGGATGCCACGTCAGATCCCGAGAACAATACCGAAGCCGTTGGTGATGCCGACGCGGTTCGCGCCACAACACTCGGCATGAAAAATCTTGCCCGCGTTGTCGCGATGATTCCCGCCGCCGCTGAAAAGCCGGGCGAGAGCTATGACGAAGTGCGCACGCTGTACGAGCAGGCGGTTGGGCAGTGGGGGCGCTACATGGGGCATGTCGCCGCAGTGGTTGGTGGCGCCTACACGCAGCAGAAGTACGGCACCGGCGAGCGCTTCCGCCCTGTGGAAAAGGCGCGTCAGCGTGAAGCGGTGCGCTACCTGAATGAAGCGGCGTTCCAGGTGCCGGAGATGTTCCTCGATGCGTCGCTGTTGCGTCGCATTGAAAACGAAGGTGCCGTTGACCGCTTCCGTTCGCGTCAGGCGTCGGTGATCGGTGCGCTCATGAGTCAGTCGCGTCTCGATCGCCTCGTGGAGTTTGAGGCGCTTGCCGACAGTCCGTCGGAGGTGTACACGCTGGCTGATCTCATGGAAGATCTGCGCGCCGGTATTTTCGGTGAACTGAGTCAGTCGCGTGTTGCGGTAAACGTGTACCGTCGCAATCTGCAGCGTACGTTCATTGCAGCCGCCGACAGCCGCTTGAATCCAAGTGAGGCGGCGCTCACGCGCAGCAACAACCCGGCGCCCAATCCGGCGTCGTCGGATGTGCGTGGACTGCTGCGTGCCGAACTGCAGGATATTGATCGGCTGGTTGCGCGGGCGTTGCCACGGGCCGCCGATGCGATGACGCGCGTACACCTGCGCGACCTGCGCACGGAGATCGCCCGCATTCTGGAGCCTGCCAACTGATGACATGGAAGGCCAGCGCCGCTCGTTGCGGCACACTCGTTGTTGGTTTGTGCGTGTTGCCCGTGGCGTTGGCTGCCCAGTTGTCTTCAACAAACATTGCAGTTGGAAACAGTGAGCTGCGCGATTCGGTGGAGGTATTCACCACCGATCGCGCAGCGCTGTCGCGGCGATGGGCGGTGAACTACAGCACGCAGCGACGCGAACGTTTCCGGGAGTTTTACACACACTGGCGCGAACGGCTTGCGCGCATTGATTTTGACGCGCTCAGTCAGGAAGGGCGCATTGACTACGTGCTGCTTGATCATCGGTTGCGGTCGGAGCTGGCCAAGCTTGCGCGTGAAGACAAGCTGGCTGGTGAAATGGCTGAGCTGGTGCCGTTTGCCGGTCAGATCACCGCATTCGAAGAAGCGCGTCGGCGTTTTGAACCCGTTGACGGGCCAGCCGCCGGCAAGATTCTCTCGCTCATGGCAGCCGAAGCCGATACGCTCACCAAGCGTGTAAAGGCCAAACGCACAGATTCCGTGACTCGTGCAGAGCGCATTGTGGCGCTGCGCACCGTAGCATGGCTCGGCTCGCTGCAATCGTCACTGCGAGATTGGAACCGGTTTTATGGCGGCTACGATCCGGTGTTTACCTGGTGGACACGTGATCCGTACCGCCGTGCCAATGAATCGATCACGAAGTACAGCAAAGCCATCCGCGAATCGTTGGTGGGTCAGCGTGAGGGCGAAGAAGAACCGATCATTGGTGATCCTATTGGTGAAGACGGTCTGGCCGAGGATCTTGATGCAGAGATGATTGCGTACACGCCGGACGAGCTTATTGCGCTGGCCGAGCGTGAGTTCACGTGGATTGAGCAGGAGCAGAAACGCGCGGCGCTCGAGATGGGTTTTGGCGATGACTGGCGCAAAGCGCTGGAGTCGGTAAAGCAGGCCTACGTAGCGCCGGGCGAACAGCCGGCGCTCGTGCGCAAACTGGCGGAAGAGGCGCTCGCGTTCATCACCTCGCGTGACCTCGTCACGGTACCAGCGCTGGCCAATGAAGTGTGGCGCATGGAGATGATGTCGCCGCGTCAGCAGCTTGTGTCGCCCTTTTTTCTGGGTGGCGAAGTCATTCAGGTGGCGTATCCCACCGACTCCATGGCGCACGATGACAAGCTGATGAGTCTGCGCGGAAACAATCCGCATTTTGCACTGGCCACGGTGCATCATGAGTTGATTCCGGGACATCACCTGCAGGGTTTCATGACCTCCCGCTACAACACGCATCGCAGTGCGTTCAATACGCCGTTCTGGGGTGAAGGGTGGGCGTTGTGGTGGGAGATGCTGTTGTGGGACGAAGGCTTTGCGCAGTCACCGCAGGATCGCATGGGGATGCTGTTCTGGCGATCACATCGATTGGCACGCATCATCTTCTCTCTGCAGGTGCACCTGGGTCGCATGACGCCGCAGGAAGCGGTGGATATGCTGGTGGATCGTGTCGGGCACGAGCGCGCGAACGCCGAGGCTGAGGTGCGTCGATCGTTTAACGGTTCCTATTCGCCGCTGTATCAGGCCGCCTACATGCTGGGCGGGCTGCAGATCAGAGCGCTGCATCGAGACCTCGTGGGCACCGGTCGCATGACGAACAAGCAGTTCCACGATGCTATTTTGCAGGGTGGCCGCATGCCGATTGAAATGGTGCGAGCCCGACTTACAGGAGCGCCGCTCACGCGCGATTATCGCGCGAGCTGGAAGTTCATCGAACCCTGACCGGAGTGTCTGTGTCCTCACGTGTGATGTTGCTGGCGTCGGCGCTTGTGGTCTCGACACTGTTGTGTGGGACGGAAGCCGCTGCCCAGGTGCCGGGGCTCACCGGTACGGTAGTGATCACCAACAAGACGCCGTCCACCGCCACGATTGTGGATGTGGGGTCGGGACGTACTCTGGCCACGCTGCCCACCGGTAACGGACCGCACGAAGTGGTGATCTCGAAAGACGGGCAAACCGCCGTGGTCACAGACTACGGGACAGGTCCGGCGCCGGGCCAATCACTGACCGTGATTGATGTGGCGGGGCTGCGCGTTGTGCGTACGATTGACATCGCACCGTACTCACGTCCGCACGGCATCGTGTTTTTGCCGGGCGATACAATGGTGGCGGTGACCGTTGAAGCGAGTCAGGCCGTGATCACGGTTGACGTGCGTACCGGCGCCGTGGTGCGTGCAGCCCGGACCAACAAGCAGGGTTCACACATGGTTGGCGTTTCGGCCGACGGTGGCATTGGTTGGACCGGCGACATGGGCAGCAATACCATCACCGAACTCGACATGAAAACCGGTCGGGCGGTTCGCAGTATTGACGTGCCGGAACGCCCTGAAGCCATCAACGTCACCACCGATGGCAGCGAAGTCTGGGTGGGGAGCAACAGCACGGGAAAGATCAGCGTGATTGACGGCTACACCGGGGCGGTGAACACCGCGGCCGAAGGTTTTCAATGGCCGTACCGTGTGCTCTTTTCACCCGATGCAGAAACCGTTGTGATTCCTGACTACCGCGCCGAAGTGGTGCGCTTCTTCGCGCGTCGCAGCCGGGAAGAGCAGGGCAAGCTGACGTTCACCGACGGCGGCCCGCAGGGCATCACGTACACGCCCGACGGCAAACACATTCTGCTCTCGCTCAGCAGCGAGGCGCGTATCGCCGTAATCGCCATGCCCGACCGCAAAGTGCTCGGCTACCTCTCGGCGGGCGAGACACCTGACGGGGTGGTGTACACGCCCTTCGTGGTGAGGGCGCCGTAGTCACGGCGTCACCGGCCAGCTTTACCACAGAGCCACAGAGTCGCAGAGAACACCTCCCTGTCGTCAGATGCTGGAGCATTGCGGCAATGATTTTAAGGGTGGAACTGCAACGGACCCACCAAAAAATCTGTTGCAGTTCTCCGTGTCTCCGTGGCTCCGTGGTACCCGCCGTTCTCCGCGCCCCTCCGCGGCGCTCACGCCGCTACCGTCGTGGATCAGGCGGCACCGCTCAGCCGCAACTCTGTGGTATACGCTGGCCCCGACATCCGGACCTCACCGCCGCGCAGCACCACCCGCGTCAACTCGGCGCGCGAGTGTACCCCGAGCTTGCGAAACACCTGCTCGGTGTGGCGACGCGCCGTGTGCACCGTGATGGACAGTGCAGCGGCCACGTTTTTGGCCGGGGCCCCTTCCGCCACCAGCGAGGCGACTTCCAGCTCGCGACGTGTCAGACGCTCCCGCAGCGGTGATTCGGAGTGGGACGTGCGCGCCCCATCGCACACGGCGATCGCGATGGGCCAATCATGACGTGTCCGGACAACGTGAATCGACCAGCTGGCACCATCGCCCGGGTCGCTGACGCGAACGCCACCGCGCGGGGCGCTCGTGGCAGCTGCTGGCGTCGCGGGCGTCGCGGGTGCGCCGGGTGTGCCGCCCGCATCAGGCGCGTCTGGTGTACCCGGTGTGGCGCCCTCGGCCTGGGCATGAAATGCCGCGAGCTGGTCGGCGGCCGCCTTGCGGATGGACCAGAACACCGCGTCCAGATGCCGGTGGCGGGCCAGTAGCATTGTGGCCTCACGCGAAATGTGAACCGCCGATCCTTCCCTGTCGAAACACACGAATGGCAGATCGTAGCGCACGAGCATGGCCAGATCGGGATGCCACGACTCGATATCGGCCGCCGTCTTTACACTGAGTGACTCGAAACGGCTGGAATCGGACATTGAAAACCTCGCTGGGGGGGGCTTGGTGGGAGAGCGACCGGCCAGCACGTTTTGCATGATGGGTGGCCGCACGCGTGTCATGCCCTTACCGTAATCCGCACAGGTCAACTCGCTTTCCTGCCGCTATCAACTGGCCTATCAATTTTCTGCGTGTGTCTGCCAACTCTTTGAAAATCAAGTTGTTCGGCGCCCCGCAGGTACTGCGTGACGGCGTGTCGTTGCACGGCAAGGCCACGCAGCGCAGACGGCTCGCGCTGCTGGCGTTGTTGGCCACGGCGCCTTCGCGTACGCTGTCGCGTGACCGTCTGGTTGGCGTGATCTGGCCGGAACGGGATGCATCACAGGCCCGGAAGCTGCTCTCGGAGGCGCTGTATGTGATCCGGCGTGAGCTGGGTGAGTCGGTGCTCGACACAGCAAACGGTGACATGGTGCAGCTGAACGCTTCAGAGATTCATTGTGATCTCTGGCAGTTCGCGCAGGCCGTTGAAGACGGCGACCTGGTCACCGCGGCCGATCTGAGTGAGGCACCGTTCCTTGACGGTGTGTTTCTTGACGAGGCGGAAGAGTTTGAGCGATGGCTGGAGGGTGAGCGTCGGCGAATTGCCCACGATCGGCAGGGTGCCTTGTTGCAGCTGGCCGCGTCGGCGGAGCGACAAGGGGCATGGATAGACGCGGCCCAGGCTTGGCAGCGGTTGTTGCATGATGAACCGCTGAGCTCGCGATTCGCGCTGGGTGCGGCGCAGGCGCTTGCCTCCGGCGCCGAGCTGCCAGCTGCTCTCCAGGTGCTGTCCTCATATGAGGACCGCCTGCGCCGGGAGCTGGATGTGGCGCCCGAGCCCGAAGTCCTCGAGCTGGCCCAGCGGCTGCGCGCCGGGCGTGCGCCAGGCGAGCGCGCTGTGCCGTCTGCAACGCCGAGGCGCATCGCACCCTCACGAAGCAGCGACGGTGCGGTGTTCATGGCTTCGGCTCTGGAGCGGGTGGAGTTGCCGCCGCCACAGGAAGCCGCAGTACCCACAGGCAAGCGGCGCTATGGTGTGTTGTTCGCCGTCTTGCTCGCCGGGATCGCAAGCGGAATCTTCTGGTTGCGGGCGGAGGCTCCGGTGTCGAGCGGCTACGATCCTCGGCGCATCGCGGTGACGTACTTGCGCGATGCCAGCCCCGAGGGGGATCTGGGCTCGGTGGCCGACCTGGTCACCGAATCAGTGATTGAGCAGCTCGCCGGCTCCCGGACGTTCGAGGTGATTCCCGTGAGCGGCGTGCGTCAGTTGCGTGATGGCCCCGTGGGCCTGGACAGCGTTGCGCGGCGATTCCGCGTGGGGACTGTGGTGGAGGGCAGTGTGCTGCGACGCGGCGAGAACGTGGTGGTGCGCGTGCGCATGATTGATGCGGAAACGGGTGCCGTTGTGTGGTCGAGCGGAACGGAGCGCGGGTTATACGAACTGTTCGCGTTGGAAGACGATGTCGCGAGTGAGCTGGCGATTGGAATCCGCCAACGCATCGGACAGGAGGTGCGCCTCACACAGCTCCAGCGCGAGTCGAACAATGTGCGTGCGTGGCAACTTGTCGCACGTGCGAATCGCGAGCGCGAGGACGTGTCGCGGCTGAAGGCCCGTCGTGAAAGTTCTACTTTTGCGGCTGCGCAGGACGGACTGCGACGGGCTGATTCGCTGTACCGGCAGGCGCAGATCGAGGACCCGGACTGGGTGCGTCCACCGGTGGAGCGCATCTGGACGGTACTGTCCGCGGCCTCCTGGGTGGACGGTCCTGCACGTTTGGATACGCTGGAGCGGGGACTCGCGCTTTCCGACTCGCTGGCGCCGCAGTTCGCGACGCATCCGGAAGCCGTCGAAGTCCGAAGCGCGCTGCGGTGGGCGCGGCTCAAGCTGATGCCGCCGCCGCTGGATACCGCGGCGATCGGTCCCATTGCACAAGACCTTGAAGCGGTTGTGGGCGCCGATGCAACCCGCGCGCGTGCGTTAGCGACGTTGAGCAATCTGTACTTCATGCTTGGTGAGGTGGAGCGGGCCTCGGTGATGGGGCGTCGTGCGCTGGAAGCCGACGCCTATATCGAAGAGGCGATCTCCATTTACCGTGGTCTTGTGTCAGCAGCCTTGTTCAGCAATGCTGCCGACAGTGCCGCCGCGTGGTGTTCGCGGGGGCGTCGGGAGTATCCCGGCGAGTGGTGGTTCCATGAGTGTCAGCTCACCGTGATGAAGTACGACGCGCGATCGGGGTACGATCCGGAGGAGGCGTGGCGCATTGTGGCGAAGCTTGATTCGCTTGATCCACCGGCGCTGGCTGCGGAGGCGGGCCATCGCTACGCGCCTGGTTATCGCCGCCTGCTGGCGGCGGCGGTGAGTGCACGCGCAGGTGATCTGACGCGAGCACGCGCCGTGCTCCAGGAGCAACGCACGGCCGCTGCCACTGACTCATCGTTGGCGCTGGACATGATCCCCGACGAGATCACGCTGCTGCTGTTGTTCGGCGAACGTGAGGAAGCGCTCGATCGATTGCGCTGGGCGCTCTCGCGACGCCCGTTGCTGTCGCGGTTTGTGGCGAGCGATCCGATTCTGCGCACCTTTGCCAACGACATTGCCGCCGACAACCGTTCGGCGAACGGCGAAGGCGTCGGGACACCGGTCCCGATCAATCGGTAGTCAGTGTGCAGCGTGCGTGATGCGGGCGATCAACCGTCCCCTTCGATCACGTCGTACAGCGACGTGGGGTAGTGAATAAGCGCCCAGGCGATCTGATCTTCCGAGTAGTAGCGCTTGATGAGTGCATCGTATTCGCTGCGCGGCAGGGTGCGCGCGTAGTACGGCAACACAAACTTTTCCACCGCAGCCTCGGTGAGAAAGAGTGCATCCACTTCGCTGGCGTTGTACGTGCGGAGTTTGGCGCCCGGCACCTTGATGGTGACAACTGTTTCGCGTTCGCGTTCGGCGCGCCGTGTGTTCTGATATGTTGCCGCCACTGCAATGAGCGGCTCAATCTTTTCGCCTTTGGCGCGTCGTGCATCGATTTCGGCAGCGGTGAGTACGTCGTATTCCGCGTTGCTACCTTCGCCCACGCGAACGATGCTCTGGTCAACGCCGCGGCGCCCATCGGCTTTTTCTGCGAGCAGTCGTAGGACGTGTGCCGGGACCGGCGGCTGATCGTTTGTCATGGCGGACTTGTCGGTATCAGGTGGGACACATGGCACGACACCACGTGCTCAGAAAATGCACAACCCCGACCTTACATCGGTGACGTGCCCGCGTCTATAGGGCATTTATCCAATATGCGAAATCATCCGGAATCGCCATCATGTGTGGCGTCCCCTATTCCGGAACCGTACATGCTTTGGTCTATTTTCAGCAAAACGACGTGGCTTCTCGTGCTGGTCGCCGCCAGCTGTGGCTCTACAGATGCAGTCGCCGATACAACGGCCGAACGTTGGCGGCAGTGGTTTGAGCGTCGACAGTTCGGGGAAGATCCGTATTTCTTTTTTCCGTCAGGCTCCACCGGTCCCACCGGCTGTCCGGAAAACCGACGCCTGTCGTACGCGGGGGCCGACAGTGCCGGTGTGCAACTCTCGGTGATTGACGAGCGCGGTGCAGCACCAGAAGTCCGCGCGCGCTGTTCGGTTCGCTTTACCGAACTGCAGGGCTCGCCGGAAGTGCGCGCCTTACCCGATGGACGCGCCATGTGGGCGTTGCGCGCGGTGCGGAATGAGCAGTCGTCAGAACGTAGCGGTGCTGCTGTTGAGTGAAGCTCGGGCAGTGGTTGATGATTCACGGTTGCTGATTCACGCCCGCTAGCGGTAGTTGTGTGCTTTGACAAACCCCTCGCCGCTGTTGGCTCTGAGCGCGCGGAACGACCGGGCGCGCACGTTTACAACACGCCCCTCCACCTGCAGTACACCGCGCACGAGCAGCAGCGGTGAGCCGGAAATGATTTTGGCATCACGCTCAAAGCGCTTGGGCGTGACAACCACGTTGATCATGCCGGTTTCGTCTTCGAGGGTGAGAAAGACAAACCCCTTGGCCGTGCCCGGACGCTGACGACAGATCACCAGTCCGGCCGTGCCCACCGGTTCACCATCACGACCGTCGCGCAGCAGCTGTGACGCGGTGCGCACGTTATTCATGGCCAGCGCCTCACGCACATGTTTCATGGGATGCCCGGCCAGCGACAAGCCGGTCATGCGATAATCGGCGGCGGTGAGTTCTACACCACTCAATGCGCGTACTGCGGTTGGAGCAGCGGTGATTGCCGTGGGTGCAAGCGGACCGGCATCACCACGCTGTGCTGCCAACAGTTGCCACAGTGCCACGCGACGCCGACGCGAAGGCGGCTCGTGCGTAAACAGCGCATCAAACGCACCGCTTTCGGCCATGTGCGTGAGCGACGCGCGGTCCAACGGCACACGCTGCACAAAATCCGGGACGCTCGTAAACGGACCATCGGCCAACGCGCGTTCAAGATGTGCACGCGCTTTTGCGCCGAGCCCACGGATGAGGCGAAAGCCCAGCCGTACAGCGGGCGGTTTTTGGGGGGGAAGCCCGGGTGACGTGCTGGTTGGTTGTTCGGGCGACACACTGTCAGTACGCGTGACGTTCTGCGGGTTGACGTGCTCCCGCCGCCACTGCACGGTGCCGTCGCTGGGCACGAGCGTGCGTCCGTCGGTGAGTTCCAATGTGTGATCCCACGCGCTCTTTGTGATGTCAATCGCGCGCACTTCCACACCATGTCGTTTGGCGTCTTCCACGAGCGTGCCGGGTGCGTAAAAGCCCATGGGCTGCGCGTTGAGAATGGACGCCGTGAACTCGGGCCCGTAGTAGTGGCGCAGATACGCCGTGGCGTAAACGATCAATGCAAAACTCGCCGCATGACTTTCGGGAAATCCGTAATCGGCAAACGCATTGATCTGATTGTAAATGCGGCGGGCAATGTCTTCTTCAATTCCGTTTTTGGCCATGCCGGCAATGAGTTGCTCACCAATTTCCGCCATGCGCTCCCGGCTGCGCTTGTGTCCCATGGCGCGTCGCAGCACATCGGCCTGGCCCGGCGTGAATCCGGCGGCGGCAATCGCCACCTGCATGCCCTGCTCCTGAAAGAGCGGAATGCCCAGCGTACGCTTGAGCACATGCTCCACAGCCGGATGCGGATAGGTGATGGGTTCCGTGCCCGCACGGCGACGCAAATAGGGATGCACCATGTCGCCCTGAATGGGACCGGGTCTGATGAGTGCAACTTCAACCACCAGATCGTAAAAACAGCGCGGCTGCAAACGCGGCAGCGTGTTCATCTGCGCGCGACTTTCCACCTGAAATACACCCACGGTATCAGCGGCGCACAGTTGGTCGTACACGGCCTGGTCGGTCATGTCGAGCTGCGCCAGATCAATATCAATGCCGCGTGTGTGCTTGAGATACAGCAGACAATCCTGCACCACGGTGAGCATGCCGAGTCCGAGCAAATCGATTTTGACAAACCCAACGGGATCGAGGTCGTCCTTTTCCCAGTGAATGACCGTGCGTCCCGGCATGCTGGCCGGTTCAATGGGTACCACGCTGCCCAGCGGTTCACGACTGAGTACAAAGCCGCCCACGTGAATGGAGCGGTGTCGCGGTAGTTGATGCAGACCGGCAATGACATCGGCCAGTACGCCAACGCGCGGGTCTGATGGGTCGAGGCCTACAGATTCGAGCAGGGCGTTGCCGGTTTGGGGGGGGGACGCATTGTCTGTGGTGCCCGCTGTTGGTTCTGCTTTTGCGGCGCCCTCGGCGGGGTCTATTGCCGCCGCTGGTTGGCGCACCTTCAACGCCTCCGGTACCGCCGCTTCGTTGGCCAGACGCCCCGCTTCCGTCCCGCCAATCCAGCGCTGTCCCAATCGCTGCACGAGCAGGTCGCGCGCACTCGGTCCACCCGCCGGTCCAACGCTCGATGCACGGTCGGGTGCGTACGGATCGGCCGGTGCTGATTCGGCGACTCGTGATTGCGTTCGTTTCGGTTCAACCTGCCGCGACTGCACGTGCGCTGACTTCGCCGAAGTTGACTCGGCCACCAGCTTGAGCGCCCGCTTGGCCGCATCGCGCTGTTGATGCGGTTTGAGTCCATCGCCGTTGGGCGTGGCTGCACGGTTCTCCGGTGTGTTGTCCCGCCAGTGCCACGTGTCGACGCGCAATGCCGCGCGTGCAATGTCGCGTTCGGTATCGCGTACATCAGGCGCGTGCTGACTGGTGGTGCTCTCTGACGCCAGGCGCGGATCGGGGGCCAGCAGATGTGCTGCCGCCTGCAACTGCTTTGCTTCATTCGCTTCATCATGCTCTGCAGACGCGCTATGCACACGCAACGACTCAGCCGTAGCCTTGGCGCTGAAACGATCGGCTACCGATGCAAGTGCGTCGCCCTGCTGCACGCTGAAGCCTAGTACACGCGCGACATCGCGCACTGCACTGCGACCGCGATAGGTGATCTGTTCGCACACCATGGCCGCATGCTCGCGCCCGTAGCGCTCGTACACATACTGCAACACACGCTCGCGGTCGCGGTGCGCAAAATCAATATCAATGTCGGGTGGTTCCTGTCGCTCTTCACTCAAAAACCGTTCAAACAACAGCTCCATGCGAATGGGATCAACGGCCGTAATCCCAAGGCAATAACACACCGCACTGTTGGCCGCCGATCCGCGTCCCTGACACAGAATGCCTTCGCGACGGGCGAAGCGCACAATGTCCCACACGATGAGAAAAAATCCGGCCAGTCCAAGCTTCGCAATAAGTGCGAGTTCATGCGCCAGCTGCGCTTCATGTTTGGGCGTGCGACGCTCGGTGCCGGGCGGGCCCCAACGTTCGGTGGCACCCTGCTCAATGAGTTGAGCGAGGTACATGTCGGCACTCACAGCCGGCGGTAACGGAAACGCCGGCAGCGTGGGACGCAAATGTTCAAGGCGAAACGCACAGCGTTCGGCAATCACCAACGATTGTCTGATGCCTTCTTCATGCCCTTGCCATGTCACCGCGAGTTGCTCGGCACTCTTGAGATACCACTCGGCGTTGGGACGCAAACGTGTGCCCATGTCATCGAGCGTGCGCTCGTGACGCAACGCGGTGAGCACATCATGCACAATGCGCCCGTGTGGCTAGGCGTAATGCACGTTGTTGGTGACTACCCACGGCACACCAAGCGCCTGCGCCAGCGGCAGCAACCGTCGCACCAGTTTGCGCTCTTCAGGTAAGCCGTGATTCCACACTTCTACCGCGAGGCGATCGGGGAAGAGATCGCTGAGTACGCCAAGCGCACGTCGTGCATCACGCAGTCGTCCGCTGCGCGCGAGTTGCGGCACCCATCCACGCGGACAGCCGGTGAGTGCAAACACTCCGGTGGTGTGTTGCGCCAGCAGATCGAGCGATACCGCCGGTTCACCGCGCATGCGATCCATGCGAGCGCGCGTGACCAGCTGCGAGATATTGCCGTACCCTTCGCGTGATTCGGCCAGCAGCGTCAAATGCGTGCGTCGGGGTGCCGGTGGCTCCGAATTGCGGCGCAGCGCCGGCAGCAGCTGCGAATCGTCAACGTCTACCGTGAGCTCAACGCCCAGAATGCCGCCCATTTTGACACTGGCCGCGGCCTGCGCAAAGCGTACGATGCCGCCGAGTTCATCGTGATCGGTGAGGGCGAGCGCCGGGTAGCCAAGCGTATGCGCGCGTTCTACGAGGGTCTCGGGGAGCGAGGCGCCGTCGAGAAGAGAAAAGGCCGAATGACAGTGAAGTTCGGCATACTGCGGTGTGTTCGGGTGCGGCATGGGAGGTGGAATATAGCAGCGAACCGAATAAAAGCCGAAATATGGTGTCCATCGCCGCCCCCCGATGAGCCGCCGCCGCATTTCGTAGTGCACTGTACGGCACAGTGGCGTTGCCGCGTCATATTATTCGGCCATGACTGATCCCAACGGCCAATCCAGCGGACCACCCAGTCCCGCTCCAAAAGTTGACGACGTCCTTGAGATTGTTGACGCCATGTCGCCGGGCGAGCTCGATGGCTTGCCCTACGGTGTGATTCAGCTCGATCGCACCGGGCGCATTCTCAAGTACAACGCGGTGGAATCGCGTCTGGCTTCACTGGCTCCGGAAGACGCGATTGGCAAGCAGTTCTTCACCGAAGTCGCGCCGTGCACCCGTGTGCAGGAGTTCTACGGCCGCTTCAAGGAAGGGGTGATCCGCGAGATGCTGGATACCTCGTTCACCTTTCACTTTGCCTTCAAGCAGTCGCCTCGGGACGTGACGGTGCGGCTCTTTTTTTCCAAGCGCACGCGCACGGTGTGGGTGCTGATTTCCGATCATGAGGGCAAGCCGCTGAGTCCGGTGTAGTCGCTGATAGGGGACGCTGGGCGCGCCGTTGAGCTCGGCGCTGGGCATTTGACAATAGGGGGAGGGGGTATATAACTATCACTCTCCTCTTACTGGTTTTCAGATGTCCGAACTATCGACGGCGGAGTGGTTGGTCATTGCCGGTGGCATCAGCGCCATAGCGTGGGTGAACTGGTATTTCTTTTTCGCAGGGCGGAGCGTGGCTTCGGCCACCTCGGCTGTTACAGCGGCTGTTGCAGCGACTGGAGTACCTGGTGAGTTGCGTGGGCAGGCGGCCGGCTCGGACGGCGCTGGGACCGACAGCGGTGGGCCCGCTGCTGGTCTGGCGCAGGTGACGATCGTGGTGGACGGCGGCTACAAGCCCGCCCTCATCCGGGTGAAAGCCGGAGAGCCGGTGCAGCTGCACTTTGACCGGCGCGACACGTCAGGGTGTTCTGAAGAAGTGGTGCTGCCGGACTTCGGCATCAAGCGATACCTGCCTACCGGCCAGACCACCACGATCGAGATCACGCCGCCCTCAGCCGGTCGCTACGAGTTCATGTGCGGCATGAGCATGCTGCGCGGCGCCATCATTGCTGACGCGTGAGGATGCCACGATGAGCACTATTCGCATTCCCGTGAGCGGCATGACCTGCGCTGCCTGCCAGTCGCGTGTACAGCGCACACTGCAAAAGCAGACGGGTGTTGAAGACGCGAGCGTCAATCTCATGATGAAGAGCGCCACGATCACCTTTGATCCGGATACCGTGACGCCGGAAGCATTGGTGGATGTGATTCGCGATACCGGCTATGGCGCCGAGCTGTCCAATCCTGATCAGACCGCATTTGACGAGCAGGAGGCGCGCGACCGTGCGCAGGATGCGGAGTATCATGAGTTCAAGCGCAAGGCGATTGTCAGCGGCGTGATTGGCATTATTGCGATGATCGTCTCCATGCCGCTCATGAGCATGCTGGCCATGCCCGCCGCGGGTGGGGCCTCACATGCACACAGCGTAGGCGGCGATCCGTTCATGCAGTGGTCCATGCGTGTGCTCGATCCGCCGTTGCGCTCCGTGATGCCGTGGCTCTACGATGTACCGCCGGTCGTGCTCACGGGCGCATTGCTTGTGGCCACGCTGTTCGTGATGCTGTGGGCCGGTCGCCACTTCTATACACGTGCCTGGGCGGCATTCCGTCATCATGCGGCCGACATGAATACCCTCGTCGCAGTAGGCACCGGTGCGGCGTTTGTGTATTCACTCATTGCCACGCTCGCCCCGCAGTTTTTTGTGTCACGTGGACTCGCGCCGGATGTGTACTACGAGGCGGTGATCATTATCATTGCGCTCATTCTTACCGGCAACATGTTCGAGGCGCGTGCCAAGAAACAGACGTCAAGCGCACTGCGTGCTCTGGTGCAGTTGCAGCCCAAGACGGCGCGTGTGCTGCGATTTGGCGAAGAGGTGGACGCGCCCGTTGACACGCTCGAAGCAGGTGAGACCGTGATCGTGCGTCCGGGCGAACGCATTCCGGTAGACGGCGATGTGACGCAGGGTGAAAGCGCTGTAGACGAGTCGATGCTCACCGGTGAGTCACTTCCAGTAACCAAGCGAGTGGGTGATCGCGTGATTGGTGGTACGATCAATCGCACCGGTGCCTTTCGCTTCACTGCCACCACGCTCGGCCAGCACAGCATGCTCGCACAGATCGTGCGCCTTATGCGTGATGCACAGGGCAGTCGTGCGCCCATTCAACGGTTGGCCGATCAGATCAGCGGAGTGTTTGTACCGATTGTCATGTCGCTGGCCATTGCCACGTTTGTGGTGTGGTTTGTGATGGCTGATCAGGCTCCGGCGGTGCGCGGATTCGCGGCCGCGGTGGCGGTGCTGATTATTGCCTGCCCGTGCGCCATGGGGCTGGCCGTACCGACGGCGGTGATGGTGGCGACGGGCAAAGGCGCTGAGCTGGGCGTGCTCATCAAGGGGGGCGGCGCGCTGCAGCAGGCGGGTGGCATTACCACCATGGTGCTCGACAAAACCGGTACGGTCACTGAAGGACGGCCCACGGTCACCGACTTCACGGCCGTGGGTGGCTACGCAGACAATGAAAATGGGCTGCTGCGGCTTGTCGCATCGCTCGAAACGTCGAGTGAGCATCCGCTGGCCGAGGCGGTAGTGCGCGAGGCAAAAACACGTGAGCTGTCACTCGTCACCCCCGAGGGGTTTGAGGCTGTGAGCGGACGGGGGGCGCAGGGGGTGGTGGACGGCGCTGGTGTGGCCGTGGGCAACGCCGCGTTTATGAGTGATTGGGCGGTTGATGTTGCATCGCTGCAGGAGGCAGCGCAGCAGCTGGCTGACAACGGTCGAACGCCAATGTTCATTGCCGTGGACGGCGCACTGTCCGGACTCATAGCTGTAGCAGATCCCATCAAGGACACCTCTCGACAGGCCATTGCGCGCTTCCATGAAATGGGGCTGGAGGTCGTGATGCTCACCGGAGACAATGAGCGTACGGCCCAGGCCATCGCGCGGGAGGCGGGAATTGATCGTGTTGTGGCCGGGGTAATGCCGGCGGGCAAGGTGGCCGAGATTGTGCGCCTTCAGGGTGAGGGCAAGGTGGTGGCCATGGTGGGTGATGGCATTAACGATGGTCCGGCCATTGCGCAGGCCGACGTTGGTATTGGCATTGGAACGGGCACGGATATCGCCGTGGAAGCGGCCGACATTGTGCTCATGCGAGGCGACTTGCAGAGTGCTGCGCACGCTGTGGCGCTGTCACGTCGCACGATGCGCACCATGAAGCAGAATCTGTTCTGGGCCTTTATTTACAACGTGATTGGCATTCCGATTGCGGCGGGTGTGTTGTATCCGGCCACAGGGCTGTTGCTGAGCCCCATTCTCGCCAGCGCCGCCATGGCGTTCAGTTCGGTGAGTGTGGTAACCAACTCGCTGCGACTGCGGTCGGCGCGCATTGTGTAGGGAAGTTGGCGGAGCAGTAGATTACCAGATTGTCCCTCGTACACCACCGTTATTCGCGTCTGATTACCGGTTCTGATTCTCGGTCCCGATTCCCGTGTCTGATACCAATCCCAACGATACCGCACCACGCCGCGACTTCATTCGCGAACTGGTGATTGATGACATCGCGACCGGCCGCTTTGGCCGGGCGCCGGCCACGCGCTTCCCGCCGGAACCGAACGGGTTTCTGCACATGGGGCACGCCAAGTCGATTTGTCTCAACTTTGGCATTGCGCGCGAGTTTGGTGGCACGTGCAATCTGCGTTTCGACGATACGAACCCGCTTACCGAAGACATGAAATATGTGGAGGCCATCAAGCGGGATATCCGCTGGTTGGGCTTTGACTGGGACGGTGAGTACTTCGCGTCCGATTATTTCGAAAAGCTGTACGAGATCGCCGAACGGCTGGTGGAGCAGGGCAAAGCGTACGTTGACTCGCAGTCCGAAGAAGAGATTCGCACCAACCGCGGCACGGTAACTACACCCGGTATTCCGGGTCCGTATCGTGATCGGTCGCCCGAGGAGAATCTTGATCTGCTGCGCCGCATGAAAGCCGGCGAGTTTGCCGACGGTGCACATGTGCTGCGCGCCAAGATCGATCTGGCGCACCCCAATATGATAATGCGCGATCCGCTGCTCATGCGCATTCGTCGCGACGCGCATCATTATCGTCGCGGCACCGAGTGGAAGATTTATCCGCTGTATGATTTTGCACACGGACTGAGTGATGCCATAGAAGGCATCACGCGTTCGCTGTGCACGCTCGAGTTCAAGGACAGCCGCGATATCTACGACTGGCTGGTGGAAGCTGCGGGTTACAACAATCCGCCCACGCAGATTGAGTTTGCGAGACTTGAACTCGACTACACCGTGCTCAGCAAACGAAAGCTGCTGCGTCTGGTGAACGAAGGGCACGTGAACGGCTGGGATGATCCCCGTATGCCCACCATTGCCGGTTTGCGCCGTCGTGGTGTGCGTCCCGAAGCAATCCGTGCGTTTGCCGATACAATCGGCGTAGCGCGCAAAGACGCACGTGTTGAGATCGCATCGTTTGAACACACGGTGCGCAATGATCTCAACATGGAAGTACCGCGTGTGCTGTGCGTGCTCAACCCGCTCAAGGTGGTGATTACCAACTACCCCGAAGGCCAGGTCGACATGCTGGAGGGGCAGAACTATCCGCACGATGTGCCCAAGACGGGCACGCGTGAGGTCCCGTTCTCGCGCGAGCTGTGGGTTGATCGCGACGACTTCATGGAAGATCCGCCCAAGAAGTTTTATCGCCTGTCGCCAGGGCGCGAAGTGCGCTTGCGCTTTGCGTACTTCATCACGTGCACCGACGTCATTAAGGACGCAGATGGCAATGTGACGGAGTTGCACTGCACCTACGATCCTGAAACGCGCAGTGGCAACGCGCCTGACGGACGCAAAGTGCAGGGCACAATCCATTGGGTGAGTGCGCAGCACGCGCTTGATTGCGAAGTGCGTTTGTACGACCGGTTGTTTACGCAGCCCGATCCTGACGACGTACCGGAGGGCGAAGACTTTCTGAGCACGCTCAATCCCACGTCACTCGTGGTGATTCCCAATGCGAAGATTGAGCCGAGCGTTGCGTCGGATCCGATTGGCAGCCGGTACCAGTTTGAGCGCACCGGCTATTTCATGAGTGAGCCGGAAGACAGCACGCCTGAGAAGCTGGTGTTTAATCGCATTGTGAGTCTGCGTGATTCGTGGGCGAAGGAGTCAAAAAAGGGCATTTGACATGCGCTGTCGGCACGAAACGTAAGGTTTATGCACTTACCTACCTGAGTCCGGACTCGCGCCGGTCGCACTACACACGCAACTCAGGAGGCAAGCTGATGGAAACCATCGTTGCAGTCGCTCAGGTCATTATTGCGGTATCCGTCATTTTTGTATGGGTGGTGCGCCTCCCGAATGTGGAGCGGGAGTTCAAGGAGTACGCACTGTCCGACGTGGTACGCAACCTGGTGGGGGCAACGAAGATTTCGGCGTCGGCGCTGCTGTTGGCAGGCTTGTGGTACGAGGGGCTGGTGTTTCCGGCCGCGGCGGTCATGACCTTCTTCATGGTGTGCGCACAGTACTTTCATTTCAAAGTGCGGCATCCGATGGTCAAGTATGTGCCGTCGTTTGTGCTGTTGCTACTGTCGCTGTATGTCGCCTACGCGTCCCGCAGTGCTGTTGCGTAGATGACTCTCTTTACAGAGCTCACCGCGCTTTCAGGTGTCGCGTTTCTGGTGTACGGGGCGAGCGTGGTGTTCAGCAACGCGATGGTGGAAGAGTTTGAGCGCTTCGGGTTGGCCAGGTTCCGTGTGCTCACTGGCGTGCTCGAACTGCTGGGTGGAGCAGGGTTGCTGCTCGGCTTTCTGTATCTGCCGCTGTTGTGTTTTTCGGCGGCGGGATTGGCGTTGCTGATGCTGCTGGGCCTTGGCGTGCGGCTGCGTATGCGGGATAGTGTGCTGCTGACCATGCCGGCGTTGGTGTTGATGATCCTCAATGCGATGATTGCGTATGAGGCGTGGCTGCGGTTGGGGCGGTAGCTCGGCTGTGGGCTGATGTGTTGGCAGACGCACGGCACGCGTTTGTGCTCTGTTCGGCTTACGAAAATGGCGAGGCTTTAAGGCCGTAAGGCCTCAGGGCACTTTGTGGCCGTAAGACCGAATCAGCACTGCAACAGCGTTTTCGGTTGAGCGTTTGGGTTGGGGTACGGGCAGTTCAGATTCGTCTTTCCGGCGAGACCGTGCCGTGAGGCTTCACGGCGTTGTGGCTTCGATGCCTTCGCACGACGAACAGAGCACCACCGGTGCCCTGAGGATCTCGAATACGCACAACCGCCACACGAGTTACGCGGGAAACAACCCCGTACTCAAATACCGATCCCCACGGTCGCACACAATAAACACTACGGTAGCGTTAGCCACCTCCGCCGCCACACGCAGCGCAATCACGCACGCGCCCGCCGCTGACGGCCCGCAAAAAATCCCCTCCTCAGCGGCCATGCGACGCGCCATGTTTTCCGCGTCGGCCTGCGATACCTGCTCAATGCGATCAACACCGGTCGCATTGTAAATGCGCGGCTGATACGCTGGCGACCACTTCCGGATACCCGCGATCTGCGAGCCCTCAGATGGCTGCGCGCCGACAATGACGATGTCAGGATTGCGCTCGCGCAAATACCGACCAGCGCCCATGATCGTGCCCGTGGTGCCCATTGCACTTACAAAGTGCGTGATGCCACCGCCCGTATCATTCCAGATTTCCGGTCCCGTCGTTTCGTAGTGCGCGCGTGGATTGTCAGGATTGGCAAACTGATCGAGCACCCGTCCCTCACCGCGTGCTTGCATTTCCGCGGCTAGATCACGCGCGTACTCCATGCCACCCTTGGACGCAGGCGTGAGAATCAGCTCGGCGCCGTACGCCGTCATCGATGCACGACGTTCGGCGCTCAGATTGTCGGGCATGATGAGCGTCATGCGATAGCCCGTCATGGCGGCAATCATGGCCAGTGCAATACCGGTGTTACCACTGGTGGCTTCAATGAGACGATCACCGGGCTTGATCTCGCCGCGCGCTTCGGCGCCGCGAATCATCGACAGCACCGGCCGGTCTTTCACCGAACCGCCTGGATTGTTGCCCTCGAGTTTGCCCAGAATCACCGTGCCGGTTGCCGCAGTTGCGGGGTCGGGAAGGCGTTGCAACCGCACAAGCGGTGTGTTGCCAATTGTCTGGTCTATCGTGCGCTGCATTTACGGCCGCTCCTCAGCTACCACACGGATAAGTCTTGCCAACGCGTGAACATCGTTGAGGTCCAGAATCTCGGCGGGCCCATGCGAATAGCGCCCCGGCCAGCTCAACCCGATGTTGAACGGTCCCCACGGCGAGATTGCTCCACCGTCAGTACCGCCTTGCGTGGTGCCCACCTGGAGAGGAATACCCGCGCGTCTGGCGAGTTCCAGCAAGCGCGTGCGCTCGCGACGCGGCACGATGTTGGAATCATCAAGCGCGCGCAACACGGGGCCGGCGCCGAGCGGTGCGAAAGCGAAGTGCGGCGACTCGAGCGGTGTATCTGACGAGACAAAGGTGTCAACGGAATAGACGCATGAGAGGGTGCGACCAATCGTAGCGAACGGATCGCTCCTACCCAGCGGCGTGTCGCCAAACGCGGCTGCACCAAGCAGTCCAACCTCTTCGGCCACTGTCCACACGAAGTACACACGGCGCGAGAGTTTGGTGGTATCGAGTGCGTTCAAGGCGGCCAGCAGCGCCGCGCTGCCTGCACGATCGTCTGTGCCGCGTGCCGTAACCCGAGCACCGGCCAACCGTTCAGCGCGCTTGTAGGCGGTGATGCCGAGTCCGCGTGTTACGCCAAGCGCGACGAGTTGTGCCGAGTCGTACCCGAACCAGGCGGTCAGCCGGTCGGGCGTTTTTACACGTCCCGCACTGCGCGGTACGAAGACACCGCGCAATGGCTCTGGTGTCTGGCCTGTTGCACTGCGCTCGAAATGTAGCAGCGCCGGTACGCCTTCCCACGAACTGGTGACCACGCCACCGAGGCGTCGCAGTGTCACCTGGCCATCGGCAAGAATGCGATCCACTTCAAAACCCACTTCGTCCATGTGCGCGACAAACGCAATGGCATTGTTCGCGGGAGCATCGTGCTCGGGGCCCGTAGCCAGCACAACGTTGCCCGCGCTGTCAATCACTGCGCGATTGCGGGCCCACTGCGGCATGCCGTCGAGCAGCGCATCGCGTACGAGCGTTTCGTGTCCCGACACACCGGGCAAATCGGCCAGTTGCATGAACGACTGCGCGAGCGCGGCGTGTTGCGTGTTGGCCGCATGCATGGGTGCGCGTGCGGCCGCTGTGTCATTGATTGCGATGAAGTTTGCAACGCCACGCACAGCAGCGCCCCGCATGACCCAATCGAGCAGTGCATCTGCTTCTGTCGCGCTCACTGTCTCAACCGCGGAGGCGACATAACGCACGGCCGGCGCAAAGGTGTGCACACTGTCTGCTGTGACGCGCGTGGCGAGCGCGCGCAATGCACGTGGTAACGCCGAACTGGCGACAGTTGATGTGGCGCGCGCGTCGCGCCCTTCGTCGGCCAGATAGAGCGCATCGATAGCCGGCAGCTGCACCAACGCGGTGGAGAGTCCTACCCATCCGAATATGCGCTGCGTACTGAGTACAAATATCGTTTCGCCGCTCGATACACCATTCCGCGCCGCCGCTTCACCGGCTGCAAACACTGCCGCACAACTGGCCAGGGCACCAGCATTCGGCCCCGCTGCGTATTCGCCAAACGACCACGCCGGTCGGTCAAGCGCCACAGGATCCATGAACGCGATGCCCATCGATTCGACCTGCGCACGTGATGAAGCGCCAACGTCTACCCACAGATCATTGAAGGTGAGCGCTGTGGTGTCGGCAATGTGCTGTCGCGCAAAGTGTCCATTGGGCACCGCAACAACCGCCGGATGCGTGCCGTTTTCCGAAAAAATCTGCACACGCTGTGCTTCGTGAAACTGATCCCACAACGGATGACGAGCGACGCCGGTGCGACGCAGGCGCACGTATCCTTGATCCGTAATCTGAGACACCACATACGCCGATGCGTCGGTGGCGCAGGCCACCACGCGGCGTGGTGTACCCGAGCCAAGGCGACGCATCACATTTCCCCACCGGTCGGAGGTCCAGCCGGGAAATGCGCGTGTCACGGCCTCCGCGGCTCGCTGCTCTGCGCCGGGCGGTGCGGCCAGCGAGATCCACGAGGCAACTGCTGCAGCAGTGGCATTTGCTGGCGGTTGTGGGGCGGCTGTTACGGCAGACTGTGACCACAATGGCACCGCCGATGCGGCCGCGAGGACAGTGACCGCAGCGATGACTGCGACTAATCGGGACAGGTGTGTGTATGTCATGGGCAAAGACATACGTGACTGTCTGGCGCTGCGCCAGCAGGGGCAGTTGCCGGGTAATCTGAACGGTGGTTGCCGCGCCCCCGACCAAACGGTAGGCTTCAGGGTATGAGCATCTGACCGTCGCCGGGGTCAGGCGTCATCTGCAACAGAGGACCTTCCATGTCGAGCTCACCGTTGTTCCGTCCGCTCCTAACCACTGCGCTGCTGTGCGGCGTGCTCAGCGGCTGCGGCAGTCGCTACTCGTCTCCGGAGCTTGGTCCGGAGCGCAGCGCATCGGGGAGCCGTGTGGTGACCAGCGCCATGATTGCCAACTGGAACGTGATTGATGCGTTCGATGTGGTGGAGCGCACCGGCGGGTACATGCTGGTGGGCAACGACCGCGGTGAGGTTTCGGTGCGGCAGTCGCGCGGCCGTTCGAGCTTCGTGAATCGTGCGGCCGACACGCCCGTGCTGATGATTGACGGAACGATGATGAACGGTTTCGACATGTTGCGCCGTATCCGCGCGGCCGAGATTGAGCGCATTGAGTTTCTGTCGCCCACCGACGCCACCCAGAAGTTTGGCATGTCTTCATCGGGTGCCGGTGCGATCATCGTGGTCACACGTGCCCGATAACCGATCCCGCTAACAATCCAGTGGCGAGCGTAAGGCACAGTTAAGCGGCTGCGTACGCGTGCCAGCACAAAAAACTGCGGGGACACGCCATCTGGCATGTCCCCGCAGTTACATCGTGCAGCTGCAAACTGCACCCAGTGCTTACGGGTTGAAGTCGATGCAGGTTGGCGCGCCGTTCGGATCGGTTGGCTGCAACGGATTGAAGCTTTCCGCCGTGGGCGTACGGAACACGACATCTGTGCCGAAGCCCGGTGAACGGTTGATCTGCCACGTGCCGTTGGGGAACACCTCGTTCTGCGTCATGCCGTACTGACGCATCATGCGGCGCATGTCCGGATAACGGTGGCCTGTGCCAAACAGCCAGAAGCCTTTCTCACGGAAGATCAGATCGCGACGACCATTGGCCGTGCCCGGATCGGTGAGCGGCGGCATGGCTGCAATGGTGCGACCATAACCCGGCGGTGATGCACGCAACGCATTAAGGATAGCCAGCGCCTCACCAAAACGGTCGGCACGGTTGAGCGCCTCGGCCTGGTACAGGCGTGCCTGCAGACCGCTCATGAGGGCAACCGATGATGCATCGGTCGGCCAGATGAGCTGATAGATCATGTCTGGCACGGCCGAGTTGCCGCTGTCGAACGGACGACGCGTCGTCAGACCGGCCGCCACGCAGCCAGGGCTGCCAACCGTGCATGCCGGAACGCGCGGATCATTGGCCGAGAGCCAGTTCATGTTGAGCGGACCTTCGTTTTCCGACAACATGTAGCGGCGCTGGTTGTTGACCAACGACCAGACACCCGGCGTATTTGCGGTGAGTGCATGTTCCTGCAGCCAACCGTACGAGGTTGGAACGCCGGACACGGCGGCCTCTACGGCGGTGAAGTTGCCCTGGTTGAGCAGGATGCGGCCCTTCAGCACTGACAACGCGTTACGCACGCGCGTGTCGTTGGCAGTTGAAGCACTGCCGAGCCGCGCCAAACCCGAGTCAACCTTGGCGAGCGCCAGGGAGAAGATCTCGGTGTTGGGAATTGGCGCCCGGTACTCTTCAACGCCATCGTTAATGGCGCTGATGGCCTGCCCGTTGCAGAAATATTCAGCGAGCAGGTTGAGCATGTACGCCTCAACGAAAAACATCTCGCTGTAATTCCAGTTCGGTGCGTTGGGAGAGAACTCAGCCAATGCTTCGCGCGCCTGGATGGCGCCGATGCGTGGCAGATGCAATCCGCGGAACGCTCCGGTGATGTTTCCGTTTTCCGGGGTCAGTGCCCGCTGATCGGTTTCCACGCGCTGGGTGAACGTGTCACCCGTCTGGAACTCGTCACCGAAGAGTCCACCGTACAGGAACATGGATTCACCGCCGGTGGTGGCGGCGTTGAAGCGACCCAGCGTACCAACGCGCACGGCGTTGGCGGCGGTGGGATTATTGATGGCATCGACACCGATAATGTCCGGGTCGGTGGCCCGTACGAGCGTATCAAGGTCGCAGGCCGACACCGACACTGCCGCGAGGGCAATGACGGTGTAGCGCGACCAGCTGTTTGTCATCTTGGGCATATGATTGTGATTTAGAAGCCGAAGTTGAAGCGCAGCGTCCAGGTCTGGAGCGGCGGAGTGGTCTGGAACTCAGCCTGGATGTCACCGACACCGGATGTGGTCTCCGGATCAACACCCGTGAAGTCGCTCCACAGCGCGAGGTTACGGCCGGCGAGCGTGATCGTGCCCGACTGCACGCGCGGCAGCGCGGTGATCCACGACTGCGGCACGCGCCAGGTGGCGGCGATTTCGCGCAGGCGCCAGTAGTCGGTGGGCTCGAGGAAGCCGAAGTTGGACTGCTGTACACCGGGCTTCTGGAAGGCGGAGCAACGGGCCTGCCGATCAAGCGGAGCGCTCGGATCAACACGTTCCTGCGAGTTCAGTCGCGTGGCGCAACGGAAGCGTTCCGTCACGTTGTTGAGCAAACCACCGAACTTGCCGTCCACCAGGAAGGTGACACGCAGCTGCCCCTGATCGAGCAGGTCGAAGCCGTTCTGAATCGAGAGCTCGGCGCGAGGTGTGCTGTAGCCCACGAACACCTGATCTTCCTGCACGGTCACTTCATTGGGAGTGATCATGCCGTCGCCGTTGAGGTCTTCAAACGTGTACGGACGGTCCCACAATGAGTTGATCGGGAAGCCTTCTGCATTACGCGTAGCGCCCGTACCGGCCGGCAGCCCGCCCAGATCAAGCACTTCGTTGGAGTTGTACGAACCGTTTACTGTGAAGTCCCACGAGAAGCGATCGTAGGCCACCGGCACGGCAGTCACGAGATACTCCCAGCCCCAGTTGCGAACAGCGCCGATGTTGGCGGCACGCGTCGTGGTACCGGTGCCGAGTGACGGCGGAAGCGTCTGGTTGATAATGGCGTCGCTGGACTTCTTGTCGTAGTACGTCACAGACGTCGTGATGCGATCGCCGAACAAGCCGAGGTCAAAGCCACCTTCAACTTCGGTGACTGTTTCCGGACGCAGGTTGGCGTTACCCAACGTCTGGTAAATGAGACCCGGCACGTCGGAGTTGTTGTCGCGGTACACGTTGGAGGCAAAGAACTGCAGTGCCGCCGTGGTGCCGGGACGGATACCTGCCTGTCCCCACGACGTACGAACGCGGAACAGGTTCACCTGGTCCTGGAACGGGAACCACGACTCCTCTGACATGCGGTACGACGCGCCGGCGCGCGGGTAGTACGCAACACCAAAGTTCTGACCGAAGGCGCTGTTCTGGTCGCCGCGTACAGAGGCCACGAGATCGAGGCGGTCGAAGAGCTGTGCGTTCTGTTCAATGAAAATACCAGCCGTCTTGCTGACAGTCGTTCCTTCGGCGACCGAGGGAACCGCACCCTGTGACAGCGTGTTGCCGCCCGGTGGCAGCTGCGCCACGTTGGCGCTGTAGCCGTCGTCATAGCGGTCTACAAACTGGAAGCCAGCCGTGGTGCGCGTGGACAACCAATCGGTGGGACGGAAGCTGCCGGTAGCCGACCAGTCGGCCGTCCACTGGAAGGTGCGGCTGCGCTGCGTGTTCTTGAAGCCCAGGCGGCGCTGGCCAAAGTTGGTGCACTCGTTGAGCAGGCAGGCACCGTCGTACGCTTCAATGCTGTAGTCGAGGCCGGCGTTACCACGCATCGTGAGCCACGACGTGGGCGTCCACGTGGGCGAAATGGAACCGATCCAGCGCTGCAGATCGATCTGGTTGCTTTCCTGGAAGATGTCGCCGGGTGTGAAGAGCCGGTAACCGTACAGCGAGTCGCCGCCAGCAAGGCGGTTCGGTGTACCGGGACCACCAAACGCGTGCGATCCCAAACCAACCGTGTTGTTGCCGTCTTCCGGAGCGCGCTGCTGGCTGCTGGTGAAGTAGCTGCGGATCGGAATCTGCAGCTGCGGGTTTACGCGCAGATCAAGATTGGTGCGCAAGCCAAAGCGCTGGAAGGTGTTGGGGTTTTCCCACTCTTCGCGAATCGGAATGCCCTGGCGGTTGAAGCGGTCGCGCTCAAACTGCGGCAGGCCCAGCACACCAATGGTTGATTCCTGCTCGAGTGCCACAAAGTACGTCACGGCATCGCTGCCGCCGGCTACGCTCACGCCGTACTGCGTACGACTGCCGGTCTGCAGGGGGCTGGCGCGCGGATCCTTCCACAGGTTGAACGTGGTGATGGAGTCCACCACGCAGGTGCCCGCTGAAATCGTGTTGATGTTGCAGTCAGCCGCACGCCCGTTGTTGTTGGGGTTGGACTGGTTCTGCAAACGGCCCCACGCGGTGTACGCATCGGGGTACGTATTACGATCCCGTGTGACGCCCTGTTCCGTGTACACATTCCAGCGCGCGGCGCCTGCGCGTCCACGCTTGGTGGTGATCACGATTACGCCGGTGGCGGCGTCGGTACCGTACGTGGCCGACGCTGCCGGACCACGGATCACGTCAATCGTTTCGATGTCTTCCGGATTGATGTCGTTCAGGCGGCTGGTGGGTGCGCCACCGTTGCCAAAGCCCGACGCGGAGCTGTTGATACGCACGCCGTCAACAAAGACGATCGGGTCGTTGCTCAACGAGATGGACGACGTGCCGCGAATACGAATGCGGCTGGCGGAGTTTACACCGGAACCCGGAAGAATCTGAACGCCGGCCGCTTTGCCGACGAGCAGGTCGCCCACGTTGCTGATCTGCGCCGACTCAATGGCCTTGTTGGCATCGATTTGCGCAATCTGATTGGGTACTTCAAGACGACGCTGGTCGCCGGTGGCTGTTGTCACAACGGCCGTCAGGTTGAGTGCAACCTTGTCGAGCGTGACGTCGAGCGCCGTGGCCTGACCGGCCGTAATGACTACCTGTCTGGAAAACTCTGCATACCCCAACCGCACTGCACGCACCGTCGCGTTTCCTGCTGGCACATCGCGAAGCGTATAACGACCATCTTCACCACTAAGAGCACGAATCGTTGTGCCGGCCACTGTGATCGTGGCGTTGGCGACGGGTGTGGAACCGGCGGCCTCAAGGACTCGGCCGGTAACCGTACCCGTTCTGGTCTGTGCGGAGGCGAGACTGGCAGTCAGTGCCAGCAGCCCGCTCAGCGCCCAACTACGGCGCCAGAGATGCATCATATAGTGTCTCCTTCAGAGTCGAGGAAGTGAACCGGCAGGCGGGAAAACCGGTCCCTTACTGCGACGCCCCATGCGTCGCGCGAAGCATTCTACAACTGAGGTAACGAAAAAGCATCTTTATTTTTTTCGCTGCTCGATTCGCTCTACACGCATCTGGTCACCAATGACCTGTGAATTTTTGAGCATTTTTGAGCCTTTGTGACAAGCGACCATCTGGCCTTCGGGCTAGATTACCATTAGTTATCGGTTATTCGGTTCTATCAGAAAAAATCACGACTGGAGATATCAGCTATGGAAGGAAACGGCGGCGGCGAGGGCAAATGCCCGGTCATGCACGGCAGCGGTGGCGGTGCGGAATCGGCAGTCCTGAAGGACCTCAACAACACGCGTCGCCGAGGGAACCGCGACTGGTGGCCCAACTCGCTCGACCTCGGCATCCTGCACCAGAACTCCCCCATGGCCAACCCGATGGGTGCGGAGTTCAACTACGCCGAAGAGTTCAAGACGCTTGACCTGGAGGAGGTGAAGAAAGACCTCACCCACGTCATGACTGACTCGCAGGATTGGTGGCCGGCTGACTACGGTCATTACGGACCGTTTTTTGTGCGTCTGGCCTGGCACGCCGCCGGCACCTATCGCACCGCTGACGGTCGCGGTGGTTCGTCTTCCGGTTCGCAGCGTTTTGCCCCGCTCAACAGCTGGCCGGACAACGGCAACCTCGACAAGGCGCGTCGCCTGTTGTGGCCGGTGAAGCAGAAGTATGGTCGCAAGCTCTCATGGGCTGACCTGTTCATTCTCTCAGGCGACGTGGCCATGGAGTCAATGGGCTTCAAGATCTTTGGTTTTGCCGGTGGCCGCGAGGACATCTGGGAGCCGGAGCAGGACATCTACTGGGGACCGGAAGCCGAGTGGCTGGGCGACAAGCGTTACAAGGGCGACCGTGAGCTTGAGAATCCGCTGGCCGCAGTGCAGATGGGTCTCATTTATGTGAACCCTGAAGGGCCCAATGGTGAGCCTGACCCGTTGCGTTCGGCGCGCGACATTCGCGAGACCTTCGGGCGCATGGCTATGAACGACGAAGAGACGGTCGCGCTCATTGCCGGTGGTCATACGTTCGGTAAGTGCCACGGTGCCGGGGACGTATCACTGGTTGGTCCGGAGCCTGAAGGTGCAGGTATTGAGGAGCAGGGACTCGGCTGGAAGAGCGCCTTTGAAAGCGGCAAGGGAGTGCACGCCATCACGAGTGGTCTGGAAGGTGCATGGACGCCGAATCCCATCAAGTGGGACAGCGGCTACTTTGACACGCTGTTTGGCCATGAATGGGAGCTCACCAAGAGCCCGGCCGGTGCGTGGCAGTGGACGCCCACCGATCCGGCCGCCGCAACGCTGGTGCCCGACGCGCATGACCCGAACAAGCGTCACGCTCCGATGATGGCCACCACGGATATCGCGCTGCGCCTGGATCCGATTTACGCACCGATCTCCAAGCGTTTTCATGAGAACCCTGACCAGCTGGCCGATGCGTTCGCGCGCGCGTGGTTCAAACTCACGCACCGTGATATGGGACCGCGCACGCGCTATCTGGGTTCGCTGGCTCCTAAGGAAGAGCTGATCTGGCAGGATCCGATTCCTGACGTCGATCATCCGTTGGTGAATGCGAACGATATTGCCGCACTGAAGACGCGCGTGATGGAGTCGGGGTTGTCGATCTCGCATCTGGTGTACACAGCGTGGTCGTCGGCATCCACGTTCCGCGGTTCAGACAAGCGCGGTGGTGCCAACGGAGCGCGCATCCGTTTGTCGCCGGCACGGAACTGGGAAGTGAACCAGCCGGCCAAGTTGCAGCGTGCACTGGAAGTGCTGGAGACAATCCAGAAGGAGTTCAATGATGCGCAGAAAGACGGCAAGCGCATTTCGCTGGCCGATCTGATCGTACTGGCCGGTTGTGCGGCGGTTGAGAAGGCGGCCTACAACGCGGGACATGATGTGCATGTGCCGTTTACGCCGGGACGCATGGACGCATCGCAGGAAAAGACTGACGTTGATTCGTATAACGTGCTTGAGCCACACGCGGATGGCTTCCGCAACTATGTGAAGACGAAGTACTCGTTCACACCGGAAGAGATGCTGGTAGACAAGGCACAGCTGCTCACGCTCACGGCGCCGGAAATGACGGCACTGGTGGGTGGGCTGCGTGTGCTGAACGCCAACTACGGCCAATCGCGCCACGGTGTGTTCACCACGCGTCCCGAAGTGCTCACCAACGATTTCTTCGTGAACCTGCTCGACATGAACACGGCGTGGAAGCCGATGTCAGAGGGCGCGGATGTGTACGAAGGGCGCGATCGTGTTACCGGCGATGTGAAGTGGACGGCGACACGTGTTGATCTCGTGTTCGGTTCCAACTCACAGCTGCGTGCGCTGGCTGAGGTATATGCCTGCAACGACAGCCAGGAAGCGTTTGTGCACGCGTTTATCAAGGCGTGGGACAAGGTGATGAATCTTGACCGGTTTGACCTCGCCTGATCCACGCAGTTAGTGCTGCGGGTGTGTTGCACTGCAAAAACGTGGCGTTTCGAGAATATCGAAACGCCACGTTTTGCTTTTTGCTACAGAGGTTTGCGTCCCGAAATCACCCGGAACAGCACCACGATGATGGCGATAACGAGCAATACGTGAATGAAGCCACCGAGCGTGTACGCAGTCACCATGCCCAGCAACCAGAGCACGATGAGGATGATGGCAATTGTCATGATCATGTTGAATCTCCCGAAAGATGATCGGCGCGTGATTTAGACTTGGCTCACGCGTCCCTATCAATGTCGGGAGACCGGTGACCGGGCGCTATGCAACCTGAGAGGTATCTTTGCCCGTCTGGAAGAGATGTACATCGCGCTGCGGGAAGGGAATACTGATACCTTCGGCGTCAAATGCTTCCTTTACAGCCTTGGTGAAGTCGAACTTCACGCTCCAGTAGTCGCCGCTGTTGACCCACGGTCTGACCACAAAGTCAACGCTGCTGTCACCGAGATTTGACACGGCAATAGTGACCGGAGGATCGCTGAGAATGCGCTCGTCGTTTGCGAGAAGCTCTTCCATGATCCGCTTGGCCTTGTTGAGGTCGTCACCGTAACCCACTCCCACGGTCATATCCACGCGGCGGGTGGGATGCGCCGAGACGTTGGTGATCGAGCCGCCCATGATTTCCGAGTTGGGCATGATGATCTGCACATTGTCGGGCGTTTTGAGCTCGGTGGTGAGCATGCCGACCTGAACTACGGTACCCGCTTCGCCGCCGGCTTTGATGAAGTCGCCCGCCTTGAACGGCTTGAACAGAATGAGCAGCACGCCCGACGCGAAGTTTGAGAGCGAGCCCTGCAGTGCGAGCCCCACGGCGAGCCCGGCCGCACCAATAACAGCAACAAAAGAGGTGGTCTGCACACCGAGCTTGCCGACCGCGGCGATCACTACAAAGACGACGAGTGCGCCGCGCACCAGACTTGACGAAAAGCCGACGAGCGTGGCATCGACGTTGCGCTTGTTGAGCGCTGCAGAAAAGAGCGAGGCGAGTTTTTTGGCCAGCCAGAGGCCGACAACAAGAATGACAATCGCCGCGACAACCTTCAGGCCGTATTCCGTGAGGTAGGCGAGCGCACGTTCAGCGATTGTCAGATCTGATTGTATTGCAGCAGAATCTTGCATGATGACGTTTGTGATAAAGGTTCTGGAGCAAGAAGCTTCATAAACACCCTATCACGTGCGTCATGTGATGGCAAACGATCAGCCTGCCTGCGCGCTGTGCAATTGAGTGCGCGCGGCAGGCGTGATAACCGTCACACTTACTTGTCACCCAGTCGCGCTTCGAGCAGTGCAACGAGTCGGTATGCGGAGAGTGCGAGTCGCTGGCGGGCGATGTATTCGCCGCGAGCCATGTAGTCGTCCGATAGCATTGGTGGCAAATCACCTTCACGTGCCGGAATGTTATACGCGAAATAGCGGGCGAGCGTCGCACTTTCGTCGGCCCACGATTTTACCGTCTGCGCGAGCGCGGCGCCGTCGGGAATGTTCAGATCGTCACCCGGCGTGTCAGAGAGCGGAAGGCCGGCGGCCAGTAACTCCGCCACGCTGTCGATCGGGATATCACGCGAGACACGTCCCACCATGCCATCCCATGTGCCATGCAGATTGGTGGAATCACGTTCGCGGATCGGTGTGCGCACCCACATGCGATTACCGCCGGCATCGCCATCGGGCGAATCTTTGGTAGAGCGGGACGTGCCGTGCAACGGCTGGTGCAAGTCGCCTACTACATGAATGATCCAACCCAGATGGTATGCGCGCACACTCGCCGGGATGGCATTGTCAGCAAGCGCGTCGGCCATTCGCGGAAGCTCCGACGCCACGTTCGGCTCGGTGAGCACAATCGGTGTCGTGCCGTCGGTTGAAAAAGAACGCGTGAGATAGTGCCAGCCATCACGACGGGCCATGGTTGGATAGCCGGGCAGCAACGGCGTGGGCGTCGCGTTGGGGTCCGATTCACGGTAGAACCGCGCATCACTGCGAATGCGATCGGGCCACACTGATGCGCGAATAAACACTTCTCGCACACCGGCCGGTGTTTGTACATCAATGCCTTCGCTCAGGCTCTCGAGGTCGGGATGTTCGCGCAACAGCGCATTCACGCGTGCGCGCACAGGCTGGCTGAGGCGATCGTACGCCATGGCCGCCATGGCGCGGTGGCCGATGGCGTCCCAGCGACGCGCTGACGTGTTGGCCGGTACGTTGGCTGCAGCGATGGCTACAGCGCCGGTTGTCGATGGAGCAGGATTCGCGGGCACCGTGATGGGCGACATCGCGAGCAGATAGGCAAGAGATAGAAAAGAAGGCATGCGTTCAATCTAATCGCCCTTCGACAGGAGCCGTTTCGCGGCACATATTCGTGACATGCTGAATCGACCAACGGGCATTGGGCAGGTCGCCGTCACGGTACGCGATGTTGAGACCTCGACGGTGTTTTACCGTGATGTGCTGGGCCTGCAGTTTTTGTTCAACGCCGGGCCTGACCTGGCTTTCCTGGCCTGCGGCCCGGTGCGTTTGATGCTCTCAACTCCGCAGGGCGCGGGTGCGGTGGGCGCCAACTCCGTGCTGTATTTCACCGTGAGCGACATCGAGAGCGCCCACGCCGCGATTGTGTCGCGTGGTGCGGCCAATGAGCGCGAGCCACAGCGCGCAGCCCAAATGCTTGATCACGAGTTGTGGTTGGCCTTCGTTCGCGATCCTGACGGCAATCTGGTGGGGTTGATGGAAGAGAAGCGGTAGATGACTTCAGCACGCTGAGACCGTTGTGGCCGAACCCTTCAAGAACTTCATCAATCCTGCGCTGGTACACTCAGCAGGCGAGCAGCTTGCGCAAAGCATGCCGGCATTCGATGCGCGGCGGTTTGTCCGGCTGGCTACCACCGATCTTGAAACGCTGGAACTCAAAGCGCGCGCGATGCACGTGGCTTCGGCGCTCGAGGCCACGCTGCCTTCAGACTTCGCGCGTGCTGCCGACGGAGTGGAGCGTGCCCTGGCACCGCCGTTTGCCGATGACCAGCTGTCGCATCACAGCGGTGAACATGACGGGCTGGCGGGCTGGATTCTCTGGCCTGTTGGAGAGTTCGTGGTGCGGCGCGGCATGCAGTCACCTGAACGCTCACTGCAGGCGCTGCACGCGATCACGCAACGGTTCACGGCCGAGTTTGCGATCCGGCCGTTTATCGTGGCGCACGGTGACGTCGTGTTTCACACACTGCACCGTTGGGTGCACGATCCGAGTGCGCATGTGCGACGATTGGTGAGCGAAGGAAGTCGGCCGCGCTTGCCGTGGGGCCTGCAGCTGCGCCAGTTGATTGCTGATCCATCACCTACGCTGCCGCTATTGCTGGCGCTCCAGGATGATGAGAGCGAGTACGTGCGGCGCAGTGTCGCGAATCATCTCAACGATATTGCCAAGGATCATCCAGCGCTTGTGGCTGAGTGGCTGGAAACGCATTTGCCAACGGCCAGTGCGCAGCGTCGCGCGATGCTCAAGCACGCCAGTCGGACACTGATCAAGCGTGGCGATGCGCGCGTCCTCACGGCATGGGGGACGGGTAAGTCATTCGCGGGCGACGCAACACTCAGCCTCTCACCGAAGCGGGTAAAGCTCGGCGGTCACGTGCAGCTTCAGCTCGAGCTGCGTTCAACCTCGCGTGCAACACAGCAACTGGTGGTGGACTACGCCGTGCACTTCCGCAAAGCCGACGGCCGCCTTTCGCCCAAGGTGTTCAAGGGGTGGTCACTTGAACTCGCGCCACATGAACACCGCTCGCTGGTAAAACGACACCCGCTCAAGCCAGTGACAACACGACGCTACCATGCCGGCCTGCAGGCGGTAGAAATCTTGGTAAACGGCGCGGCCGTTGCGCGCGCCGAGTTCTCACTGTCGCTCTAAGCGACCTGTTCCACCGCCAACCGTTCACGGTTTACCCTGACCGACCACGCCGTCAAACGCGCAGTTCCACCGTTAACCGTTCACGGTTTACCTAAACCAACAACGCCGTCAAACGCGCCGTTGCACCGTCCTGATCGGGTAGTAGTCCATGCAGCCGACTATGCTGCCGCCGCCGCGGAAGGGCTCACCCCAATTCAGCAGTTGAGACGTGGTGCACGCAGTGGCGTTGCCCACGGGAAACGGCTGATACGTTCCACCCGCAATCCTGACGTTCGCATTGGCCACCAGTGAGTTCCAGCTTTCTGTACCAAATCGAACGTAGGTGTTGGAGTCGGCGGCCGCCGGGTCAGCGTTTGTGCCGTTCTCTACCGAGTTTGTTTTCTGAATGCTCACCTTGACACCCGGCGCGTACGAAATGGCAAACGTATCGCGACCGGCAATCTCGGCGCACTGCGTCCAGCCCGCTGGATCAGTATTTTTACCGGTCACAAACGCATTGCCTCGTACCGTGATGTCACCGGCCGTAACAATCGCGCCGCCGGGGGAGATCGAGGGATAGGCAATGCGCACCAGCATGTGCGTCATTCGCTGCGATTCCAATGCGTCGTTGCCGATTGATGCGCGTCCGGTTGACACCACCCAGAACGTATTGTCGTTCAACCGCGTCACCTTTACCCGTGCCGTGTCGCCCTGCGAAACGAACACCGAGTTCGAATCGATCGCGCCAAATGCGAGACCGGTAGGTGGCGGCAGGTTCCGCGAACGCGGCCACGCTGCGATCTCACGGTTGATGCCGAACTCGGCGACCGCAAAAGCACGCTGTTCAACAAGCGTATTGCGGCCAGCGCGGTATTCATGCAGCGACGCCACGAATGCACCCTGCGACAGCAACAGCAGCACCACCATGGCAAACAGCGCCAATAGCAATGCCGTACCGCGACGTTCACGGGTGACGGGCGCAGTTTGCGTCTCACTGACTGCTGACGTCTGCGCGGATTCTGAAGAGTGCATCATTGGCGATTCCGGATGGCGATTCTGAGCGCGATGGAGTCACGCGGAATGGCGTCTCCACCTTTGTAGAGAGCGCCGGATGATGGCAGACCCTTGGCGCGCATCGTGAGGTCAACACGGGCCAGTGAGTTACCTGGTCCACCAGGCGCGACTTCGGCACCCGTGCTGTCGAAATAGACCAGGCGCAATCCGCCATCAGCGGGTACTTCGTACGGTCCACTTACCACCAACGGTGTTTCCCACGCCCCGCCGCGACGCGATTGCTGCGTGAGATACCAGCGTCCCGATGTTGGTGATTCCTGCAACGCGTATTCCACATGCCGAGTGAAACGCACGCCGGCGCCAATCAGCACGGTGGCCGGAATGGCTTCGGTCACATCAATCGCCCAACGAACCTTGCCGGCATCCGCTACCGCGTCAATGAATGGCGAGGCGGCGCAGGCGGTGAGTACAGGCGTCACTGACGAGATGGTGAGTGGAACCCACGAATCATCTTCGGCACCGCGCAACGCGCCCTCGTCAAACGCAAAGACGGTGTCACCCACAATCGGCCGGCTTACCCAGCTGGTGAGTGTATTGTGCGCCAGATTCAGCGGCGGCAAAAAGATTGTGTTTGCACCGGCACGTTCACAAACGATCGACGCGCCGATCGTTGCCCGAAAGGTGAGCGATGACTCGGTGAAGTTGGACACATCACCGCCAATCGACGACAAGCCGCGCACATCGGACGGCACCAGACTCATCGCGGTGCGCAGTTCACGGCGCACCCCCACCATTTCATAGGTCTGCTGAAAAACGCGCTGTTGTCCCAGCATGACGGCCGCGACAATCGCGCTCACCACACCAAGAATCGTCATGGAAATCAGCAGTTCGACGAGCGTGAGCCCCCGTCGATTGCGCAATCGGCGGCTCAGTCGCGGCATGGAATAATCGTCTCGTAGATGATGGGCACGTTACGGCCCGGTACCGTCATCGTGATCCGGATGTTCTTCACGTTGAAACCATCAATCACAGTCCACGTTTCCTTGATGCTGCGACTGGTGGATGTGCCGCTGGTGGTGGCACCACCAGGCGTGAGCGACTGACAGCCAATACTGGTGAGCGAATCGAGTCGGGCCTGCGCAATAGAGGCGGCCACCGTCTGATTCCGTCCGCCGCCGAGCTGTTTCACAACACTGCCCGACGAGCCAACAACGCTGAAAAGCCCGATGCTCAGGAGCACCATGGCAACAATCAGTTCAACGAGTGTAGCGCCTCGGCGTGGCGCGAGAATGCGTAGTGCGCCAGCGTGACGCGATGCGCGAGCTCTCGCGATGCGCGACGGTGTATGAGCCATGCGTTCGATCGTCATAAACGGCAATCCCTCGGAAGAATAAGACCACTGGCCGAAATACAGAGCGTGTCTGATTCCTCGCCGTAGATGAGCTCATAGCGTGTGATGCCCGGTAACAACGGCTTGATCAGTCCGCGCGGGTCGTAGGTCACCTTCGAGACGTTGTCGAGCGATTTGAGCGTTGCGGTGGTGGAACCGTTAAACGCCATCGGTCCGAGCACGCGCACTTCCTGCTCGTTGAGCCCCGAGAGCACCGTCACGCTGACCGCGCCATCCTCGATGGTGAGCGTAGCCGGCTGCCCCTTCTGTACCGCCGAGGCGCGCGCGGCGGCGAAGGCTGACGCCAGCATCAAACGGGACGAACGGGCGGTCGACTGCTCGCGCATCAACATGAACTTGGGCAGCGCCAAGGCCATGATCAGCGCCATCACTACTGTGACGAGCAAGACCTCCACCAGGGTGAAGCCGCGGCGCGTAGTTCGCAAAGGGAACTCTCAGTACAAAAGGAAGGGAATGACTGCTCCAAGTAATCTACGAGTGCGCTTGACAGGCCGTAACGCACTGTGAGGATTGTAGTTACATCGCTGGCACGGGTATCACGTCGTGGTGCATGGGGCCCTTCTCGCGGACCCGAGATCATGACTTCCCATGCGTTTGTGTGCACACAATCTTTTCCGGAGGACGATCGTGGACGTTTCACTCCACCCGATCCGAACGCGGTTCGTCGTAGCGATGTGCGTTGTGAGTGCATCGTTATTGCTTGCTCCGCGCGCGCTGATTGCACAGAACGACGATGCCAATGCGAAGGCAGTTATAGAGCGAATGCTACGCGATCAGTACGATGCGCTGCTCGCACTCGATGCCACGCGCTACGCGTCGCACCTCGCCGACAGTGCGGTGTGGGAGAATGCCCTCGGCGATCGCTACGTGGGGCGCGATAGCATCCGCGCATTTAATGAGAGGGTCGCCGCGACCATGCGTGGCGCACGTTACGACGACTGGGAGGTGCAGATACGGTTCGTGACGCGCGACGTGGCTATTGCCGACGTCTCAACCACGTTGCGCGGTCAGAACATCGCCGGTCGCCGCCTGGCAGACCGGCCAATGCTGAACGTGTACGTGCTGCGCCGCGAGGCTGATCGCTGGCGCATTGCGCACACGCGCATTCGCGATCAGTGGGTGTTGCGGTACGCCGATCAGGACGGCGGCGTGCCGTAGTTGCCAGTCATTCCCTCGCAACACATCAACCAGTCTTCCCACGTCAACATCATTATAGTTCTCAGGCTGCGCCCAGTACTCGGATTTCTTTATTTGTTCGCAAAACACACTAAAGCAGTATGAGCACCACAATGATCAACGCTGCAAATACAATTGGTGCAACGCTGCGCAGTGTGGCGTCGGCTTTGCCGGGCTGATCAACGCGTAAACGGCTCCTTATGTCCCGCCATGTTTGGGCAATGACAACGCCAGTTCTCGGCGAGCCGGGTTGATTGCCTTGCGCCGCCCCGCCCGGCATGAAGCTTTCCGCTATTTGTGCTACGCGAAGTACCATTGCGTGCATACCGCTCCCGAGTACGCTGAGCGGAGCGAGCACGTCGCCCACAGGTACCTGCCAGCGCGGGAGCAAACGTTGCGTAGATGCCCACATCGCCGCGCCTGCGAGCGCAACGCCCAACGCGATTGGCCACAGCAGAGAAACGGCGTCGCCAGCCGATGCACCGGGCCACGCACGCGCAACTTCAGGCAGCGGTAACCACCACACGCCCGTCAGAACCAGCACCAAAGACAACAACCAACCGGCCGGCCACTCAACACCGGCTTCTGCCGCCTCGGGGTTTGTTGGTTCCTTGGACAGACACCACACGGCACGCAGCACGAGTACCGTGGTACCAGCCGCCGCGAGCGAAAGTGCGTTTATCAACCAAGGCCAGGTGGTTGCCACATCTGCCAGCGCGTACTTGGTGGCAAGTTTTGCAGCCGCACCACTGGTGAGCGGCGCGCCGGCCAGCGATGCACCAACCAGCAGCAGCAACACAAGCACTAATCTGCGCGATACCGCGTTCGATTGACGGGCTACATCAACTCCAAGAAAGAACGACGCTTTCACCAACCCGTGGTGCACGGCGAACAGCGTTATTGCGGCAATCGCGGCCGGTGCGATAGAAGGTGTGTGCAGCGCCGCACCAAGCGGAATCATAAGCAGTCCCATTTGGCTGATGCTCGAGTAGCCGAGCACGGTGGCACTTGATCGCTGCGTCACACCAACGACTGCGGCACCAAAAGCACCCAGCAATCCTGCGCCTATCATCACAGTGCCAAGCTTTGTGAAGGACATGGCACCCAAAGGCAGCGTGACCAGCAATCCCAGCACGCCGGCGTTGATCATCGCACCACCCAGCACCGCGCTCACCGGCGGTGGTGCGTGCGTATACGCGCCCGGAAGCCACATGTGCAAACCGACAACCGCTGTTTTCACACCGAAACCGGTCCACAAGCACAAACTTGCGTAAGCGGCATATGGCGAGTCACCGAGCGTGATGGACAAATCAGCCAGCTGCGGACTGGTCAGACCACGACTGGCGATAAGCAGGCCGCTCAGAATGAGCACCTCACCCAATACCGTCATCGCCAGGTACACCCGGCCTGCTGCCAGCGCCTTGGCCGAACGCGAGAGCACGACCAGCGGATACGCACTGAATGACATCAGTGCGAAAAACGCGTACAATCCGGCGACATCGTGCACGAGCATCACACCAAAGTTTCCGGTAAGTGCGAGCAACCAACCGATTTGCAGCGAGGTGCGATGCGTGTCGTGCGTGAAACGTGCGCGCATTTGCCAACCGGCCAGCAACCACACCAGTGCAGCCGCGATAAGCAAAGCCCGACGTGTACTGTCGATTTCCCATCGACTGCCGAGCAGTAGCCATGGCAGCTCTACACTGACTGCGTCCGGCACGCCAATGGCCGCTACGAGTGCGGGAATCGGTGCGAGACATACAACCCACGACCACGCCGGCGTCGCGGAGATTGAGCGACGCAGCGCCACGGTAGCGGCCAGAGTGAGTGGCCACGCTACGGCCAGGAGCACCAACAGCTCGCTCATCATTGTGTGTACACGCGCACGGAAACCAGCATGGCCCAGCGCAAGGGACTGTAGGGCAGGTTGGCCAGCACGCCCGCGCCAACAGTAAAGACGGCTGTGGCAACTGCCGGCATGAGAAGCCACCGGCTGGTTTCATGTTTGCCGAATGACCGTTCGTCGGGCCACGGGCCGGCCTGGGGACGGAACCACAGCCGATGCACAATGGGCAGAAAGTACGCCGCGTTGAGCAGACTGCTTAATACGAGTACACCAAGCACCCATGGCATGCCGGCTTCCAAAGCGCCCAGCCCCAAATACCACTTGCTCACAAAACCTGCGAGCGGTGGTACACCTATCATACCGAATGCGCCGATGGTAAACGCGACGCTTGTCGCGGGCATACGACGACCTGCACCGTCAAGTTCATCAATGTCGTGAATGCCTAATGTTTCGGCGTAGTTACCGGCGCAGAAGAAGAGGGTGATCTTCATGAGCCCCTGATGCAGCAGATGGGCCAGTCCACCAATGGTGCCCCACGGGCCAAAGAGCGCGATGCCCAGTGCGATGTACGACACCTGGCTCACCGTAGAATACGCCAGTCGCTTTTTGATTTCCGTCTGGAACAGCGCACGCATAGAGCCCCAGACGATGGTTGTGCTAGCCAATACTGCGAGTGGGAACAACAAGCCGAGCAGCTGCGCCGTCTCAACGCCGTACACGTTGTAAACCACACGCACGATACCGAATGCGCCGGCTTTGACCACCGCGACCGCGTGCAAGAGCGCGCTCACTGGTGCCGGCGCGACCATGGCAACCGGTAGCCAGCCATGCAACGGAACCAACGCTGCCTTGACGCCCAGTCCGGCAATCAGCAGCCAGAACGCCACCCGCAACAGCGCTGAGTCCTGCGCGATCAGGTTGACGAGCGCACCGGTGTCGGCAAACGACACATCACCGGCGATCATGCTGAGCAACGCGACACCCGTAAGCAGTACCGCTCCACCGCCGATCGTGTAGCGCAGATACGTGCGTCCCGCCTTGAGCGCCTTGGGCGTGCCGCGATGCACAACCAGCGGATACGTTGACAACGTCAGCAACTCATAGAATACCAGGAACGTGACCAGATTGCCGGCCAGCGCAATGCCCATGGTGCTGGCTACGCAGAGGCTGAAGAATCCGAAAAAACGACTTCGGTTTGGTGAACCTTCGAGGTAGCCGATGGCGTAGATGGTGGTAAAGAGCCAGAGCACGGCCGACAATCCGGCAAAGAGCATGGCCATGGCGTCGGCGCGCAACACAAAATCCACGCCCGGCAGCATACCAAAGCGCAGTTCGTAGCTGTTGCCGCGCGCCACGCTCCATGTCATGTAGGCGACCAGCGACAACTTGATCAGCGCGGCGCTCAGGTTGAGTGCGGTGCGCGTACGTTGGCGTTGCTCCGACAGCAACATGATGACCAGAGCCGGCACCAGCGAGCTGCCAAGTACTGCCAACGGCAACCACCATCCACTGCCGGTTGCGAAAGTATTCATTGCACACCCGCCATGACCGCTAAACCGTTGGTCATGAAGCGCAGCGGTGCGCGACTCGCGAGCCCGAGTGCAACAGACATCGCGGCCAACGTCAGTGCAAAAAGGTCGTAGGCACGCGGTGTTTTCGTGAACTGTCCCGCGTCGTCAGGCGACTCGAGAAATGATTCACGAAACACGCGGAAGACATATCCGGCGGTGAGCAATCCACCGCCAAGAAGCACCAGCAACCAGAACCATTGTCCGCTTGCCAGGGCGCTCTGTAGCAACAGCCATTTGGCGTTAAACCCACCGCTGGGCGGCAGCCCCATGAGACTCACGCCCGCCAGCCCAAAGGCGAACAAGGACATTGGCATGTGGCGACCAACCCCTGCCAGATCGGCCACACCGCCGCGTCCTACTGAAGCAATGAGCGTTCCGCTGGCGAGGAACATGGCGGACTTTGCCAGTGCGTGCGCCACCACATGCAGCAACATGCCCTGCGTCGCCAGCGCCGCGGCAGTCGCACCGGTACCAACAGCCAGCGGAAAGAAAATGAACAAGTAGCCCAGCTGCGCGACGGTCGAATGCGCGACCAGCATTTTGAGCGATGATTCACGCAATGCTTGCCATCCGCCCCACAGCACGGCGCCCGCGCCCAGAATCCCCAGGCCCTGTGCCGCCAACGGCGTGACAACGTCTGGCGCGACCTCAAACCACAGTCGGAAGAGAATGTAGAACGAACCTTTCACCACCAGCGCTGACAGCATGGCACTGACCGGCGTCAGTGCGACACCGTGCGCAGGCGGCAGCCAGCCATGCAGCGGAAAGAGCGCTGTCTTGAGACACAGTCCCACCGTCATCAACGCGATGGCGAGTTGCGTCATGGGTTCGCGTGTGATCAACTCGGCCAGCTCAGGCAGCGCGAGCGTTCCATAGGCCGCATACATGAGAGCCACACCAAGCAGATAGGCGAGTGAGCCGAGCAACGCAGCCATCAAGTAACGCAGCGCCGACGAAAGCGACGCCTCGCTTCCTCCGAGTGCCACGAGTCCCACCGCCGACAGGCCGAGCAGTTCCAATCCGACGTACAGGTTGAACAGGTCACCGGCCAGCCAGATGCCATTGAGTGCAGTGATAAGCAACCAGAACAGCGGCCAGAAATATCGCGGCGCGCTTTTGCCGTTTGTGCGCGCAGCACGCTCGCTGGTCATCGCGTACAGACCACACGCAGACGAAACAACCGCTGTGAGCACTACCAGTGTGGCGGCCAGTCCGTCGGCGCGCAGCGCAATGCCCAGCGGTGCACTCCATCCGCCCAGTGCATGTACGGCCAGCCCTTCCTGTGCCACGCCTGCGTACAGTGCAACGCTGAGTCCCACGAGCACCAGCGCACCCACCACGTTCACCACGCGTGTGATCGCGTCGCGCTGTTGCGCGAGCAAGACCATGAGGGTGGCCCACGAGAGTGGCACCATGAGCATCCACGGAAGCAGTGACTGCGCGCTCATTCGTCGCAGCGCTTGATGGCGGGCACGGTCATGACGACCCGTCTTCCGGCAGTGATGTGGTCTGACTTGTGGCAAACCAACGACGCAGCAGAATGATGGCCAACGCGGTGGCCGACACCGCGACAACAATCCCGGTGAGCACCAGCGCCTGGGGCACGGGATCGGGGCCGCGTCCGTCCTGCGCAAGTCCAACGAGAATGAGAAATGTCCCGCCGCCCATCACATTGAAAGCGAGCAAGCGTCGCAGCACGTGCGTATGCACCAGAAACGCGTAGAGCGCCAAGGCAACGAGCACGGCGCCCACGTACGCGTATAGCCGATCAGCGCTCACGTTGGCGCTCCGATTCACGATCGCTCACCCGTGCCTGCGGTGCGTTGTCAAAGAGGCTGTACAACACCACACCGATTGATATCGTGAGCGCAGCCTCGATGAGCAGTATCAGAGCTCCTGCCCATTTGGCTGGATATTCGAGCAGTGCCTGACCGGCGAGCAGTGTGCCGATGGCGACGCACAAAAACATCACGAGCCCGAACGTCATCGCACCACGTGAAGCGAGGCGATGATCAACCGCAGTGACTTTGAGCCCCGACAGCCGCAGCAGGACGGCGGCACCGGCCAGCACGGAACCTGCCTGGAATGCACCCCCCGGCCGCGTACTGCCGGCCCAGAGCAGATACGCCGCGACCAGCACGAGTAACGGCGCGAGGCGCCACACGAATGCGTCGAGCGCCACGTACATCACGTGAGCCGGTGAACGCGCCGAGGGCTCGTCGCGCAGCGCGAGCGCCACAACCGCTGCGGCCAATAGCACGGCTACCTCCAGCAGCGTGTCGTAGCTCCGGAAGTTGAGTAATACGGCCGTGACGTTGTGCGACACACCACTCGCGGGCAGTGCGTCTGCTACCAGTGACGCAACTGACACTGAGGGCGTTGGGCGTACGCGCACGACGTGCCAAAGCGCTGCACCGAGCGCCACGCTGACTGCGCCGGCACTGAGATGTCTGTACCGGCGCTTCATGCAGATGTATCCGGAGACACGCTGCTGTCGTCCGGCTCACTGCGTCTGCGTCGCCGGAGATGTCCAATGGCGTCGAGCAGTAGTGCACCGGTTAATCCCGCGCCGATGGCCGCTTCGGCCAGCGCCAGATCGGGCGCCTGCAGGCGAGTCCATGCCAGCGCCATGAGCAATCCGAACACCACAAAGAGCACCACACCACGGAACAAGTCGCGTGAGAACATCGCACCGGCCGCAGTGGCGACGAGCACCAGCCCAAGCAGTCCGTCAAAGGCCAGGTGAATCATCGCTTGTCCCTGGCAGACCATGGCACAACGCCGCGCTCGCGGGCGCGCCGTGCAATGAGCTGACCCGATGTGGCGCTTCCGGCTAATACAACCGTCCAGATAAGCAGCAGCTTGAAGCCCTCACTCACGCTGCCGGCCGACGGCAGCAGGCCGATCACCAACAAACCGAGTCCGATGTTGTCCGCTTTTGTGAGTGCATGAACGCGAGTGAATACGTCGGGGAATCGCAACACGCCGATTGTTCCGATTACGTAGAACGATGCGCCTGCGACGAGCAGCAGTGTCTGCCCCCACTCAATCCACGTCATCGCGCTCCTCGTGATCGTGCACGGCGTTGGCCGGTTCGGCGCCAACGCGACCAACAAATGCCACGATGGCGAGCACGGCCAGCACCGCCAGTACCAACGCCACATTCCTGATGGCCGGCGACTGCAGCAGCTGCGAAAGCACCAGCATGATGCCCACACCGGTAGTACCGAAGAGCTGTGCCGCGAGCATGCGATCTTCGGCTTCGGGTCCGCGCCACACCCGCAACAGTCCCACCACCAGGGTGATCAGCAAAACGAGAGCGATCAACGCGCCAACTGTGCCGAAAGCGTTGCTCATGCGTTCGCCACTCCGAAGATTGCTGCAATGCGCTGCTCGACCTGTTGCAGGTCGCTCATTGTGTCCGACGAATCGTCAAGCACGTGAACGGCGATGATGTTGTCATGTATCGATACACTGAGCGAGCCTGGGAGCAAGCTCAAAACGCCGGCGAAAAAAACCTGCGGGGCGCCCGACGGCAACACTGTCTTGTAGCTGACCACCGCTGGTGAGAGCGGCATGGCGGGCAACAGTGTGCGTCGCGCCACATCAACACCGGCAGCCAGTGAGCGAGCGAAAAAGAATGCAGTAAATGACGGCACGGCGCGCCAGCGCACCGAATGTGCTCGCTCAGGGCGCCAGCGTTGCACCGCCAGTGCAACCAGCACAATCACGGGGCCGCCGATGAGCCAGCTGTCGGGGGCGCCGCCTGTGAGCACCAACCAGCCCAAAGTGAGGGCGAGCATTGACTGGAAGGGTACCGTCATAAGACGTTCGAACAGTGCATGCCTTCGATGATACCACCGTGCGTGCCTTCGTGTCGCGGTCGGCCGCATTTGCCGATTGTTTAACCCTGTCACTCCCCACCAGCACCGAATGACGCTGCCCATCTGTTTCCGTGCCGTATCCCGTGTTGCACTTTTTGCAGCCCTCGCCGCGAGCGGCGAAGTGAATGCCCAGACAAGCAATGCGTGGCAAAGCGGCCATCAGGGCGCGACTTGGCTGAACGCGTTTGTGGATCACGCCATCAGTGATCGATCGGCGATCTGGTTTGATGGCCACTGGCGTCGAACCGGACTTGGCGCGTCGCCGCAGCAGCTGCTGTTGCGACCGGGTGTGCAGTTTACGCTGGCGCCGGGCGTACGTGTGGCGGCCGGATACGCCTACATCGCGACCGCCCCGTACGGAGAGTTTCCGAGCGCAAATCCGCTGCGTGAGCAGCGCACATGGCAGCAGCTGTTACTCACCCATGCGGCGGGACCGGCCACGGTCATTCATCGCTATCGCTGGGAACAGCGGTGGCTGTCGTCATTCACAGGAGACGATGAAAACCGGGCCCGCACTCCCGCATCGTATCAGCAGCGGGCACGTTACCAGGTACGTGCGCAAATGCCGATGTCATCGGTGACGATCAACAACCGTCAGGCACTGGCGTTCGTGTATGATGAAATCCTGCTTCCTGTAGGCCATGGAGATGCCATTGGGCGGTTCAGCCAGAACCGGATCGGGGCGGGCGTTGGCATCCCGCTGGGCGCGCGGCAGCGTATGGAGATTGGGTACATGAACCTGTGGAACGCACTGCCGTCACAGCGCGCCAATGAGATCAATCACACGCTGGTGCTGTCGTATGTGTGGGTGGCGCAGTAAGACCGTTTCTTTCTGATTCGTCGTTAAGGCTACAAAGTGCCGTGAGGCCTTACGGCCTTAAAGCCTCGCGCTATTCGAACCTTGGATCAAAGCACTTACGTTTGCCTGCGACGTGGTGGGCTGACCTTGGTGCTCTGTTTCAGCGTACGAAGCTGTTCGAGGCCATAAGGCCAGAAGGCCTCACGGCACATATTGGCCGTAAGGACGAATCAAGGGTGCACTCCACAGTTGGCTCAGATTACGAGCCGACCGCGGAAGCCGCGGGCGGCGTAGTACGACTGCGCCCCGTTGTGATACACGAACACATGCCCGTAGCGACGGTCGCAAAAAAAGGCGCCGCCGAGGGCCCGGACGTCGGCGGGGGTTTTCACCCAGCTGGATGTTTTTGTGTCAAAGTCGCCAAGAGTCTGCAGCTCACGATACTGGGCCTCGCTCAGCAGTTCGATGCCCATTCCCTTTGCCATTTCCACCACGCTGCCCTCGGGCTTGTGCTCCTTGCGGGACTCGAGCGCCGCGAGGTCGTAGCAGAGGCTTCGGCGTCCTGCCGGGCTCTCCGCCGAACAGTCGCAGAACACGATCTCTCCGGATTTTGGACCGGGTCCGATGACGTCCGGCTCGCCGCCGGTGGACTCCATATGATACAGCGATCGCAACGCATTCTCATTGCCCTCGAGCCGCGCGCGCACCGCTTCCCACGCCATGCCGTTGTGCCGCTGGGGATGCTGATTGAAGCGAGTCTGCAATGTGAGCAACAACTCGTCCCGCTCCTGTGTCTTCATGGATCGGCCTCCTGGTTGCCGTTGATCCTGCTTTCGTGCCATCTTCGGGTCCATGCCATCGCTCGATGAACTTCTGCCCAAGGTATACGAGGAGCTCCAGCAACTCGCTCGCCGTCGGCTTCGCGACGAACGCGCCGGACACACGCTCGACACCACGGCGCTTGTTCATGAAGCCTACCTGCGGCTGAAGCCGCTTGACGACGGCCAGTGGCGGGATCGCGCACATTTTTTCGCTTTGGCTTCCAAGGTGATGCGCAACGTGCTCGTGGATTATGCGCGACGTCGCAGCGCCGACAAGCGCGGTGGAGGGCAGACATCAGTCACGCTCGACCCCGACCGTCACGCCATCGAACCCCGCCTCCCCGAGTTTCTGGCCGTCAACAATGCCCTTGATCAGCTCGCCACGCTGGACCCGCGCCTCGTGCAGGTGGTGGAGTGTCGCTTCTTTGGCGGGCTCAGCGGCCCTGAGACGGCAGAAGCGTTGGGCACGTCGCTGCGCACGGTGGAGCGCGACTGGACGCGTGCGCGGGCCTATCTGCAGGAGCTGCTGGCCGACGGTATTGACGGCTCAGCATGAGGCGGTGTGTGCCGTGTGTGCAAGTTGCATTGACGTCAGAACCAGTTGATGAACTCATCGCTCACCGATCCTGAACGCTGGGCAAAAATCGACGCGCTGCTGAATGCGGCGCTCGATTTGCCGGCAGCCGACCGCGACGCATTCGTGATCGCGCAGTGCGGAAACGACGCGGCGTTGCTGGCGCAGATGCGCCGTCTGCTTGGTGCGCAAGACACGCCGTCTCCCATTGACGAGGAGCGTGGTGCACTGGTGCGAGATGCGCTGTTGCGTGAAGCCAGTCGCGATTGGGAGGAGCCCTCGCCGGATGTGCCGTTGGTGCCGCGCTTTCGCATTGAACGCGAGATCGGACGTGGTGGCATGGGCACGGTGTATCTTGGCGCGCGCGATGACGGTGCGTTTGAGCAGCGCGTCGCGATCAAGGTGTTGCGACGAGGCGTTGATACCGATGACGTACTCGCGCGATTTCAACGTGAGCGCCAGATTCTTGCGTCGTTCGAACATCAGAACGTCGCCCGATTGCTCGATGGCGGCGCCACGGCGGACGGTCGCCCGTTTCTGGTCATGGAATACGTGGACGGCGACAGCATCACTGCGTGGTGCGATGCGCAACAGCTTGACACGCGTGCCCGGCTGGCACTGTTTGAGCGCGTGTGTTCAGCGGTGGAGTACGCGCATCAGCGACTGGTGGTGCACCGCGATCTCAAGCCGTCAAACATTCTGGTCAATGATGTTGGTGTGCCCAAGCTGCTGGACTTCGGCATTGCCAAACTGCTGGATGACACGGCCGTTGAAGAAGTGTCGCCGGTTACGCGCACCGGACACATTTACGCCACACCACGGTACGCCAGTCCGGAACAGCTGACGCATGCCCCCGTTACCACAGCGACAGACGTGTATCAGCTGGGCGTGCTGCTGTACGAGCTGCTCTCCGGCGTGCACCCCATGGCCAAGGTGGAACCAACGGTGGCAGCCATGACGCGGGCGGTGTTCGGCGAGTCGCTGCGCGCACCGAGCATGGTGTCAGGAAATGCTGCGCTGCGCGGCGACGTCGATGCCATCGTGCTCAAGGCCATGCGTGTTGATTCCACTGATCGTTACGCGTCGGTTGCCGCGCTGCGTGAGGATATTGAGCGATACCGTGGCGGACTGCCCGTGCTGGCACGTGTGGGCGCGCGATGGTATCGCTTCCGGCGTGCCGCCTGGAGAAACCGTCTGCCGTTGCTTGTCGTAGCCGCAGCACTCGTAGCGGGGACGGCCTACACGCTCAGTTTGCGCAGCTACTCGTCACAGCTCGAGGTGCAGCGCAATCTGGCGCAGGAGCAGGCGCGTGTGGCCGAAGCACAACGTGCGCGTGCTGATGCGGCGCTGGTGGAATCCACACGACAACGGTTGCAGGCCGACAGTGCGCGCGCCGAAGCCGGCCAGTTGCGCATTGTGGCTGATTCCGAGCGGACCATTGCCGAGCGTGAACGTGATCTGGCGCGTGATGCACAACGTCGCGCATCGGTAGAAGCGGCGCTCGCACAACAGACCACTGGCTTTATGGTGGATCTCTTTCGCGCCCCGGGCGATGAGACGCAAGTGCGTGCCGACACCATTTCGGCCCGCACATTGCTCGAACGCGGTGCTGAGCGAGTACGTACGGAGTTGGCGGAACAACCGGAGGTGTTGGCACCGTTGCTGGCGGCGATCGGTACCGCGTCGAGCCGCCTTGGGTTGTACGGATTCCCCGATCTCTTTGATGCCGAACTCGAAGCGCTGGAGCGAGCCTACGGTCGTAACGACCCACGCATTGTAGAGGCGCTTAAGCGGCAGAGCCGTATGCATTCGCGTGAGCGAGGGTTCGCCAACGCTGCCCGGCGTCTTGAGCTTGCCGCCCGCCTGCAACGCGAAAACCGTGCTCCGGATTCTGCACGTGCAAGCACGTTGATCAGTCTCGCTAACGCACTGGCCTTTTCTGAACGTGCAGATACGGCGGAGCTCGTGTTGCGTGAAGCGGAGGCACTGCGAGGCGGGCTCAGTGAACAAGATGACGTTGACCGGTCGGCGGCCCTTCAGGCGCAGCTGGCCGTATTGTACCGACGTCAAGGACGCATTCGTGAAGCCGATTCGCTGCTGCGCGCTGCGCTCCGCACTCCTACTGCCGATTCAACGCGCGCCCAGCTGCTCAACAACCACGCGTCGTTACTGGGCAGTCAACAGCAGCTTGAGGAGGCTGAACAGGTCTATCTGGAGGCACTCACGCTGGCGCGTCGCATACTTGGTCCAACCGATCGGAATCGCACCGTGGTTGCCAACAACTATGCGGGCGTGTTGCGCGTGCGGAACAAGCCCGATGAAGCGCTGCGTGTGCTGGAAGAGGAGCTCGTGACTCATCGGGCCCATTTCCCCCCCGACCACTGGCGGGTGGGGGCCGCCGAAGGCTCGGTGTCTGTCCAGATGCAGTTCATGGGGCGTGTCGCCGAAGCGATCGCTGCACGCAATCGACAGGTAGCGATTTATCGACAATCGCTGGGTGAATCGCACGATTGGACGCTCACAGCACGGCTGGACCTGGCTGAGCTACTTCTGGCCGCTGACCGGGGAGACGACGCAGCGCGTGAGCGTGCCGAGGTTGCGGCGCGAGCCGCTGATGTAAACAACGAGGCCGCGCGTACCGCCATTCTTGAGCGACTGGCCAAGGCGTCGGGCACTCCGCCCGTGCGGTAGAGGATGCGATGCGTCCCCCCCAGCATAGTCCAACGATCTCAATGGTGCCTGCGGGCGGGTGCCCTCGGTGCACTGTACCGGGCACCCGCTGCTTCGCGCCTTCGCCCAATGTTCATTCGGCGATACTGCAGAACTAGTGTGCGCAGCCTCGGCGGTGACGCATCACGGCCATGGCGAGCACGCCAGCACCGAAGAGCAACGCAGACGTCGGCTCCGGAACTGCCACGGGTGTGGGTCCCGGTTGCAAGTCTGGCTGTGGGTCTGGCTGTGGGTCCGGCTGTGGGCCTGGCTGTGGGTCCGGCTGTGGGTCCGGATTCTGATCCGGATTTGAACCATGGTCTGGCGCTGTTCCAACGAAGTACTCGATGCCGGGGGTAAATGTGCTTTGCTCTGGGGCACCGGGGGTTGGCAGGCTACCGTCGATCTGGGTACGAATGTTCTGAGGATCGGTAATCGGATCACCTCCGAACTCATCCTCGATCGCAGTGAGAAGCAGGTAGTCGAGTGTTATCCGGTCGAACTCAAGTCCTTGCGCAAGATTCACTCTGTTCGTCCCCAAGTGACCGTAACGTTGCCTGGACGATTGCTCCATGAGTGAAAACACATTTTCTCCGTTTCGAAACAGATCCAGCACAAAGTCGCCGGTTCGTGCACCGCTGGGAGACACAGGGAAGGCCATGAATGGAAAAAACCCATCCCCTTCGGAAAAAACATTCCAGTAGCCTCCGTTCTGCGCCGTGAAGTTCCACAGGAACGAATCGCCGGGTTGAAGTTCGGTAAACACAGGCACATCGCTGCCGTCTGCCAGTTCCGTAACACCGTTTCCGAAATACAACACATCAAAGTTGTAGCGCGATTGGGCGTGCAAGGGCGCAGCGAGCGCTGTGGAGAGTGCCAGCACGCTGATCGTTCGGAGTTTCATGGTACATTTCCTCAAGCCGGAAGGTTCGGAGTGTCAGGGCGAGGCGCACCCCGTTCATAAAGACGCGAGGGAACGGCGCGCTGCGGCTCATTGCATTCAGATATCGCCGCTCGAAGCCGATGAAGGCCGGCATGCGCAGATTGATCTCGTAGATCGTGAACCTCTTCATCATTTGCGTGGCTCAGTACTCATGTGACTCCCTCCGACGTTGACCTGCTGGCGCGATCTGCGTCAGGTGACACCCGTTCATTTGATGCGCTGGTGGTGCGCTACGCGGCCGACCTGCACCGCTTCGTTGGATCACTCGGTGTGCGAGGTGCCGATGCCGACGACGTGTTACAGGACGCCTTTCTGGCGGCGTGGCGTGGTGCCGGTACGTATCGCGGCGACGGTAGCGCTAGGGCGTGGCTTTTCAGCGTAGCGCGTAACGCAGTGCGACACAGCGTGCGCCGGCGTGTGGGTGAACCGGTGGAGTTCGCACCGCTTCAGGCCATCGATTCACTTGAAGTGATTGCCAACGCTGCTGGTTGGGGGAGCGCCGAGGGTAGCATCGCGCAAGACACGGCCGAGCTTGTACACGATGCACTCGCGCGACTCGGTTCCGATGACAGAGAGATTCTCGTACTGCGCGACATTGAAGGGCTTTCGGGAGAGGAAACTGCAGTCGCGCTGTCACTCTCCGGCGCTGCCATGAAGAGCCGTTTGCACAGGGCGCGACTTCGCCTTGCGGCCGAAGTGCGTGCGCTTGAAAAGAGTGACGAGCCAATCGGTAAGCCAATCCGTGACCTGCACGCAAATCAAACAGCAAGCCACAACGCCACCGGAGGTAAACATGCCTGACTTGGATCGCCTCGTTGCCGGCCTGCGCTGTCGTGACGTGCTGTCCGATCTGTCGGAGTTTCTTGACGGTACGCTGGCTCCCGCGCGCGTTGCGGATATCCAGGCGCACCTGGCCGAGTGTGACACCTGCGCGCGATTCGGCGGGCGGATAGGGGCGATGGTTGAGGCGTTGCGTGCGGAGCGCGACGATTCTTTTATGCTTGACGAGTCCGCACTCACACAGCTTCGTGATCGCATTCAGCTCGCCATCGGTACCTCGCGTTGAACACTGAGGTTGAATCCTTTGCGCGTTATCCTGGCTCTGTGATGTAGCGGCAGACGACGCGCCGCGCCTTTCTACTTTTTGGAGAGCCGTGTCATGTCAAACTTCTTCGCACGCAATGAACACCCGATTGAGCGCGTGGTGCGTGTATCGCTTGGCCTCGGCCTGCTCGCGATTACACAGGTCGGGCCGCAGACCGCGTGGGGCTATCTGGGTGTCATCCCGCTTGCAACGGGTCTGCTGGGCAGCTGCCCGCTGTACTCGATTCTGGGCATCAATACCTGCCCGGTGGGGAAGCGCTAGAGGGAGCAGCTCTTTGTGTCACCGCATGCTACGTGTTCGCGGCGCCATCACGGCCCACCCGCCGAAGTGCGGGGCAATCGATGGTTCGAATGATGTATTGCATTCCGCCTCCCGGACGGCTGACCTGATCGTGCAGTCCAAACGTCATATCGCTTGCGAAGGAGCGCAACGCCAGTATCGGTTTTTCCGTCTGATACTCCTTAAAGGTAACGCGTTCGAAGCTTGTGCCAGTTTGATGCGGCGACGTGCCTGGACGAGTGAAAAACATGAATGGCTTTGCACGTGTGTCGGGCGGATCGTAGCGAACCAATCGTGTATTGGGACGAAGCGTCACTGTTTCCACTGTCTTGTGAAAGTCAATTCCCTTGATGTAGGAACTCCATGCCAGTGGTTCGCAGTGCAACCACTGGCGGAAGAACCGCGTTGTTTCGCGAAGTCCGCGGTCCACGAGTGGAGCAAGCGGCAAGCCGAGCACGGTCCTGAGTTGTTCAAGTTCAGTCATGTTCTATAGTGCCTCAGGGAACAGGTTGCGAACAACGTCACTATTGGCTCGTTGTATTTCGATGCTGGCTACTTGGTTAAAGGCAAGATGCAGTGCTCGCCGAGGGCATAGCCACTGGACGCGGCTTCTTTAATTGCGAGAAGAAGTACGATCGCGCCGAATCCGGTGGGCAGCGTCACCGTTCCCGTTCCCAAGGCAACGATTGCAAGCGATGTTCTCGATACAGCCGCTACGCACTCGTTCAACTCCACTCCTTGGGATTTTGCGAACGGAATGATATGAGAAAGGAACGACGCGAACACTCCGTTTGCAGAACGCCACGAGTAAACGCCGTATCTCGCTGATGCGGGAAAGTTGCTAAGCAGGGATGCCCGGTCCATGTGTTGAATCCCTGCAAAGACTTTGCGTGCGTCATCGACCGCACCCTTTAGTGTTACCGCTCCTTCCGTCATGGCGATCATGAGCTCTTGGTGCTCTTCAATGTATCGGCCAGTTTCAACAATGACATTGGCGATTGCCGTAGCCTTGTACGGCGAGTGTCCCGAAGCGATCACTCCAGCGCATACGTGGGACGCGAACGCACGTTGGTGATTCGGAGCACTCGTTATTTTTTGCTTTGACGCAACCAGATCGAATTGTGGCATTGCTCGCTGCTGCCGACTAGATAGAGGACTTTGAAAACCCGAGATCACACCAGGCGCACTTTGTGGCCGAAGCACCATCAAGCGCTTCCGTTTTCCGTGTCTAATGGCTTATCTGCTGCTAAGTGATTATCGAAGGATCAGCAACCGTTCGTTCTGACGCTCAATGATGCGATGCACCTGCTCAGCTGTGAGCCGGCCGTTCATCGCTAGGGTGCAGCGCAGCCTGCGATAAAAAGCAAGACGCTCACTGCGCGAATGCAGTATATGACCGGCATCCTGCCCTTCCTGCTTGCCCCTTACTACCAGCGCGTACTCGAACACTGCGTCACACAGTTGCCCAACGAGAAATCCGGTAAGGGCGACCTCTGGTGCGAGCAGCAACGCACCTATGACGAGACCGCCCTTTAGCGTCCCCTTAAATAAGGCAGTCTCGATCGCCTGCTTGGTCGCTACCGTCGAATGTGGCAAGTGGGAATCAAGGAACGTGCGGAACAGTGGATGACGGTGCACATGGCTGGCAAGAAGACGCCCCCCCGCGTGTTCGACAAGAGAAAAGGCGCCCTCTGCTGCATCGCTCGCCAGCCTGACCGTGTTCTTGAGCACGATTGCCACTTCTCCTCCGCCGGCAACGGCCTTGTTGAGAGGGAGGCCACGCCGCAACTTCGCAATCTCGTTTTGTTCGTAACGGATCAGCCCGTCCAGCAAATCTGTGAGCGTCCCTCGGGAAAGGTCTGGTAGGTCGTGGCGCTGGCGTAGAGCGCGGGTTTCTGACCCGTGCGGCGCGACGGTGCTACCGAGCGCGGCACGAAGATTCATCGGTTTCCCAGCAAACCCCTGTGCCTGCCCGACAATGGGCACTTTCAACAAAGCGTCCGGCATGACTCCATCTCCAAAGTTCGCAGCGCAGTTGATTCGCAGCGTGAAGTTGGTGCACAGTCTGTTAATCAATGCTTCGTGAAACAAACCAGTGCGATCGCACCGCACTGCCAGCGGAATCGCCTGCAAGATCAGCGACGGCGTTGCAACCACAGTCCGAAGCCAAGTGTGATGGCCGAGTTCTCTTCCTCGAAGTCCACCACACGAAGGCGCTCAAGGCGATAGCCAAGATGCGCGCTTAGTGGAAAGCGATCCCAAGTATACGAGAGCGTCGTTTCGCCCTCCCAACCATCCGTGTTTTCTCCCGCTCCCTCGAAGCGATCAACAGGTACGAAATAACTCGCACGCAGTCGAAGCGCGACGCCACTGGTGCCTAGTATTGTTGTGCCCCCAAACCCTGCACGGATCAACGGGATGACACTGTCTTGTGGCAGGTGATGACGCGCGCTGTAAGCGAACTCGAGTCGGAATGACGCATCACCGAGTAATAGCCCAGCCTCCTGCATCAACGGCTTGTTCTCTGCACCCAGATTGCTCGTGTGATACCGGCCAAAAACCCCGACTCCGCCACCCGCTGGCAGCAGAAAAGCCTCGAGTCCACGTATCGTGCCGGAAGTGGTAAGCGGGACAGCGTCTCCCGGTGCGATTGCTTGGCGCCTAACGCTCTGTGTAACTGGCACGATCAGCAGGTCGACTGGATACGATCGCTGAGCTGCAGCTACATTGGTCACTGAAAGGCTGACGACAGCGAAGCAAAGCGTAAGTGTTCGGAGCGTCATCAGCGATCCTCCGGAACGATTCGAAGCGAGAGTCGATACGCCGCGACTGCGCCTCGATTGGCATCCTGCACATCGCGAGTAGCTTCTGCATGCTGCGCTTTCAGAATGGTGTTGGCCGCGACGTTTGCAGGCAGCGGCACACCTTTGTCAGCAAGTCCACCCACGATTGCCCCAGCGCCAAGTGCAAGCCCGACTACGCGGGAACGGCCGTCGGCAGGGAACGTGCCAGGAATCGGTTCGCGGGCTCGCGCAAACTGCGCCAGTGCAATGGTTGCGCCACCGAAGAAGAGCGCGCTCGCAATGCCAACACCGAGTTTTCGCGGTCTCCGCTCAGGGAGCAGCCGCGTGGCATCAAATACCGGCTCGCGTGCCAAAACCGGGGCGGGATCACCCAGCACTGTAACGCGAAAACGCAGCGTATCGCGAGACGATGACACCGCGTCGGCTACTTCGATCAGCAGCATGTGTTCGCCAATGGCGAGCACAGCTTGTTCGCCATCATGTGCCCGAATGCTGAGTCTGGCGCGTTCCGATGCGCTGCTTGAATCGTGTTGCACGAACTCCGTGCTACCACGAGGCGCGGTGAACAATCGCATAGTGGCCGGGCGGGTGCTGACTACTTCGATGTAGCCGCGTCCATCGGTGCCACTTAGTGAAACCTCATCTGGCGGAATAGCGATCGATGAAAAAGTCTGCTCGCGCACCACCCGGAACAATGAGTCAAGTCCTGGCCACCGTACATCCAACGCAAGCGGCAGGTCAGGTCTGAGTCGGATGGCACGGCTTAGGTATTGTTTGGCGCTGTCATCCGCTACGAATGCAGCGCCATCTTCCGGATTCGGGAAATAGGCTGCTGCAACAACTTGCATCGCAGCGACGCGCTGGTCGTTGCGCAAGCGCGGTTGCTGCAGAACCGTTTTCGCAACGTCAATTGCATCGTTGTACTGCAGATTATTGAGAGCGTCCTTTGCTCTTGCAATGAGATCCTGTGCTGGTGAATCGCCTCGCTCTCGCGCGGACTGTGCATCGGCCACTCGAGGCTGCAGGCACATAATGGCGACCACGCTTAGTATGAGCGCACGATTGACCCGGGTTTGCCGGGCCGTAATCAAGATCGAGGATCGCATTGAGGCGTTCGGTAGTTGAAAGTGAGCGTTTGGCCTGCACGAGCCTCCACCTGCTGTTCCCAAGGGTTGAGGCAACCGTTGGTGGTGACGCGCAAGCGGTGGGTGCCGGGAGAAAGCTGGAACGTCATGATCCGGCCAGTTTCCAAGGGAATGATTTGATCGTTATCGATATAGAGGAAACCGCCGATCAGCTTCGTCCCAATGATCAGGGTCGCGGAAGGAATGGTGGCGGGGAGGAGGGTTGAGTCGGCGGGTGCCAACAAGTCGTCCGATCGTGCTCTGCCCGGCGTCAACGAGTCGATTGGCGGTGTTCCGACCAGTGCGTTCGAATCTGACGTTGGTGCTGTGACGGCACTCTGTGGCGGCGTTTTCCGAGTTAACCGGCTGGCATTCTGGTCTGACGATGAAGACTCCGTTCGGCGTCCTTCCGCTGGAGCGCGTCCCTCCGGTAATCGCGTGCTTCCTTGCGATTCCGTCTGTGTCTCATCGGAGGAGATCAAATCTTTGGGAGTGGTGTCGGCAAACGTCACAGAATCCGCGGCCAGAATGCTGGTTTGAGTTCCTGAGTCTGGTGTCGGCTCCTCCACTTCCGGCCAGGTCACAATCAGCGAGGCAAGAACTAGCGCGATTGTCGCCATAATGCTGCCAAATCGCAGGGGTGACCAATGATTGGCTAGCGCTGCGACCGAGTTCGTTTTTTGCTGACTGGCGCGCAGAGTACCTGGGGTGGGACTGAGTGGCTGACTGATAATCGGTCGTAGGTGTGAACTGCTTCGCGCAAGCATGCTCATTGTGGTACTCACACGTTCCTGTGCATCTTTGCTCGGAGCCTGAAGCGTTGTTAGAGCATCACTGATCGATGCAAAACGTTCCTCAGGCTGTTTGGCCAGCATTCTTTGAATGCAGGCATCGAGTTCCGGAGGGCAATCGGAAACGAGCTCAATCAGTCGCGGGGGAGGCTCAAGTAAGTGACTTTTCATCAACTCGGCGATCGTTGCGCCAATCATCGGACGGCGACCCGCCAGCAACTCGAACGCGACGCAGCCAAGCGCATACTGGTCAGCTGCGGGGCCAACATGGCCGCCAGAGAATTGCTCTGGCGACATGTATGAGGGCGTGCCAACAATCATGCCGGAGCTCGTCAGTCCCGGTGCGTCGGTGGCTTTAGCGATGCCAAAGTCCGTAAGCAATGCCCAGCCGCCGTCGTCCAGCATGATGTTGGCCGATTTCACATCGCGATGAACAACTCCGTTCCGGTGCGCGTGGTCGAGCGCCGAGCCCACTTGCTGAAGAATCGTCTGTACGAAATCTGGCGATTGTGCACCGTCATCTCGAATCACCGCGTCCAGCCCGCGACCATCGACATACTTCATAACGAAATAGGCTAGCTTCGGGTCGTCGCCGACTGCAAAGATGGGGATAATGTGTGGATGACTGAGCGACGCTGAGGTTTGCACCTCACGCCGGAAACGCTCCACGGCGCCGGAATAGGAAGCCACGTCTGGCAGAATGGCTTTAATCGCAACCTTTCGATTAAGTGCTAAGTCAAGCGCCAGGTAAACTACGGCCATCCCACCGCGTCCCAGCTGACCATAGATGTCATACCGCCCAATGGTCGCACTACGCAGTCGCTCCTGCAGTTCGAGACTGGCGTGGTCAGGTGCGATGTGGTCGGCTATTTGGTTCACGATGTCGTGTATTTCAAGACGACGCGCTTGCTGAGCGCGCTCCTGTCGTGGATGGTTCGCTTAGGTTTGAGAATGAGCGAACTTCTCGTCAGCTAACCGTCAGAACTGATCTCGAGGTACGCACAGTCCTTTCTATGTGTCGTCAAATGAAGGATGTTTTCGAGTACAGAGCGTCAAAGCATTCGCTTTTTGTAGCGATGTGTCGTCACCATTCGGCGGAACTGCAGTCGCGTCACGATTGCACCGGCGTGGCAGTCGCATGGCGAGTGGTCTGGGTTGCAGGTCGCTGGGTTTGTGAAAAACTCACACTCACGATCGCCCTCGCTGTTGCCATGACGGCGCAGTCTGTCAGCGCACAGTCAGCCGAGCCCTCCCGTGAGACGTATTGGCTGAGGGGTGCCTCGGCCGCCGTGCCCAGTGTGTCCGGCGAGACGTATTTCCTGGCCACGATGTTCGGCTATCACGCCACGGTTATGAGAGAGTCGCGACCCGGGCTGGACCTCTCGTTGGCGATCGCGCCCGTTGCGCTCGCTTATGGGGCGGTGGCCGGCGCTGTAACCACAGGTGTGGTATTTCCATTGGAAATGTCCCCGAGCCTGCTGGTACTTCCCACAGCTGGCGTGACGCTGGCGGGCGCCGTTGGTGGGGGAGGTGCAGATAGAGCAAGTGGTTTGCACGCCGGCGCGTACTTCTCCACCGCCCGTAGGGGAAAGCAGGGACTCAGAGTCGGGCTTACGGCGCACCTGCTGGGCGGTGCTGGCAGCACAGTGTGGCTGCTGGCGATCGGTCTCGCAGACGGCCGGTAACCAGCCGCCGGCTACAGCGGCGGATGCGGTTTGGGTGAGTTGTCAATGCGCTCGACCGTGCGCGCCCCGGACACGGCTGTCAGCTGCGCCCAGATCTCCCATTTTCCGTCGCGACGCACGGCGATGATGATCATGTTGCCGTCGCCGTATCCGAACTTGCTGTCATCCGTGGTTCGACCGTACACGCGAAACACGCCGCCGTTGCCGTTGGCAAAGCTGCCCGTAGCTGCCAGTCGTTTGGCGATGGCTGCTCCATCAACCCCCTGTCCCTTCTCGGGGTCGATGTGTGCCGTGATCAGCGAGGAGCGGTCGGCGTTGAGCATGAAGCAATAGCTGCATCCGCTGAACTGCGTGGTGAGCAGCAGGTTGGATCCGAGCGGTTCCTCGTTGTACGTGGCGGTGTGCATGCCGGGAATGGCGCCGAGGTTGTCCTTTACGAGGCTGAACTTGGTGGCTGGCATGTTCATGGCACTCACGCTCACCGCCGACGGCGGGTTCTGCACGTACGGCGTGATGCGATACTCGCCGTTCAGCATGAAAAAGCTGTGTTCGTAGATGCCCGCGGCAGGCTTTGATGCCACACTTACGCGAAACCGTTCAAGAAACTCCCGGGTATGCGTGATAAGACGGTTCTTGTTGGTGTCGCCCTGAGCCTGCCCGCTGTAGATGGCATCGTGCGCCATGTCCATCGCGCCTTTAATGGTCGTGCCGAGCGATGAGTGATTCACAAAATGCTTGACCGCGGGCCAGTCGGCCTTATTGCGCTTCACCAACGCGCACTGCAACAGAATCTGCGCGCGTCTTGAGGCGCGGTCGGCCTTGCCGGGCTTGTTGGCGAGGCCATCCTGCGACATCAGCTCGCTGATTTCCTTGCGTTCAGTGAGCGGTGCGGCCGCGAGCCAGCTGCGAAGCGAGGTGACAATCAATGCCTTGTCACCGGTAAAGCCCGGCGCGTTTGAAAGGGCGATCTGATCAATGGTGTCGGTGAGTCGCTTATTCCATTCCTTGACCGGCATATGTCCCCCACGCACAGCGTGGCTAGAGAATCGCGGTGAGTACCGTGCTGTGTGTCCGTGGCACGCTTAACGGGTAAGCGTACAAAGTACCGCACGACGCAACTATTGCCCGTCGTCCTCCATCAATAGTTCGTCGGGTGCGGCAGGAAAGAGACGAACAAGCTGCGCATCGGATTGTCGTCCGTCGATGTACAGTCTCGCCACCGTGGGTGATGAGCCGGCAAATGTACTGCCGGCCGCTCCCGGATTGATGACAAGACGTCTGGCCGCACGTGTTACCAGTGCATTGCGTGTGTGGCCGTACACGATCACGTCGGCGTGCATGTACGCCGACACGATACGTGGTGGGTCGGGGCGCTCAAGCTCATGGCCATGCGTAACGACCACGCGCACCTGTTCAAACAGTTCGTCGATGCGCGTTTCAAGATCAGTTGCTGTGGCGAGATCACTGTCTCCTCGCACGGCTCGTACGGGCGCGATGCGCGCGAGAGCCTGCAGCACGTCGGCGCCACCGACATCCCCGGCGTGCAAAATGAGGTCAACACCGCGCAACGCGCTGAGCACTTCCGCTCGCACCAGGCCGTGGGTATCTGAAATAAGGCCGATTGTGCGCATGCTGAAACGTACTCCGCGAATCTCTCTGGCGGACGATGCGGACTTCAGGTTAGAGCATTACCCGCTGTCGCTGCGACACCAGCAAAAATCCGAGCACCAGAATACCTGCCCCCGCCAACAGCGTCACGGCAAGCGGTTCATTGCCGTTGGCTACCATGATTGCTACCAGCGCCCAGATCACGGTCGCCGCGTACCAGGGTGCGCGCGGGATCACCCGCTGCACCAGCACTGCCACCATCAGCGCCAGTGTGATGCCGATGAACGCCCAGCCGAGACTGTTGGTGAGCAAACCGTAACCGGCGGCCGTACTGCCCAGCGATACGAACGTTGCCGCGGTGAGCCAGCCTGCATAAATCGCCACCGGCGTACGCAACCATGCACTGTCAGTATCCGGCGCGCGAAGCAGCGCCACGATCGCGCTGGCGGCCATCGCAACAATGAGCACCGTTGCCCAGACTGCACTGCGGTTCGCGACGGCCAGCCACGGTGTACCCAACGCGAGACTGAGCGCGAGCGGCGTGCGTGCACGATCCCACAGCTCATCACTGCGTCGAGCGAATACACCGTACACCGCTGACACCAGCAACCAACCGTAGATCAGTCCCCAGATGGAAAACGCGTATCCGGCCGGTTGTACCGGTGGATCAATCTGCGGGATGGGAAGCTGCTCGGCTCGGAAACCGCTGAATGGTGACGTGAACGCGGGAGATGTGACGAAAGTGATGGTGACAACGAGCGTGAGCCACGCCTTGATTTGTTTCATGTCAATGCTTGCATCGGGAGAACCGCCATTGGCTTGCTTGTCTGAACCTATTCATGTTTGAACGTCTGAGAGTCGCAGCTCAGCCGTAACGCCGAGTAGTTTTGAGATGATGACACGGTTCCTCACATCATTACTTGTCATGCTGCTCAGCGCGTGGCCCGCACGTCCGGCTGCGAGCGGCACGATGCCACGCGCCCGTCGCGGACGCCGCCTGCCTACGCGCGCCGGTGTCGATGATGCCCAGGATGCGATCGAGGCGCCGGAGCGTGCCCGTGCGCGAACGCCGCACGCACATCAGTGGACGGGTGAAGTGCGTGTGTGGGCCGGAGAACGATGTGATGTGGTGCGTGGACGCTGGCGCTTTACCGTTGATGCGGCACAGCGGGCGCAGATTGAAGGGCAGGCGGGCCCGCTGTCGCTCGATCCAACATTTCCGGAAGTCTGGGAGACGCAGCTCGAATCACTGCTTACGTTGCGTATCCCCGGCGCGCGACTCGCCGTAGCTCGAGCCGACAGGAAGGGATGGCGCGAACTGGAGCTGCGTGCACCCACGCTCCCCGAGACGGTTGTGCAAGTTGACCGGGCGGCGGTGGCGCGCATACTTGATGCAGATGCGAGTTCAGTGCGTGTGGAGTTGCGGGTTCAGGCGTAGGTGGGGATTCCGCAATCTGTCGCGTGGCGTATCTCTCTCAGGGCGGAGCACGAAAGTTGTCGTGTGCAGTATCTTGATACTGAGTCTATGAACTGATTTTGCGAAGCAACTGCCTTTTGCGCTGGAGATCATCGTGAGCGATACCGCTCCAAATACGTCCGCCAAAACGGTGCCGCCCAGTAAGGCGCCTCCGATGCTTGTACCGATCAAGTACGTGGGGTTGTTGGGGCTGCTGGTACTCGCCGGTGTGATCTGGCTGCTGTTCGCACTGCAGGCGCGCGACCGTCAGATCGCGCGCACGGAGCAGGCGCTGCTTCTTCAGACGCTGGCCGCCCACACCGGTGCAGCGGCGGTACTGGCTGAGCGCGGCAACCACGCCGAAGCGCGTGAACTTATGACGCTGGTGTTTGACGATATCCAGCGACGTGGTCTGGCCGAAGGCGGTTCATCGCTGCCAGCCAACCAGGCGGCGGTGCTCGACACGCGCGACACTGTATTGCTCTCGCTGGATCGTGGTCACAGCCGGATTTCGGGATTGCTCACCGAGGAGTTTTTCCGCCTGCAGGCACCCGCCACGAGTCTGAACGTATCCACGCTGATCGATGCGCTCATGAGTGGAACGGGGCGGACGTTGGCAATGCCGGCGGTGATACCTGAGAGCCAGCCGGTGCCCTGACGCCCCGTCGTGTTGAACGTGTCAGCGCGCGACGATGCTCGCCTCTTCCACCAACAACGCGAACACATATCCCGCACCCAGGTCCCGGTCTCTGCGTACAATGCCCCTGACCGTGATGGTGTCGCCCACGGTGGTGGCGTCCATCGATGTGACAACCATGTCGTGTGTACCATGCGCCGCGTCGCCACTGCCGTCCTGCAGGTGAATCCAGTTCTTCCCCATCACGGCTGCGTTGTACTTCACCACCACGCCGCGCACTCGCACCGTTGAACCGGCCAGCTCTTCCTTGTTCTGCCACAACTCGTTGATTGTGCGGGCGTCGTTGCCCTCGGCGCGAGCAATGGGACCAACAACGGCAATGTCTGCTGCGGGCGCGCCAGCGGGGCCAAGCGTAGCCGGTGCGCTGCCTGCAACGGCTCCACCCACCGGCTCGAGCGCACCAAAATAGATCCGGTCAAAGGTGCGCCCCAGTGTTTGTGAGGCGAACTGCTCCATGGGGAAGGCGTTATACACAATCACTTCCTGCCCCACGCTAAGTGGGGCTTCGTTCACCGCCGCCCAGATCTCTCCGTCGGCTGTTTCCAGACGCACGTACACGTAGGGTTCCACAGGTATCTGTTCTTTCAGCGTTCCGCGGAGCGTGCTGCTTGGTGGTGTAGTTGGCGGCGCTGTTTGCGACGTCGTGGAAGCCGACAGCTGTTCCACGGCGTCGGTACGGTTTTCTGTGCAGGCCACGGTGAACAGCAGCACCAGTCCTGATGCAATGCGACAACGCATGATTAGCTCGACAAATAGAGGCGAAGTAGCGGCGTGATCGGGCGCCGCGGCGATGCAGGCAGCTCAATGGCAGCTGATCGCGACAAACGTGCTAGCTGCCAGAAGGGGTCCCTTCAGGCTCGATTGTGTCCGGTGTTGCAGTTGACGCTGGCGCCGGTTCGGCTGCCGGTTGAGCAACTGGTGCCGAGCCGGCCGAGTCTGATGCCGGCGACTGCGCTGGTGCGAGTCCGGCCGCGGGTTGGCGTGCCCTTGGCGCCGGCTCGCGAATGAGTTTCCGGGCCTCTGATTCAACCGACCGTGCCACGCCCGTGGCGCGACGCACCGCACGCCGCACACTGCCCTCGGAGTACACGAGCCAGACAAACCAAAGCAGCAGCACGGTGCCCGCCCAACGCATCACCGGCACGTGCGGCAACGAGGGCAGCCAGCTGCGTCGGTGCGCCGCGCGCTGCGTCATGGGCGCGGCTTGCGGCATTGAAGCCCCGGGCGTGTGCGCGTAGGGCGGTCCGTACGCCGCAGGTGGCGCATAAGCTGCGGGCGGCGTGGCGAGCCATGGAGCCGGAGGGGCTGGCGCTGGTGCTGGTGCTGGCGCAGCTGCGGCGGGCACAGCGGCACTGGGAGTGGACTTGGGGGTGCGCGCACGCGCGGCCTTGGATCGCGACGCCTTGTCCGGTGAAGGTGGGGTCGCTTCCGCCTCCGGTTGGTCGGGCTGCACCATCTTGCGGGAGAGCGCGGCCCGTTCAAACGCTTCGGCAAACATTCCCGAGGTGCGATACCGCCGTTCGCGATCACGCGACATGCCTTTGTTGAGCGCCGCCTGCAGCTCAACGGGCCACTGTTTGTCCGGACGAACAGTGATCAGCGCTCGTGGCTCGTTGGCCAGGCGAGCCATGAGACCGCGATCGGGTGTGCGGCTGTCGAACGGGGTTTCGCCCGTCAGACACTGGTACGCCAACAGCGCCAGCGCATACACATCGCTGCGATGGTCAATGGGTTCACCAAGCAGCTGTTCCGGGCTCATGTACTCCGGCGTGCCAACCACAAATCCGGTGCGTGTGAGTGAACGCTCGCCGGAGCCCAGCGCTTTGGCGATTCCAAAGTCCACCACCTTGCACGCATCGCCGCCGGAGGCGCTTTTGCCCACGAGAATGTTGTCCGGCTTGAGATCGCGATGCACGATGCCCGAGCGGTGTGCTTCGTCGAGGCCATCGGCAATTTGCCGAACCAGCGTGGCCGTGCGCGAGAGCGACATGGGCCCGTCTTCTGCGAGCACCTTCTTGAGCGTGCGCCCTTCCACGTACTCCATGGCCAGGTAAACGAGTCCGGTGGACGTCTCACCGAAATCGAAGACTCGCGCCACGCGCTCGTGATCAATCTTGCTGGCGTTCGTTGCCTCGCGGTTGAACCGGGCTACCGCGTCTGCCTCGCGCACCATGTTCTGATGCAGCACCTTGACTGCGGCACGTCGCGGCAGCTTGACATGCTGCCCGAGATACACCTTGCCCATGCCCCCTTCGCCAAGCAGCTCGGTGATCAGGTAGCGCTCAGCCACCACTGTGCCGACGATTGAGTCAGCGGGCATGTTCGATCGCAACGCCGTTCCGTCGCTCGGGCAGAACGCCTGGGTTGCGGGAAAGGTCGATCCGCAGGTGGGACAGGTCTTGGCCATCCCACACATTAGAGGATCACGGGCGTTTTCGCACGGGGCGGAGCGCGTTTGACACCATCTGAACGCCATCGGGTGGTGCATCGGCGATACGCCCTGGAGGTGCTATACTTCACGATGGCGCACGTAGAGCGGCACTTCTCTGACCGAATCGGATGGCTGCGCGCGGCAGTGCTCGGCGCCAACGATGGTATCGTGTCCACCGCCAGTCTTGTGGTTGGCGTTGCTGCATCGGGTGCGG
>JAABRT010000078.1 GCA_011390805.1 Gemmatimonas sp. | reverse complement strand
CGTCACGAAGACCGCCGGCAAGAGCGCGAAAAAAACGACGCCATTGAGCTGGACCGACCATGTTGAAGGTGAGGCGCACCCGCTGGCCACTGATCCGACGCTCGATGGCACACCGCTTGGCGCACACGTATCCGTCGCGGGGGGCACAGCCAACGCCGCGCTGCGCACGCGTGAGATCGGTGGCAGTGCAGCGCAGATCTTCACCAAGCAGGCCAATCGCTGGGCCGAGCGCGAGGTAGACGCCGCCGAAGCTGACGCGTTTCGCAGCGCCATGAATACCACAAACGCACGGTGGATTTGCGCACACGACAGCTATCTGATCAACCTCGCGTCGCCGGATCCCGTGCTTCGTGCGCGGTCGGTACAAAGCTTTCGCGCTGAACTGCGTCGTTGTCATGCGCTCGGGCTCAACGCGCTGGTTTCGCATCCCGGCAACTTCATGGATGATCGCGCCAGCGGGCTGGCGCGGAATATTGAGAGCATTATCGAAGCGCTGGAGGCTGAACCCGGTGAGACGCGCCTGCTTATGGAGCTCACCGCCGGTCAGGGCACGGTGCTGGGTGGCACCTTCGAAGAGATGCACGCCATTATTTCGGCAATGCCGAAAACGTTGGCATCACGCGTTGGTGTATGTCTTGATACGGCGCACATCTGGGCAGCCGGCTACGATCTCATCAACGACTACGATGGCGTGTTTGCACAGTTCGATGACATCATCGGCTTTGCGCAACTCGGTTGCCTGCACCTCAACGACTCCAAGGCGGCGCTTGGCTCGCATCTCGACCGACACGAACTGATCGGCGAAGGCACCATTGGCGCCGATCCGTTCCGCCGCATCATGACCGACGATCGCATGGCGCACGTCCCGCGCATTATTGAAACGCCTAAAGGCGATCTTCCGGCCGCCGCTGACGCGCGCATGCTGTCGTTGCTGCGTTCATTTACTCGCGCGTAAAGATCACACCGAGTGCGCGCGACGCATCGGCCGTAAATCCTGTCACGCGTCCATTCGCGTCGCGCGTGAACGTGATCCGCAGGCTGGCGGGCCCGGCAAATACATCGGGGCCCGCAGGTCGCAGCGGCGCCACGTCACCGTTCCATCGCGAGAAGGTCATTGCATCCCGGCCAACACGTATGGTCCATCGCGCATCTGCCTCCTGGCTCGTGTAGTCGCCCGCGAATCCGGCGAACGCGGCGGAGTCGTAGGCAATACGCACCGGCGCGACAGGCGCCGAGGCTGACGGATTTGCACTGACAAACGGCAGAGTTGCTTGCAGAAGGCGCCGTGCCATCACCTGCGGCGACGCGTCACCGCGATTGCACAAAATCGCCACGCGGATATCGGACTCAATGAAGCGAGCAAGAAACGCCCGGTAGCCCGCCGTCGCTCCACCGTGGTGTACCGCGCGAACACCATACACATCATCGAGAAAGAGTCCGCCACCGTAGGCAGCGCCCTTACCGTTGCGTAACCGTCCTTCTTCCTGCATGCGTGCGCTCACGTTTGGCGCGCCAACGCGGCCAGACGCAATCGCCTCGGTGAACAGCTGAAGATCACCAACCGTGGTGAGCAACCCTCCGTTGCCGTGTACGTGTTCGAAGGGCATGTCCAGCCGCCAAGCCCCGAAGCCGGCTGGTGAGTAGGCCTGGGCACGACCTGCCACGAGCCGGGAGGGATCATCACGCCAGCTCGTGGACGTCATGCCCAGCGGCACAAAGAACTCGGTGCGCGTAAACTCGGCCAACGATGTGCCGCTGATCCGGCTCACCAGCAGCGCCAGCAGATTGTAGCCGGTGTTGGTATAGCTGAACTGAGCACCTGGCGGGTGATTCAATGCGCGCTGGCGAGCGGCAATAATGAGCGCGTGTTCCTGTCGGTGATCACGTGTGCCCCGGGGCCACCCTTCGAGCTGTGCGACGGCTCCCCAGTCGCGAAGACCGCTCGTGTGCTGCATGAGATGTCGCAGCGTGATGGATTCCTCGTACTCGGGAATCTCGGGAAACCAGCGCTGCACTTTATCGTCGAGTGACAGTTTCCCCCGCTCGGCCAGCAGCAGCACCGCCGCGGCCGTTACCTGCTTGGAAACGGATCCCGCCTCAAAAATCGTGGCCGGCGTGATGGCCGCACCGTGCTCGAGCTCTGCCCTGCCCCACGCACCTGACAAAAGCGTCGCGTCACCGCGCCGAACGTCAACGGCGCAGCCGGGTGCCAACGGCCCCGCCATTGAGCCAAAGATGCTGTCCGCGCGTGCGGCCAGCACCGTATCCTGCGCGTGTGACCGTGAGACTGGTACAACCGAGATGGTCAGCGCTGCACAAAGCGCCGCGATGGAATGGCATACCTGACGCATGCGTTGTCGGGCCAAGGGTGAGTACGCACAGATAAGAGCGTAATGCTCTTGAGGCTGAGTCGCCGTTCAGGCATGTTACCCTGTCTGTAGTTGAACGATAGACCGAACACAAACCGTCAGGAATCTCGGGCGCGGTTTCCGCGAGCGATGATCCCTTCCAATCAGCATCTACGGCGCCGGGCGAACGTTTATGTCGCGCGTTGCCACTTCGAGAGGGTCGCAACACGCATGGCGACACAGATCATCCCCGATTCATCGTCGCGCGCGAGCGCTGACGGACTCGCCCAACAAGGCCTCGCACCAACGGGAAAGGTGCACTGGAATCTCATCGCGCCGGAGCTGGTAGAAGCGGCGATTCGCCGCGGTGAAGGTCGTCTGGCGGCGATGGGTCCGTTTGTCGCTGTCACGTCGCCGCACACCGGTCGCTCACCCAACGACAAGTTCGTGGTGCGCGAACCCACGAGTGAAGCGGATGTGGATTGGGGCAAGGTCAACCAGCCCATGGAGCCGGCGCATTACGACGCGCTGCTGGCGGATGTACGCGCCTATCTGAACGGTCTGCCCGAGCTGTTTGTACAGGACCTGTACTGCGGGGCCGATCCCGCCTCGCGGCTCAGTGTGCGGTACGTGCTGCCCAATGCGTGGCACGGAAGCTTTGTGCGCAACATGTTCATCCGCCCGTCACTTGAAGACCTGGCAACGTTCGCGCCCAACTTCACCGTGTATCATGCGCCCGAGTTTCAGGCAGACCCGGCCAAACACGGGACGCGCACCGGTACGTTCATCGTTCTGAATCTGGCCGAACGCACAATTCTTATTGGTGGCACGCGCTACGCAGGTGAACTCAAGAAGTCCATGTTCACCGTGATGAACTACCTGCTGCCCAAGCGTGGCCAGCTGTCCATGCACTGCTCCGCCAACATCGGCCCGAATGGTGATTCGGCGCTCTACTTCGGTTTGAGCGGTACGGGCAAGACCACGTTGTCAGCCGACCCCGATCGCAGTCTCATTGGTGACGATGAGCATGGCTGGAGCGACGAGGGCATCTTCAACTTCGAAGGCGGCTGCTACGCCAAAGCAATCAACCTCTCGGCTGAGCAGGAACCCGACATCTACGCCACAACGCGCCTGTTCGGGACCGTGCTTGAAAACGTGGTGCTGGACGACAATACGCGCGAAGTACAGTTCGAAGATCAGTCCATTACCGAGAACACCCGCGTTTCGTATCCGCTGCATTACATCCCCAACTACGTGAAGAGCGGACGTGGCGGACATCCCAAGCACGTGGTGTTTCTCACGGCCGATGCATTTGGTGTCTTGCCGCCGATCTCACGGCTCACACCCGAGCAGGCGATGTTCTATTTCCTGTCGGGATACACGGCCAAGGTTGCGGGTACTGAACGCGGCGTGACCGAGCCGCAGGCCACGTTCTCGGCGTGCTTTGGTGCGGTGTTCCTTGTGTGGCATCCCACCTACTACGCGGAAATGCTGGGCAAGCTGCTGCAGAAGCACGGCTCGCAGGTGTGGTTGGTGAACACCGGCTGGAGCGGCGGCGCGTACGGCGTTGGAAAGCGCATGAAGCTGTCGTACACGCGGGCCATGGTGCGCGCGGCGGTGGCTGGTTCGTTGAACAGCACGCCCACCGCAACCCATCCGATTTTCGGGCTGCACATGCCCACCGATATCGCGGGCGTCCCTCATGAAGTGCTCGATCCGCGCAAGACGTGGAGCGATCCCTCGGCGTACGACGCACAGGCTGAAAAGCTGGCGGAAATGTTCAGGGCCAACATCGGCAAGTTCGGTGATGCCGTCGCCCCCGAAATCATCGCTGCCGGTCCTCCCAAACGCTGATCTGCGGTCCGCCAGTGGACATCCTGCGCGACCCGCTCTGGAATAACATCCGGCTCGATGATGTAGCCCTCGCGCTGCTCGACACACCAGTCGTGCAGCGCTTGCGCTACGTCAGACAGTTGGGATTGGCGTATCTCGTGTATCCGGGCGCCACGCACTCACGATTTGAACACGCGCTTGGCGCGTACCACCTCGCTGGCGAAGCGTTGCGCTTGTTGGACGAACAGGGGCAGCTGGACGATGCCTTGCGTGAACAAATGCCGATCGTTCGCGCTGCCGCACTGTTGCACGACATCGGACACTATCCGTTCAGCCATGCGCTGGAAGAAATCGGTGCAACGCATCACGAAGAAGTCGCACGTCCACTGCTGCTCGAGGGGATTGTGGCGGATGTGTTGCGTACACAGTTGGGTGACGACGCACCGCAGCAGGTGTACGCCCTGATCACAGGTACAAGCGACAGTCCGCTGCAGGGATTGATTTCCGGCTCGCTCGATCTCGATAAAATCGAGTATCTCAAACGCGATGCACACATGTGCGGCGTGCCCTACGGCGAGATTGATGTGGATCGTCTGCTCAACTCGCTGGTGCTGGTTCCGGCGGCCGGTGTGGCAACCAACGGCGTCGGTGTGCGTGAAAAAGGGCTGTCCGCGCTGGAATCACTGCTGTTCGCCAAGTACCAGATGTTTCGCAACGTGTATTGGCACCATGCGGTGCGCAGCGCGACGGCCATGTACAAGCGACTGGTGGCGGAAGCACTGAGCCACGGGCTGGTTGAGGCCACGCAGGTCGCGCGCTTTACCGACGAAGGATTGCTGCATCACCTCGACGCGCTGCCGTTGCCACCGGTGGCGCGCGTGCTGCTGGACAATCTGCGGCGGCGACGGCTTCACAAGCGTTCCCTGGAGCATCCGGCGGCGGTGCTGGGAGAAGACACCGGCGAGTGGCTGGCGTCGGATTACGCCCTCACGCGTCGCGTCGAAGACGCTCTGGCGTTGGAGTTGTCCATGGCTCCCGGTTCGCTGCTGCTGGACTACCCGATCAAAACCCAGATGCTGGCGCTCGACCTGCCACTGGTGCGCCGCGATGGAAGCGTCGAGCAGTTGACGGACCGCGGCTGGGAAGGCGCCATTAACCTGCCTCGGCTCAGCGACGAGCTGTACAAGTCGGCTCGCCGGTTGCGGGTATTCACCACCGATCGCGCGCCCGTTCCGGAACAGGCCATTCTCGAACTGGTAGCCATGTCGGCCGATCAGGTGCGCGATCGGCTGGCCCGTGGGTCGCTACTGTTGCGCTGACCGTTGAGCCGCGGATCGCTACTGTTGCGCTGACGGGTTGGACACTGGCGAGGACGCCGGTGCGGGTGTTTGAGCGCCAGACCGATCGGCAGCGCGCGCTTCGGCCAACTTGCGCGCGATCCCGCGGTAAAAGGCTGCTTCGTCTGATTTGCCGTCGTCGTCGAGCGCCATCGCGCAGCGCTCAATGGCAAACAGAATGTTGCCGAGGTACAAATCCGCCACGCTACCGACAGCCGCGGGCGGGGGAGAATCAGCCATGCGAGTGGACGGGGTGTTCGTCGGTGTTGGCGCGCTGATTCGGCGCCGGGCTCAGCGAGACCACCTGCACCACGATGGCCGTAATGTTGTCCAGACCACCGCGCCGGTTGGCGTCGGTAATGAGGGTGTTGATTTGCTGTCCCGGCGTACCGCGCGTTTCCATCACCTTTTGCAGGTGCGCGTCGTCCACCATGCCCGTAAGGCCGTCAGAGGCCAGCAGGAAGGCGTCGTTGGCCTTGAGCTCCCCGTGCAGGATGTCCGGCTCCACCGCGGCGTTTGCGCCCACGCAGCGGGTGATCACGTTGCTGTACGGATGGTAGCGCGCCTGCTCCGGCGTGAGGAAGCCGGCATCGACCTGCTCCTGCACGTAGGAATGGTCTTTGGTGAGCTGACGCAGCACGCCATCGCGCAGCAGGTAAATGCGCGAGTCGCCGATGTGCCCGATTACCCAGTGGGACTGGCCCAGCAGCAGACACGACGCTGTGGTGCCCATGCCCTGCTTGTCGGCTTCAACAATGGTGCGCTCAAAGATGGCGCGGTTGGCCATGCGCAGCGATTCGGCCATGACCTGCAGTGCTGGCGCGCTGGCGACGTCGCGCACGTCGGCGACCTCGCGGGCGACGATTTGCACGACCATCTCGCTGGCGACTTCGCCGGCGGCGTGGCCGCCCATGCCATCAGCGACAATGAACAGCCCACGCTCTTGATCAGCATCGGCGTAGAGACTGTCTTCATTGCCTGCGCGAATACGTCCGACATCAGTGCCGGCGGCGACGGATAGCTGCACGAGGTTGGTCTATCGGGTACCGGAAAGAATGGTGGCGAAACAGCGGCCCGTTCTGACGAACCGAATCGCTGCTCGCGCTCTACGCCGAAGCTACGCGGAGGTTGCCGGACTTGGCAAGCGCAACGGCGGAGTAACTGCAGCTCCGCCCCGATTCGACCCTCCGCTCTCCAACCGGAACAGCCGCTCATACTGGCCGCCGCGCACCAGCAAATCACCGTGAGCGCCGCGCTCCACCACCTCGCCGTGATGCAGCACGAGGATCTCGTCGGCATCGGCGATGGTGCTCAGCCGGTGGGCAATCGCGATGGTCGTGCGCCCCTGCATGAGCGTCGCCACCGCCCGCTGAATATCGGCCTCGATCTGCGAGTCCACCGCACTGGTGGCTTCGTCGAGGATGAGCAGCGCCGGATCGGCCGCGACCGCGCGGGCAAAGGCCAGCAGTTGCCGCTCCCCCACGCTTACTCCGGCGCCGCGCTCCGCCAGCTCATGCGACCACCCACCCGGCAGTCGCGCAATAATCCGGTCGGCACCGACCCGGGATGCCGCCTGATCAAGCTCCGCCTGAGTCAATGACGACGACAACCGGATGTTGCTGGCCACATCCCCCGCGAAAAGGAAAATGTCCTGCTGTACATAGCCCATCACGGCCCGCAGCACATCGAGCGGGATGGCGCTGATGTCCTCACCATTGAGCAGAATGCGACCGCGCTGCGGCTCGTAAAACCGCAAGAGCAGATTCACGATCGTGGACTTGCCCGCGCCCGTGTGCCCCACCAAGGCCAACGTCTGTCCAGGCGCCACCACAAACGATACGCCGCGCAACACCCACGCCGGCGCCTCGCGAGCGTGATCTGCGCCCTCTGACGCACCCTCTCCCGCCGGTCGTCCCTGAGTGGCGGCCTTGGCGACTTGCTTTTTGGCGCTACCGTCGGCGGTCACGAGGCGATCATCGGTGAGCCCCTGCCCTCCGTCATAACGGAACCAGACGTTGTCAAAGGTGATCGTCACACCGGCATCCCGCAGCGCTGCGACGCGCGCCTCACGATCGGGCGTTACCCCCGCGCCGGCGGTGGCGGGAGTGTCGAGCAACGTGAAAATGCGTTCCGCTGCAGCCATCGCGGCCTGAAGAATGTTGAACTTTTCCGACAGGTCCTGCAGCGGCTGAAAGAAGCGTCGCACGAGCTGCAGGAAGGCCGCCACTGTACCAACCGTGAGCGCCTGTTCCTGCACACGTGCACCACTGGCCACAATCAGCGACGCCAGCGCCAGGGTGGTGAGGAACTCGATCACGGGGAAGTACAGCGCATACACACGAATCGATCGCAAATGCGCGTCAAGGTGCGCGGTATTGAGCGTATCAAACCGCCGTCGCTCGTCGCGCTCCCGTCCAAAGAGCTGCACCACCCGCACACCGGCAATGCGCTCCTGCAAAAACGCATTCAACTGCGCCAGCTGCGTGCGGATCTCCCGGTACGCGGTGCGAACGCGTGACTGAAAGAGCCGCGATACACCGAACACCATCGGGATCACGATGAACGCCGCCAGCGCCAGTCGCCAATCGATCACCAGCATCACCACGCTGATGGCGGCCAGGGTGAACAAATCTCCCAGTCCGGCCACCACCCCCGAGGTGAAGAGTTCGTTGAGCGCCTCCACATCACTCGTACTGCGCGTCACCAACCGCCCTACCGGCGTGCGATCAAAAAACGAGACCGGCAGGCGCTGCAGATGTGCGTACAGCTCCTGCCGCAAATCGCGCATCACCCGCTGCCCGAGCAACGCGGTGAGCAGTGTTTGTGCATAGGTGGCCACGAACTGCACCAGCAGCGCACCGGCAAACGCCAATGCAGCCAGCGTCACGACACTGCTGTCGCGCGCTGGCAACGCGGTGTCAATGACCCAGCGGGTGAGCAGCGGCCCCACGAGTTGCAGCCCCGACTGCAGCACGATGAGCAGCAGAGCGGCCACCACGAGCAGCCGCCAGGGTCGCACATAGCCGAACAGGCGGCTGATCAGCCGTGAGTCGTAACCGGGGGCAGACTTTTGTTGTTCGGAATCAGAAACGGCGGACATGAGCGGGAATCTAGCGCGTCGCTCCAATAGTTTTCCGTGGGTGGATACCGCCCAATGAAAGATTTCATACGAATCCGTGGTGCTCGGCAGCACAATCTGCAGAACATTGACGTCGACATTCCGCGCGCCGCGCTGACCGTGATCACCGGTCCGTCCGGTTCCGGCAAATCGTCGCTGGCATTTGATACGCTGTACGCCGAAGGACAACGGCGGTACGTGGAATCGCTGTCGGCGTACGCACGACAGTTTCTTGAACGCATGGAGAAGCCCGATGTGGATCACATCGAAGGCATCTCCCCCGCCGTCGCCATTGAGCAGAGCAATCCGGTGCGATCGTCGCGATCGACGGTTGGTACGGGTACGGAAATTTACGACTACCTGCGCTTGCTCTGGGCACGCGTGGGCCGCACGTATTGTCGCGTGTGCGGCCGAGAGCTGCGCCCTGACTCCGTGGAATCGGTGACCAACGCGATCAGTTCGCTGCCTCAGGGTACACGGTTTCTGATCACCTGCCCGCTCATCCGTTCTTCGCTGATCACACACGACGTGCTGGTGGAGAACCTTCGTGCACGCGGCTTTGTGCGCGTCGCGTTGAATGGCGACGTGCTGCATCTGGATGATCTCGCCGGGCGCGATCTTGCGAAGTCCGACGATGTGCTGGTGGTGATTGACCGACTGCGCGTTGATGCCGAAGCGGTGTCGCGATTGGCCGATGCCGTGCAGACGGCTTTCCGGGAAGGTGACGGTGAAGTCACGGTGCTCTTTCCCGAAGCTGTCGTCACCCCCGAAGCGCACACGGGCAAGGAGGCGGGCCAGACGGTAACACGGCTGCGCTACACCGAGCGCTTCGAGTGCCCCGACGATGGTACGCGCGCTCCGCAGCCGACACCGCAGCTGTTTTCGTTCAACAATCCGCGCGGCGCGTGTGTTACCTGCAACGGCTTCGGTGCGGTGCTGGCGTACGACGAATCACTCATCGTGCCCGATCCGTCACGCTCACTGCGTGATGGCGCGATTGATCCGTGGACCAAACCGCGCTACGAGAAACAGCGTCGCATGGTACTGGACTTTGCGCGCACGCTTGGCGTTGATCCGGACATCCCGTGGCAGCGCATTCCTGCTGCGGCGCGGGAGCAACTGTTGCGCGCCACCAAGCGTCCGTACGTGGGCATCTTCCCCTTTCTGGTCGCGCTGGAAGAAAAGCGATACAAGCAGTACATCCGTGTGTTCCTCCGGCAGTATCAGCGCGCGACGACGTGCGCGGATTGTGGAGGATCGCGCTTGCACCCCGACGCACTGGCCGTGCTGATTGACGGTAAGCGCATCAGTGATGTGACCACGTTACCCATTGATCAACTGCGCGACTGGATTGATGCGCTCTCGCTGGGAGACAGTGAGCAGCGCATTGCCGAAACCGTGTTGCGGGAAGCCCGTGCGCGTACCCGTTTTTTGTGCGACGTGGGGCTCACCTATCTCACACTTGATCGTGCCACGCGCACGTTGTCGGGTGGTGAAGCGCAACGCATCAGTCTCGCCAACGCACTCGGCGCCTCGCTGGTGGACGCGTTGTATGTGCTCGACGAGCCGTCCATCGGATTGCATCCGCGTGACATGGAGCGATTGCTTGGCCTGCTGCATCGATTGCGCGATGGCGGGAATACGGTGGTCATGGTGGAGCACGATCTCGACGCGATCCGCACGGCCGACCACATGATCGAGATTGGTCCCGGTGCCGGCGAAAACGGTGGACGCGTGGTATTCAGCGGACCGTTGTCGTTGGCCGGCGAGAGTCCGCTCACGGGACAGTATCTCACCGGCGTGCGCACTATTCCCCTGCCCGATCAACGGCGACCGGTGGGACCGCGCTGGCTGTCACTGCGCGGTGCAGCAGCGCACAACTTGCGCGGTGTAGACGTGCGCATTCCCCTTGGTGCACTCACAGTGGTGACCGGTGTGAGTGGCAGCGGCAAGAGTACGCTGGTGCACGACGTGTTGTATCGCGCCCTCGAGTCCCGCTTTGAGGGTGAACATTCCGCCAAGGAGCATCTTGGTGAAACCGTGGGCTCGTTCGCATCGCTCGAAGGCGCCGAAGCGCTCGACGCCGTGGTGTTGATTGATCAGAGCCCCATTGGCCGTTCGCCGCGCTCCAACCCCGTCACGTACGTGAAGGCCTACGACGATATCCGCAAACTCTTTGCCGATGCACCACTGGCCCGGCAGCGCGGCTTCGGTCCGGGACACTTTTCGTTCAATGTGGCGGGCGGACGGTGCGATAACTGTGAAGGTGCGGGCGCGCTTGAGGTGGAGATGGTGTTCATGGCCGATGTTTTTGTGCCGTGTGACATGTGTGGTGGTCGTCGCTTCAAGCAGGAAGTACTCGATGTCACCGTGCGTGGCCGCAACATTCACGATGTATTGCAACTCACCGTTGATGAGGCCATCCGTGCGTTCCCGCGGGAAGACAAACTGGCGCAGGCGCTGTGGCACGTGCAGCAGGTGGGACTCGGGTATTTGCGTTTGGGACAGCCCGCCACGACGCTCTCGGGCGGTGAAGCACAACGGCTCAAGATTGCGCGTGAACTGGCACTGACGGCCAAGGGCGGCGGCAAGCGGTTGTACATCATGGACGAACCCACCACCGGCCTGCACCTCGAAGACATCAGAAAGCTGTCGGCTGTGTTTGAACGACTGATAGATCAGGGACACACGCTGGTGCTGGTGGAGCACAATCTGGATGTGATCAAACTGGCCGACTGGATTATTGACATGGGCCCCGACGGCGGCTCGGGTGGCGGTGAGCTGGTGGTGATGGGCCGGCCCGAAGACGTGGTGGCAAACAGTGCGTCCCACACCGGGCAATGGCTGCGCAGCGTGCTGCCGGCGGGCGGCGTGCCCGCAGCCACGGCGATAAAACCGTCACCGGGCGCACGTGCCGGCGCGGCTCGTCGCAACCGATCGTCGCCAGACGCTTGACTGTCAGCCTTCAGCTGGTGACTATTCGGTCTATTCCCGAGTAGCTCAGCTGGTAGAGCAGGTGACTGTTAATCACCGGGTCGGCGGTTCGAGTCCGTCCTCGGGAGCTTTGAATAGATCGACAAGTGGATCTGCATCCGGTTCCAACGCTGTCCCAGGAGTGATCGGGGCGTTCGCCACGGCGAGCGCCCCGTTTGTATTACACGTGTTTGCTGGGCGCCGAGACGTCTTCCGGTTGGCGATCTCATGCACCAACTTCCGTGGGTAGTGCCTACCGTCGGATTCGTGAGCGTGGTGCACGCTCCAATCCGTCGCCTGTTTCCCTTCCGATGTCCGTCGTGAACACCTGTCCACGCTGCGGAGACCAGTTCGAAAAAGACGTCGCCTTCTGTCCTAATGACGGAGCGCGACTCACTGCCGCCCGCAGTGATGCCGACCTGATTGGCACCATCGTAGCCGATCGCTATCGCATTACCGAAGCAATCGGTGGCGGCGGCATGGGACAGGTGTATAAGGCTGAACACATTCGCATGAAGCGGCAGTGCGCGATCAAAGTGCTGCGTGCGAATCTGGCCGGTGATCCGGAGGCCACGCAGCGTTTCCAGCGCGAGGCCGAAAACGCCAGTCAGCTCAGCCACCCGAACGTGGCGCAGATCTACGATTTCGGTGAGCACGAGGGGCTCGTGTATCTGGCGATGGAGTTCATCGCCGGCGAGTCCCTGGCCAACATGCTGCGTCGGCAGACCGCCATTCATCCGGACATTGCCGCCGACATCATTTCGCAATCAGCAGCGGCGCTTGAAGCGGCGCATCAGCGTCATGTGCTGCATCGCGATGTGAAGCCGGACAATATCATGCTGGCCAAGAATGCCGACGGCACCTTTCAGGTGAAGCTGGTGGACTTCGGCATTGCGCGGGCGATGACCAGCAACGAGCAGCGCGTCACGCGCACCGGTCTCGTGATTGGTACGCCGGAGTTCATGAGTCCCGAGCAGATCGCGGGTGAAGAACTCGACCCACGATCCGATCTGTACGCCTTGGCCTTGGTGGCCTTTCAGTGCCTCACCGGCAAAGACGCCTTCCCGGCCACCAGCTCCAAGCAGAACCTGATCATGCGGCTCACCAGCCGTCCGCGCACGCTGGCCGAGGTGCGCGATGACATGGTCTGGCCCGAGGCGTTGCAGGGGGTATTTGACCACGCGCTCGCCCCTGATCCCGATGAACGCTACGAATCGATAGGCATTTTTGCCGAGGAGCTGTCCACGGCCATCAGTCGCATGACGCCGTCTGAAACGTCGGCGTTGTACCGGAAAGCACTCGATCAGCGTGTCGTGAATGTGGCGTCACGTACGCCGCATGGCGATTTGCGGTCGATCTCCAATCCGGCGGGTGTCCCCGCCGAGTCGGTACCCGGGCGCCCCACACGACGCGGCGACGCGCGCACCGCCACTGCCGGGTCGGATTCCCAACCGACTGTTGAAGCCACGGTACCTAGCGCCACGATCACACCGCCCAACGCCGTTCCGTCCCCCACCGCGCAGACTCCGTATCCGCCCGGATATCCTCCGGGTTACCCGCCCGGCTATCCGGCACCGGGCTACCCGCCGCCACCGGGTTATCCAAGCCCGGTGACGTATCCGTCGCCCGCCATGCCACAAGCCCCGTACGGATCCTACCCGTCAACGGGGGCGCCGCCGTATCCGCCGACCACGGGTTTTCCGGCTCCCGGAGGCCGCAGCGATGCTGTGCCGCCCATGTTGCGCCGCAGCCCGCGTGTGATGCCGTGGTTGATTCTGATCGCCGTGCTGGGCTGGGGCTACCTCATTGCCACCGACAACACCGATGCCGCGAAAGCCAAAATCGGTGCGGTAATATCAAACGTCCGCGGACTTATCCGCCGGAGCAGCGCCGTCACCACGCCGGAGCGTCCATCGGCACCGGCGCCTGCCCCGCGTGCCGGTGCGTCTACGCCGCGTACTGGCGGCGCGTCGTCCAACGATGCATCGGCCGACACACGGGCGAACAGCGACAACGGTGAAAACAGCGCGAACGCATCGCCAGACAACACAGACGCCAATGCCAATCGCGATTCGTCAGCGGGCGCATCGGCGCCTGTCACGCCTCAGCCGGTGAAACCGCCGGCCACCGATTCAAACGTTCGTCCGCCCATTCCGCCGGACGGTTTCCAGTTCAAATGATACACTTCCGTTCAGCTGTGGTGAGCACAGCGATGCTGGTGAGTTGCCTGCTTGCAACCGAGCTTTCGTCGCAGCAGTCAGTGCGGCCGGCGCTGCGTGCCCCGTCGCTGCTTGTATCCGTGCCGGAGTTTGAGGCCTTGCGTGCCCGACCCAACGTGGTGGTGCTGCAGGTTGGCACGGCCGACGAATACGCCGCGTCGCATATTCCCGGCGCCCGGCCGGTCGCACTCAACGATGTATCGACACCGCGCACCCCCGGCTCATTGATTCTCGAGATTCCCGACACCCCGACGCTTGAACAGTGGGCGCGTTCGGTAGGCATCACTGACAACAGCCGCATTGTGGTGGTGCCTTCGTCAGACGCGCTGCAATCAGCCACCCGGGTATATCTCACGCTGGCGTTCATGGGTTTCGCCGACCGCACCTCGCTGCTCAACGGCGGTTTGCGCGCGTGGAAGGAATCGGGCAACGCAGTAGACTCCGGAAGTGCGCCCGCAATC
>JAABRT010000077.1 GCA_011390805.1 Gemmatimonas sp. | reverse complement strand
CTGTACAACGCCGAGTCGCGCAATCTGCAGCCAGCTCATAGAGCACCACTCACAATCGCACGCAGTGCGAAGGCGGTGATCATCATGCCACTCACATAGAACGGCACACCAAACGCACTCAGATACAGCGCACGCTTGATCGGCTCCTGCACAAACCAGCGCATGATGCCAGCCTGCGCAACAACCAGTACCGCGATGGCGATGGCGTGATACGGGCGATCCCACATGGAGAGCAACGTGATCACAACGAGTTGCGGAATGATCATGACAATCGCAGCCACCCACGCCGCGCGATCTGCCCCGAGCTGCACCGGCAACGAGCGAACACCCATGCGTTCGTCGCCTTCAATGGCTTTGAAATCATTGAGGGTCATGATGCCATGTGCGCCCAGCGAGTACAGTCCCGCCATGATGAGCAGTTCCCACGGCAACCAGGCCTGTCCGAACATCAGCGCCGCGCCGGTAACCCAGGCGAGACCTTCATACGTGAAGCCCACGGCGGCATTGCCGATCCAGCCGTTGAGCTTGAAGCGGAAGGGCGGTGCGCTGTAGCCCCATGAGAAGAGCAGAGCCAGCGTAACGGCGCCGAGTCCCATGGGGCCGAGAGGAATGGCGGCGACGAGGGAGAGCAGCGTCCAGGCAATCGCAATGGCCAGTCCCCACTGTCCGGGGATGCGTCCTGAAGGAATGGGACGGTCGGGCTCATTGATGGCGTCCACGTGGCGGTCAAACCAGTCGTTCACAGCCTGGCTTGACGCGCAGACGAGCGGGCCGGTAATGCAGATGCCGAGCGCGAGCAGACTCCATCGTCCCGCCATCGGCAATCCCGTGCTGATCACGCCGCACGAAAAGGCCCACATTGGCGGAAACCATGTGACCGGCTTGAGCAGCGTAAGCACCGCTCGAGGGTCAGGTCGCGTGGCGACCTGCTGCTGTATCGAATTACTGACACCCATGACTGTCTAGTTTAATTGACAGTAGCAAAATGCGCGAGGGTTTTCTTTGAAATTTTGTGGCATTTGTCGCTTAATCGGCGGCTTCGCTGTCGCGTTCGGCTACCGGAGCAACCAGCCGGTGTCTACGAAGCTTGACATACAGGCTCTGCCGGCTCACGCCGAGCACTTCGGCGGCTGAGGTCCGGTTGTCGTTGGTGAGCTCGAGCGCTGCTTCTATGAAGTGGCGCTCCACCAGATCGACGGTGTCGCGAACCAGATCCTTGAGTGTGACCCGACCCACCAGGGAGGTGAGTTCTTCAACAGCGCGTGTGAGATCACGGGCGCCCTGCGGTCCGCTGGCCAGCCGGCGGCCGATATCGCGCATGGTGAAGCCGATGCACGGTTCTTCGGCGTCGGGCACCCACACGGCCGATACTTCGACTTCCGTTTGCGCGCCGTGCGATCCGCGGGCTGCGGTAGCGACGAGCCGCACCGCGCCATGCTTTTTGAGCATTGACACGAACACGGGGAAGTCGGCTCCGGGGCGACCGATGAAGGTGCTGAGCAGCGCGCCGCGCGCCTGTTCGAGCGAGGCCAGTTCGGCGACGTCGAGGAACGAGCGGTTTGCCTCGAGGATGTGGCCGTCGAGGTCGGTCACGACAAACGCATCGGGCGACCGTTCAATGAGCGTGCGGATCTTGCCTTGCGCTCCGGTCTCTACTTCGGCGCTTTCGCCCAGGTCGGCCGGAGAGAGACGCACCAGCAGCAAGGTGGCCGATTCCTGACGGAAGCAGGAGGCTGACACATGCCACGTACGGTCTGAATCGGTGAGCGGGATCGTGACGTCGCCGGCACGTCCGGCACCGCGGGCGGCTGTGACCAGCTCTTCCAGGGTGCGCGCCGATTTCCCGTCGACGCCAAACGGGAAGGTGCGGCCGATCAGGCGCTCGCTCACGTCTCCGAAGACCTGTCCGGCTGCGGTGTTGGCGTCGAGCACCTTCATGGTGCCGGCGTCAATGACAAGGATGCCGTCGCTGGCGAGCTGGAAGAGCAGGCGGTAGCGCGTTTCCACATGACGCAGGCGCCAGTAGTCGCGCTCCATCGCCTGCTGCGCTTCAACCAGGCGCTGCTGCAGCGATGAGAGGTGCCGCATGTCACGCCCGATTGCCACCACACTGCCATCATGCCCCACACGTACTGCGGTGTAGGCAATGGGCAGATCGGCGCCGGTGTGCGTGGTGTGATTGATCTGCCGCCGCTTGGAGACGCCTTTGGTGGCGACCTCGCGCAGCAGCGTTTCAATCTTGAGCTTGGTATCGTTGGTGGCAGTATCCTGCCACGAGCGTCCCACCCACTCGCGCGGCAAGTCCACCGCCACGTCGCTGGGCCCCACCGAGACGTCGCGGACGACGCCGGCCGGGTCTACGAGAACGGCAATATCGCCCGCAACGGCGAGCAGACTCGCCGCCGCGCGGGCGTCGAGCGTCTGGAACGCAGGATCACTGGCGTCGAACAGTTTCACGCGGTTGGCCGGAGTCGCTTTGATACATGCTGCTGTCTGAGGAGTGAGACACTACAGCGCTACTGTTAATGAGGTCGCGAATAACTTTCGGGGCATCACGCGCGTCGCGCGCCCAGCCGTCCGCGCCCACCCGCTTCACCAGCTCGTGCTCGATGGAGAACACCTGGCCACCTACGAGCACTTTGACGTTGGGATTGCGTGAGACGGCCTTGAGGCGAGCAATCTCACGCTTGAGTCCGCTGAGCTTGCTGTCGCAGCCGGCGGAGAAGCCGATCACATCAAACCACTCGGTGCGCACCTGATCGAGCAGGTCCTCCTCCGACCACGGAGAGCCTACCAGCACACGGAATCCATCGCGCATCAGAAACTCGGCCACCAGAATCAAGCCCAGCGTGTGCTGTTCACCGGGCAGGCAGGTGAGCAGGATATTGCCCTCGCTTTCGGGCGCGTGATCGGTTTCCGACTGAAACGCCTGGCTCAGGTCGCGCAGTACCCGCTGCAGGCGTCCGAGCGCGACCGTGACATCTACAAAACTGCATTCATCGTCTTCCCACCGAATGCCCAGTTCGCGGGCTGTGGGGGCGAGCAGGTCCATGTAGATGGACTCTACCCGGGCGCCGTCTGCCAACAGTCGGCGCACAAACTCCGGGGCGGCCGCGTCGCTCTGGCCAATGACTTCGTCAATAAACGCGGAGACATCGGCGTCATTGATGATGCGGACGTTCGCCGGGTCGGAACCTGGCGGAATCGGACTTACTCGGTGGGCCATCAGCATTCTCGGGACAAGTTCGGTCTCGATAGTGCGCTGGATCGCGCGCTCACGTTGCGCGTCCGCCTCGTTCCGGGCGGCATCGCGGGGTGGTGTAATCCACATCGGTCGCTGGGAGTCAGTCAAGTGGTTCGCGACGCGGGTGGGAGGTTGGCCGTGCATGGTCCAGAGACCTCCGGCGGGAGAACATTCATGTATTATCGTATCTGCGCCGACCAGTATGTGGTCAGAGATCGAAGTTGTCAAGAAAACTTGACGTAAACTTTCCTTGACAACCTGGGGTCCCTCGTCGTATCGTCTTGCCACCTGGGTAGCGAACCCCCGGATATAGGCGGCAGATGAACGTGTTAGAGACTCGATCCGGTCGTGCGGCCAAGCCGTACGTACCACTGTACACCCCTGAGCAGCGTGTCCGGCGTGACCGGACCCGCTGGACCTTGGTACAAGGCATCCTGGCCCCGCTGCAGCTTTTGGCCATGGTGATTTCTGTTGTGCTCGTTGTGCGCTATCTGCGCACCGGCGAAGGGTTGCTGGCCGCGAACGTGTCAGTGGTGATCAAGACACTGTTCCTGTACGTGATCATGGTGACCGGGGCGATCTGGGAAAAGGTCGTGTTCGGCCAGTACCTCTTCCATGAGAAGTTCTTCTGGGAAGACGTCGTGAGCATGGTGGTGATTTCGCTGCACACGGTCTACCTGTACGGACTGTTTGCCGACTGGACACCGCAGGGCAACCTGGTGATCGCGTTGGCCGCGTACGCCTGCTATACGGTGAACGCGATCCAGTTCCTGCTGAAATTGCGTGCCGCCCGACTGGCCGATGCGCACCACAGTGCGCCGGCAACGGCCGGAGTGACCGCATGAGCGCCACGTTACCAATGAGCGCACTCACCGGGTGCGGTGAGATGCCGGAGCCGTTGGTGCGCAACGCCACGCATTTGCCGGTGCTCAAGGAGCGCGGACAGCGTGAGGTGTTTTGCGGACTCACCGGCATTGTGTGGCTGCATCGCAAAATGCAGGACGCCTTCTTTATGGTGGTGGGCTCACGTACGTGTGCGCATCTCATTCAGTCAGCCGCCGGCGTCATGATCTTCGCCGAACCGCGCTTTGGTACCGCGATTCTGGGCGAACGCGATCTGGCCGGCCTGGCCGATGCCAACGATGAGCTTGATCGTTGCGTCACGCAGCTGCTCGAACGACGCCCCGATATCAAGACGCTGTTTCTTGTAGGATCGTGTCCGTCTGAAGTGATCAAGCTTGACCTGGCACGCGGCGCAGAACGGCTCAATGAGCGCTTCTTCCCTCAAGTACGCGTGCTCAACTATTCAGGCAGCGGTATTGAGACCACGTTCACGCAAGGCGAAGACACGTGCCTCAAGAGCATGATTCCGCACATGCCGGCCACAACATCCACAGCCACTGAGTTGATGGTTGTGGGCACGCTGGCTGATGTGGTGGAAGATCAGTTCATGCGCATTTTCAATGACATGGGCGTGGGGCCGGTGCATTTTTTCCCGCCCCGCATGGCGCGTGACCTGCCGCCAATTGGACCGAACACGCGCTTGCTGCTGGCGCAGCCGTTCCTGAGTGAGACGGTACGTGCACTGCAGGCGCGCGGTGCAACGCTGTTGCCCTCTCCGTATCCGTTTGGTGTGAACGGCACGACCGCATGGTTCCGCGCCGCCGGCCAGGCCTTCGACATTCCAGACGAGCGCGTAGCCAAAGCGATTCGTGCACCAGCCGAACGTGCCACCAGTTCCTTGGTGCGCTATCGCGAAAAGCTGCAGGGCAAGCGTCTGTTTTTCTTTCCCGATTCGCAGCTCGAGATTCCGCTGGCGCGCTTTCTGTATCAGGAGTGCGGCGTTGAACTCATTGAAGTGGGTTCGCCGTATCTCGATCGCTTGCTCGTAGAAGCCGAACTGCCGCTGTTGCCCGACACCATCACGCTCAGTGAAGGGCAGGATGTTGACAAGCAGCTTGATCGCTGCCGCGAGGCCCGTCCCGACCTGACTGTCTGCGGTCTTGGTCTGGCAAACCCGCTCGAAGCCGAAGGATTGCGCACCAAGTGGTCGATTGAACTGGTGTTCTCGCCCACGCACGGCTACGACCAGGCCGCGGATCTGGCTGAACTGTTTGCGCGCCCGCTTGAACGCGCGCAACGCCTCACCGTGTAGCAGGGACAACGTTTCATGCAGCTCACACTCTGGACCTACGAAGGACCGCCGCACATGGGTGCGATGCGCATTGCCACGTCAATGGAAGGCGTGCACTACGTACTGCACGCACCGCAGGGCGATACGTACGCCGATCTGTTGTTCACGATGATTGAACGACGCGACAGACGCCCACCCGTCACGTACACCACCTTTCAGGCGCGCGACCTTGGCGGCGACACCGCCGAAATGGTCAAGACGAGTGTGCGCGAAGCGTACGAACGCTTCAAGCCGCGCGCGATGCTGGTTGGTGAATCGTGCACGGCCGAAATCATTCAGGATCAGCCGGGCTCACTGGCGCAGAGCATGGGCCTGCCCATTCCTGTGGTGAACCTCGAGCTGCCGGCCTACAGCAAAAAGGAAAACTGGGGCGCCAGCGAGACGTTCTACCATTTGGTGCGCACGCTGCTGCTGCCACATGTACCCGCACCCGGTACGGCGCGCGAAACACGTCCGGCCACCCGCCGGCCACGGGCCAACCTGCTTGGCCCCACACTGCTCGGCTTCCGCAATCGCGATGATGTAAAAGAAGTCACGCGTTTGCTGAATGACCTGGGTGTAGATGTGCATGTGGTTGCACCGCTGGGTGCGACGCCGGAATCGTTGATGACGATTCCCGAGGCCGACTTCAATGTGTGTCTGTATCCTGAAATTGCAGACACCACCTGTCGCTGGCTGCAGAAGAGTTTTGGCATGCCCACGGTGAAAACCGTGCCGCTGGGTATTGGTGCCACGCGCGAGTTCATTCTCGAAGTAGGCACTGTGGCCGGCATCGATGTGGAGCCGTTTCTTGAGCGTGAGCGCCTGGGCGTGTCGCAGATGGATTCGTCGCAGTCGCTGTTGCCGTGGTATTCGCGCTCGGTAGATGCCACGTATCTCACCGGCAAGCGCGTCTTCATTTTTGGCGACGCCACACATGTGAAAGCGGCCGCACGCATTGCATCGCAGGAGCTGGGCTTCACGATTGTGGGGCTGGGTACATACAGCCGCGAGTTCGCGCGCGACATCCGCGAAGTGGCCAAGCTGTACGGCGTGGAAGCGGTCATCAGCGATGACTATCTGGACGTAGAAAAGGCAGTAGGTGATGCGGCGCCGGAGCTGGTGCTGGGAACGCAGATGGAACGCCACATTGCCAAGCGACTGGGTGTGCCGTGTGCCGTGATTTCATCGCCCATTCACGTGCAGGATGTGCCGGCGCGTTTCTCACCGCAGATGGGCTTTGAAGGCGCCAACGTAATTTTTGATACGTGGGTGCACCCGCTCATGATGGGTCTTGAGGAACATCTGCTGCAGATGTTCCGCGAGGACTTTGAGTTTGCCGATGGTGCGGTGCCGAGTCATTTGCACAGTGTGCATGGGAAGTCGGCCGCCGATGTGGTTGTTGACGTGACGGTAGCGGCTGCGGCGACAGCGGCGACAGTGAACGCTGATCCGTCAGATGTCGCGACAGAATCGCCCGCCGTTGCGGCTGAGCAGGCAGCAAGTACGCAGACGCTGGTTGCCACCGACGCCGAGTGGCTGCCCGACGCGGAAAAGGAACTCAAGAAGATTCCGTTCTTTGTGCGCGGCAAAGCCAAGCGCAACACCGAGCGCTACGCACTGGAGCATGGTGTAGCGCACATCACGGTTGATACGCTCTACGAGGCCAAGGCGTTCTATGGCCGCTAAGAAGACAGGGTCCGGCGCAAACACTACGCCGGTTCGCTTTGTGATCGTCACACTCGATGCGCATCTGGCCGATGCGTTTGAGCGTGCGCGTGTCGCACTACAGCGCGACATGCCCGGTCTTCAGTTGTCCATGCACGTAGCGGCCGATTGGGGCACTGATCCCGCGGCTGCCGAACGTGCGCGCGACGACATCGCACACGCGAACTTCATTGCGTGCACGCAGCTGTTTCAGGAAGAGTACGCAAAAGAAGTTCTGGAGGCGGTGCAGGCGCGCCGATTGCAGGCTGACGCGGTGTTGTGCGCGCTGTGCACGCCGGAGTTGGTGAAGTGCACGCGTCTGGGACGCTTTGATATGAGCAGCCCGGAAAACCCGTCACGGTTCTCACCGCTGTCACTGCTCAAGAAGTTGCGCGGCTCGCGTGAAGACGGAAAGTCGAGCGGCGAGCGGCAGATGAAGGCGCTGCGCACCTTGCCGGCGATTTTGCGGTTTGTACCGGGCAAGGCGCAGGATGTGCGCGCGTACTTGTTGCTGTTGCAGTACTGGCTGGCCGGTTCGGACAGCAACATTGAACAGATGATCCGCTACCTCATTGATCGCTTCGCTGCGGGACCGCGCGAATCGCTCAAGGGTGCATTGGCGCCGCGTGATCCCGAGGTATATCCGGAAACGGGTGTGTGGCATCCGTCGCTTGATGGTCGTGGACTCACCGAAAACGAGCGCTCGCTGCCGTCAGCGGGACGTAACGGAACGGTTGGCGTGCTGGTTGGCCGTTCGTACTTGTTGAGCGGCAACACGGCGCACTACGCCGCGGTGCTGGCCGCGCTCGAAGCGCGAGGCCTGCGGGTGATTCCGGCGTTCTCGTCGGCGCTTGATGCACGGCCGGCCATTGAGCGCTACTTCCAGGACAAGAACGGACGCACAACTATTGATGCCATGGTGAACCTGACCGGCTTCTCGCTGGTGGGTGGACCGGCCTACAACGATGCGGTAGCCGCTCAAGCGGTGCTGACCAAGCTCGATGTGCCGTATCTGTCGCTGCAGACGCTTGAGTTCCAGACCATTGAAGAATGGCGCGCCGATGCGCGCGGCCTCAATCCGTTGCAGGCGACGTTGCAGGTTGCCATTCCCGAACTCGACGGCGCGATTGTGCCCACCGTGTTTGGTGGCAAGGGGCGCGCTGCGGACGGTTCAGCCGCCGCGGCGTCAGAGCCGATTGCTGAACGTGTGGAACGGGTGGCCGAACGTGTGTCGCGGCTGATTGCACTGCGCAAGACACCGCGCGCTGAGCGCAAAGTCGCGATCATTCTGTTCAACTTCCCGCCCAACGCGGGCAACACGGGCAGTGCGGCGTATCTGGCGGTTTTCCCGTCGCTGCAGCGCACGCTCGCGGCGCTTAAGGAACAGGGCTACGACGTTGAGTTGCCCTCCAGCCCTGATGATCTGCGCGAGCGCATTACGCAGGGCAACCGCGAACAGTATGGCACACCGGCCAATGTGCACACGCGCATTGCCACCGATGATCATGTGCGTCGCGAAGTGTGGCTGAACGAAATTGAAAAGACGTGGGGACCGGCACCTGGCAAGCAGCTCACCGACGGGCAGTCACTGTTTGTGATGGGTCTGCAGTTGGGCAATGTGTTTATCGGTGTGCAGCCTTCGTTTGGTTGGGAAGGCGATCCCATGCGCTTGCTGTTTGAAGGCGGCTTCTCGCCCACGCATGCCTTCAGCGCGTTCTATCGCTGGCTGGCCGAAGATTACAAGGCTGACGCCGTGCTGCATTTTGGTACACACGGTGCGCTGGAGTTCATGCCCGGCAAGCAGGCGGGGCTCGACAATACCTGCTGGCCGGAACGACTCATTGGCGATTTGCCCAACGTGTACCTGTACGCGTCCAACAACTCGTCGGAAGGCACGCTGGCCAAGCGCCGTGGAAACGCCACGCTGGTGTCGTATCTCACGCCGCCGATTACTAACGCCGGTTTGTACAAGGGATTGCTCGAGCTCAAGGCCACGCTCGATCGCTGGCGTCAGCTTGATCGTGCGCAATCAGAAGAAGCCGCGACACTGCGCGCATTGGTGCAACAGCAGGCGGCGGCCGTTGAGCTCGCGCCCGCGGAACCGGCGTGGACGCTTGATGAAATGGATGCGCGGGTGGCCGAGCTGCGTGAGCGGTTGCTTGAACTCGAATACGCGCTCATCCCACTCGGCTTGCACGTCGTAGGCGACGGTATGCCGGCCGAAGCACGCATTGATGTGCAGCTGGAGATTGCGCGTGGTGGTCGGCCGGAACGTGAGCTGGCGTCGCTTGAGGAGTGCATGGCGGGCAGCAACGCCACACCCGAGGAGCGTCGCACGGGCATGACGTTGGCGCGCGCCGGTGTTGAGCGCCTGGTGCATGGTGGCACGGTGCAGGAATCACTGCGTGCCATCAAGCAGGCTGCGGCGGATGCCGCGGTGACGGTACATGACGCACGCGCAGTGGAACAGCATCTTGAGCTCATGCTCGAGCTGGAACCCAAGCTGAGTGAAGATCACGAAGTGCCGGGTGTGCTGCGCGCACTCGATGCGCGCTACGTGCCGCCGGCTCCCGGTGGTGACTTGCTGCGCATGCCGGCCGTGTTGCCAACGGGTCGCAACTTGTACGGATTTGATCCGTATCGCGTGCCCAGTGCCATGGCCATGCTGGAAGGACGGGTGCGCGCCGAGTCGTTGCTCAAGCGACATGTCGAAGACACCGGGGCATTGCCGGAAACGGTGGCGGTGGTGTTGTGGGGCACCGACAATCTCAAGAGTGAAGGCGCACCGTTGGCGCAGGTGATGGCGCTTATGGGTGTGGTACCGCGCTTCGATTCCGTTGGACGTTTGTGCGGCGCACGTTTGCTGCCGCTCGCGCAGCTGGGTCGCCCGCGTGTTGATGTGGTCATCACACTGTCAGGCATTTTCCGCGACCTGCTGCCGTTGCAGGTGAAGCTGCTGGCTGAAGCGTGTCAGCTGTGCGCCGAAGCCGATGAAGATCCGTCAATGAACTTCATTCGCAAGCACACGCTCGAAACCATGGAAGCAACGGGCGCTTCGCTGCAGGACGCGGCGTTGCGTGTGTTCTCCAACGCCGACGGTGCGTACGGTTCGAATGTGAACCTGCTCATTGAAACGGGGCGCTGGGAAAACGAAGATCAACTGGCCGATCAGTTTGTGCAGCGCAAGTCATTTGCGTACGGCACCAACGGCCGACCGGTGGCGCAGCCGGAACTCATGAAGCGCATTCTGGCCACGGCAGAAGTCTCGTTTCAGGGACTCGATTCGGTGGATCTGGGCGCCACCGACATTGACCAGTATGTGGAGTCGCTGGGCGGTGTCACGCGTGTGATTGCGCAGCAGCGCGGTGGTGATACACCGGCTGTATACCTGGGCGATTATTCAGGCGCACAGGGCAAGGTGCGCACCCTCAGCGAACAGGTTGAGCTGGAAAGTCGCACCAAGTTGCTCAATCCCAAGTGGTACGAAGGGCAGTTGGAATACGGATATGAAGGGGCGCGCAATCTGACCGGTCACGTATGCACGACGCTTGGTTGGTCGGCAACGGGCGGTGCGAAGGCGGTGCCTCAGTGGGTGTACGGTGAAGTATCGAACACATTCATGCTGGACAAGACCATGCGGGATCGACTCGCCGAGTTGAATCCCAATGCCGCGCTGGGCATGGCTCAGCGTCTGCTGGAGGCGACTGACCGAGGATACTGGTCGCCCGACGATGCGACACTCGATGCACTGCGCGAAGCCGCGGCAGAGCTCGAGGATCGTCTCGAAGGCGTTTATGCGGTTACCTGAGCCTTCGCGTATGCGAAGCATGTGGGGAGAGTGACGTGGCAACATCGATGAAACTGCCGATCATGGATTCGGTCGGAGATGGAGAAGGCAGCGTACAGGTGCACCTGGATAGCGATCAGAAGATCGACGGTGCGCTGGTGATCGCTGTGTACGGGAAGGGAGGCATCGGCAAGTCCACGACATCATCCAATCTGTCTGCCGCGTTCTCAAAACTCGGCAAGCGTGTGCTGCAAATCGGTTGTGATCCGAAGCACGACTCCACGTTTACACTCACCAAGCGCATGGTGCCCACGGTGATTGACGTGTTGGAGTCGGTGGACTTTCACGGCGAAGAGTTGCGCCCTGAAGACTTCATGTTTGAAGGCTACAACGGTGTGATGTGCATTGAGTCGGGTGGTCCGCCCGCCGGTACCGGCTGCGGTGGATACGTGACCGGTCAGACGGTGAAGCTGCTCAAGGAACATCACCTGCTCGAAGACACCGACGTCGTGATTTTTGATGTGCTGGGCGACGTGGTGTGCGGCGGTTTTGCCGCGCCGTTGCAGCATGCGCATTACTGCCTGATTGTCACGGCCAACGACTTTGACAGCATCTTTGCCATGAATCGCATTATTGCGGCGATTCAGGCCAAGGCCAAGAACTATAAAGTGCGACTGGGCGGCGTGGTGGCCAACCGCGCGCGCGAGACCGACGAGATTGACAAGTTCAACGCGCGCGTGGGGCTCAAGCTCATGGCGCACTTCCAGGATGTGGACGCCATCCGCAAGAGCCGTCTCAAGAAGATGACGGTGTTCGAGATGGAAGCCACGCCGGAGATTGTGGAAGTCCAGAACGAGTATCTGAAGCTGGCCGGCAAGATGCTCAATGAAGTGGAGCCATTGTACGCCACGTCACTCAAGGATCGCGAGATCTTTGATCTGCTCGGGTTTGATTGATGTCCAGTACGCTGCCGCATGAGGTGCACGCTCCCATTGGGGGCGAGGCATCGCGTGCACCACACGCACCACACGCTTCATCACCGACTTCAGGTTCGTCGTTCGAGGGAACGCTGACAGGGGGTTCGCACGCCGCATCGGACAAGTACCTCGAGCGGCGCGCCTGGATCGGTGAATATTTTGACCGCACGGCCGCTGATGGCTGGAAGGCGCTCACCAGTGATGAGAAGGTGTCACGGGTGCGGGCTACGGTGCGTGCGGGACGTGATACCATGCGCCATACACTGCTGTCGTTTTTGCCCGAAGACCTCAACGGCTGGCGTGTGCTCGATGCCGGCTGCGGCACGGGCATGCTGGCGGTGGATCTGGCGCAGCGCGGAGCGCATGTGACGGCGGTGGACTTGTCGCCCACGCTGGTGGGCTACGGCGTGGATCGCGCGAAGGCGGCCGGGGTGGCCGATCGCATTGATTTTCACGCTGGCGACATGCTTGATCCGGCGTTCGGGGGCGAGGTGGACGCGGTGGTGGCCATGGATTCGGTCATCCACTACGACCTGCCGCACATGCTTGAAGCGCTCTCAGCTCTTGCGATTCGCACGCACGGCCCCATCGTTTATACGGTGGCGCCATGGACGCCAATACTCGGCACGCTGCTCGCGATCGGACGCCTGTTTCCGACTCGCGACCGGTCGCCGCGCATTGTGCCCATGTCGGAGCGTCGCCTGCGGGCGGCGATCGCCGAGGCGCCAGCGTTGGCGTCGTGGCGAAGTGGCCGCACGCAGCGCGTGGAGCGCGGGTTTTATCGAAGCCAGGCGTATGAACTGTTACCTGCAGTCGGTGGGCGCACAGGTGGCGCATCATCGTCTGCTACATCAGGAGCACAGGCATGATGGGATGGATGGTGGGCGGGGTTTTGGCCGTGCTGGCATCGCTGTGGTATTTCGCCACACGACGGTCTGACGTGCGGTGCACGGTGGATCTGGAGGCCACGCATGATCACTTTCACGCGCACGTTGATCTTGACGGCGTGAATGTTGATCCCGGCGACTCGGTGTTGGTACACAACACACCGAGCCGGATTCCGTTTGGTACCGTAGAAACGTTCGAGAGCACGGCGACGGTATACCGCGCCAGCTGGTTCAAGCGACAGATGGTCCGCCTGTTCGGCAGCACCGAAATTTCGGCGCTGTACGAAGTCGGATTCGAAGGCTAAGAGGCACACACACCATGTACGAAACCACAACTCAGGCACCACTTCGCGCGCGTGTTGCTCCCAACGAGAGCACCAAGCTCGCGCAGCAGGACGCGATGCTCACGCCGCGTTTTTATACCACCGATTTTGAGCAGCTCAACGCGCTCAAGGTCACGCCGGAAAACCGGCCCATGTGGGACGCGATCCTGAAGGAGTTTCGCGACGACCCCAACAAGACGCATTTCAAACGCAACGCCGAGTTCGACGCGAACTTTGATGATATGGATCCGGCGCTGCGCGAGCAGTTCATGGATTTCCTTGTCAGTTCGGTGACCGCGGAGTTTTCGGGGTGCATTCTGTACGCGGAAGTCAAAAAGCGTGTGAAGAATCCCGATGTGCGTGAGCTGTTCGGCTTCATGAGTCGCGACGAAGGACGCCACGCGGGTTTCATCAATCACACGTTGAACGACTTCAACGTGGCCGTTGATCTGTCGTTTCTCACCAAGGCCAAGAAGTACACGTTCTTCCAGCCCAAATTCATTTATTACGCCACGTATCTGTCGGAGAAGATCGGGTACGCGCGCTACATCACGATTTATCGCAACTTCGAGAAGCAGCCGGAGAAGCGCTTCCACCCCATTTTCAAGTGGTTTGAAAACTGGTGCCTTGACGAGTTCCGACATGGTGAAGCGTTTGCCGTGCTGATGCGCTCCAACCCCGAGTTGCTCGAGGGGCGCAACAAGTTGTGGATCCGTTTCTTCCTGCTGGCCGTGTTCTGCACGATGTATGTGCGCGACCACGCGCGCCGTCCGTTTTTTGCGGCCATGGGTATGGAGCCCGACAAGTTCGACCGCGAGGTCATCACGCTCACGAATCTCATCAGCCGTCAGGTGTTTCCGGAAACCATTGACACCGACAACCCGCGTGTGTGGGAGCTGATGGATGAGATGTGGCGCAACACGCAGCGCATGAATGAAATCGAGAAGGCGGGCGGCTTGCTGTCGTCGGTCCGCATTGCGGCGCTCAAGGGTGCCAATGCGCTCGTGTTTCTGAAGTTGTTCATGATCACGCCGCACCGGCAGGCGCTGCCGGCCGACGTGCGGCTCGAGCCTGTGTGGTGAGGGGCTACTGATGGCTGGAGGAGTGAACGCAGCGCTGATCCGTACCTGGTCCCGTATCGGGATCAAGTACATGCCGTTCGCAGATGTGGCAACGGCCGAGGTGCCGTTGTCGCGTCTGCTGCGACTGGCGCTGTTTCAGCTGTCGGTGGGCATGGTGCAAACCCTGTTCGTGGGCACGCTCAATCGTGTGATGATCGTGGAGCTGGCGGTGCCGGCGTCCATTGTGGCCATCATGCTGGCGATTCCGCTGCTCGTTGCACCGTTCCGTGCGTTGGTGGGCTTCAAGTCCGATACACATCGCAGTGTGCTGGGGTGGAAGCGTGTGCCGTATTTGTGGATTGGCACGCTCATGCAGTTTGGCGGTCTGGCCATCATGCCGTTTACGCTGCTTGTGCTGTCCGAAGCCGGACAGCGCGCACCGGTGTGGGCCGCGTGGGGACTCACCGGTCTGGCGTTCCTGCTGGTGGGTGCCGGTGCACACACCACGCAGACGGCCGGACTGGCGCTGGCCACTGATGTTGTCAAGGAAGACAAGCGTCCGCGCGTTGTTGCACTCATGTACCTCATGATGCTGCTGGGCACGCTCATTTCGGCGCTGGTGCTGGAGCAGTTGCTGCGTGATTTCACGCCGTACAAGCTCATTCAAGTGGTGCAGGGCACGGCGGTGTTCACGGTGATCTGCAACATCGCCTCACTGTGGAAACAGGAAGCGCGTGTGCGTGGTGTGGTGCCGTACGCCAAGCATGAACGCAAGCCGCAGTTCCGTGAAGCGTGGCGCACCTTTGTTGCCGGTGGTCGGGCTATCCGATTGCTGGTGGCGTCGGGGCTCGGATTTTTTGCCTTCAACCTGCAGGACATTCTGCTGGAGCCGTATGGTGGCGAAATCCTGGGGCTGTCGGTGTCGGCTACAACGGGACTCACTGCCATCATGGCCTTTGGTGCGGTAATTGCATTCGGGTTGGCTGCGTACACGCTCAAGCGTGCGGCCGATCCAATCCGTCTTGCGGCCGTTGGTGTGCTGGTAGGTGTGGTCGGATTTGCGGCGGTGATTTTTGCCAGTCCGTTTGAATCCACGGGCATGTTCCAGGCCGGCGCCATGGCGATCGGCTTTGGTGAAGGGCTGTTTGGTGTTGGCACACTGTCGTTTGCGATGGCGCTTCGTGATCCGTCGCAGCATGGCATTGCGCTGGGCGCATGGGGCGCCGTGTTCGCGACGGCCGAAGGGTTGTCGTTCGCAATAAGTGGCGTCATGAAGGACTGGTTGGCGCATCTTGTTGAAGCCGGCACATTGGGTACCGCGCTAAGCGTGCCATCGGTGCCGTATTCGGTTGTGTATCATCTGGAAATTCTGGTCCTCTTCACGACGCTCGTTGCGCTTGGTCCGCTGG
>JAABRT010000076.1 GCA_011390805.1 Gemmatimonas sp. | reverse complement strand
ATCATCATGAAGATGATCAGCAGCACGAGCAACACGTCGATCATGGGCGTAACGTTGATCTCATTCGAGTGACCACCGCCGCCACCGCTACCACTGCTCATACCCATGGTCAGTTACTCCCTTTGAACAGGCGGTCGCCCTCAAGCACCGATTCCGTGCCGGGCGTCTGCTCCGTGATCAAGGCGGCAACAGCCACGCCACCACGCGCCACGACATCGAGTGCTTCGAGCACCTTGTCGTACGAGAGGTCCTTGTGTGCCTTCACATACAGGATCTTCTCCTCACGGTCTTCCGTGAAGATGTTGCCCGTCATGGTCTCAAGGTCTTCCTTGCGGATTGGCGCCTTGTTGAACCAGTAGTTCCCCTCAGCGTCGATACCCAGCACCTGATCCGAATCTTCTTCGGGATTAGGCTTGAGGTTCTGACCTGATGGAGGCGTGGCCTGGAATCCCGCGTTGAGCTGCGGAATCGTGATCATGAAGATGATCAGCAACACGAGCATCACGTCAATCATCGGCGTGACGTTCGGATTCGAGTTTACGCCATCACTGCTTGCACTCATACCCATGGTATCTCTCCTCATTCATGACGGTGTGGCACACGTTCACCGCGTGCCACACCGCCGGTTTGGGTATGGACTGATTACTTGGCCATCGGGGTCTGGCCCGCGGTGTTGAACTCGCGGGTGAAACGCGACCGTCCGAACTCGCCCGACACACCCTTGATGAGGTAGTCCACCATTTCCTTGGACGTGTACGTCATTTCGGCGATCAGGTTGTCGATCTTGGTCTGGAAGTAGTTGTACGACCACACGGCCGGAATGGCGACGCCGATACCGATAGCCGTGGTGATGAGCGCCTCGGCCACACCGCCGGCGATCGAGCTGATACCGCCCGAGCCGGACGACTGCATGGCCGTGAAGGAGTTAACGATACCCATCGTCGTTCCAACGAGACCCACGAACGGCGCCGTTGCACCAACCGTCGCGAGCACGCCCAAACCGCGCTTGAGCTCAACGACCGTCATCAGCATTTCGCGTTCAATCGCGCGCTCGGCGGAGTTGATGTCGGAGACCGTGACCGAGCCATCCTGAATGAGCGGGCGGACTTCGGCCAGCGCACCACCCAGTACACGTGCGACGTGCGACTTCTTGTAGCCTTCGGCCAGGTTGATGGCTTCCGTCAGGTTGTCTTCTTCAAGGAACTGCGAGAACTCGGGAGCAAACTTCTTGGTCTCGCCCTGCGCCTTGCGCATGGCCCACCACTTCTGGATGAGAATCGTGGTGGAGTACGCCGACATGATGAAGAGCAGGTATACAACGCCCTTGGCGAACCAGCCCATCTCGTGCCACAGCGACATCAGGTCCATCTGCATAAGTCAAATCTCCGAAGAATGATGTGGGTGGCCGCGCTCAGCGGGCCAGGCTGAACTGAAACGGCTGCTGCACCAACTGCTTTACCTTGCGCCCGCCAACTTCGGCGGGCAGGTAGCGGATACGCGGAAGCGCATTTTTCACGGCGTTTGTGAACAGTTCATGGTCCGAGCGCAGCACCTTGAACGTGCTCATGTCCGCCTTGCCAGCGGTGTCGACAACAAATGACGCCAGCACCGTGCCTTCGACCTGCGCCGAGCGCAGCATTTCCGGATACACCATGTTCGCGGCACCAGCCATCGCGGCCGGCTTTTCTACCTGGAACTCGAAGTACGGCGTGTCGCCCTGTGCGACCTGCGGTGTGCCACCAACCACACCATCAGCAATACCACCGCGTGTACCCTTGCCCGAGAAGTCCGCTTCGTTTGTCACCTTACGTGTCAAATCGATGTCCGGAATCTCAAGCGGGATCACATCGGGCGGCTGCAGTGTCTGGAAACCTTTGGCAATGGGCGGGGCGGCCACGACATCAGGTGGCGGCGGTGCCTGCTCAGGCTCCGGGGGCGGCTCGTCTTTGGTGACTTCGACGAACTCCACCTTTTCCTGCTTCTCTTCGATAAACTCCTGGCCAGCGTTAGCGGTAGCCACCACAAGCGCCGCGACAATCGCGCCGTGAATGATGATGGAGACGAGACCGCCTCCTGTCCGCTTCGTTTTCTTGGCTTCGGATTCGAGCAGATTATTGAACATTGCGTCGATCCACGAGAAGGGATGCGCGGCGAGCCAGTCTCACCGTCACGACACGAAGGTACGGCGCTGAGATGATCCGGCAATGTCAACTGCATTAGGATTCGATTAAGGCAGAGTTAGCATATGGTTTAGGCCGCCTCTACCCTGTCGGCTGCCGCAGCAACCCGCACCGATGTGACGGATTCGGGCTTGAGCGGTGAGCCGGGATCCGCGATCGGAATCTGTGCCGTAAAGGCACTGCCGCGCCCCAGACGCGATTGCACGCTCAATGATCCGCCGTGCGCATGCGCAATCCATTGTGAGATCGCCAGCCCCAATCCAAAGCCGCTGCGCTCCACCGTGCGGGAGCGCGATCGATCAGCACGCCAGAACCGGTCAAACACATACGGCAGATCCGCCGCCGCGATGCCGATACCCGTGTCGCGCACCGTGAAATGCGCCTGCTCGCCTACACGCGACAATGAAATCGTCACCTGTCCACCGCGGGCGGTGTACTTGATGGCGTTGGTCACGAGATTCAGAAACAGCTGCCGCAATCGCACCACATCACCGCGTACGGTGGCGGGCTCGATCTCGCTCACCTCGATCTGCAAGCCGGCCTCCTCGCCGAGCAGACGCGCGGTTTCCACAACTTCCCGGGCCAGATCTTCGAGCTGGATCAAATCCTGCACCACTTCAAGCCGGCCCTCGTCGGCGCGGGCCAACGTGAGCAGCGAGTTCACCAGCTCCGCCATGCGCGTGACCTGCTCCAACGCCTCCTCCAGCGCCACCGCCCGTTCATCCTTTCTGGTTGACGGGGACATCGCGCGCTCCACATCCGCGCGCAACACTGTGAGCGGTGTTTTGAGTTCGTGACTGGCGTCGGCCGTGAAGCGGCGCAGTGCACCGAACGAGTTCTCCAGTCGCTCAATCATCTCGTTGAGCGTGACCGCCAGACGTACAAGCTCGGCACCGGCGGAACCGATTGCCAGACGACGATGCAACGAACGCCCGTCGGTAATGTCCTTCACCTGCGTCACCATGCGATCGATCGGCATGAACGCACGGCCGGCAATAATGTACGCCCACCAGACAGAGGCCAGGATCAGCAGCGGCCCGAAAAAGAGCATCGTGCCCACGAGCTGTCGCGGCGCCAGTGTAGCGGGTGCTGACGACAGTCCGACCACCACGCGACCGATTGCCGAGGCACCCTGCAACTCGCGATCGCGCATGGCCAGCACCACCTCATCTCCAGCAAAGCTCAGATACACCTTGGCGGTTTCTGCCGTATCCGTCATCGCCCGCGCCGCCGCGATCAGCGACGCGCGATCTTCGAAACTCAGCGCTTCCAGATCGTTCACGCGGGGCGAGGTATACAACTCGCTTCCGTTGTTGTGCAAAATGATGACGTAGTCGCCAAGCGCGTTGAGAATGCGCTCCATGGGCTTGGTCACACCGGGCGCGGCGAGGCTGTCTTCCTCCACTTTTGCAAAGTCATCACCCGCGCTGCGCGTCCGTTCGATCAGACGCACGGTTTGCTCCACTTCCATTTGCGCGCGTTCGCCGATCTCCGCAATGGCAGTGTCACGACGGGCCACCAGTACGGCCACCGCAAACACAAACAGCGACGCGATAAACGCGCCGGCAAAGGCCATCGTGATGCGTGTGCGAATCGGCCGCATGCGGAGCCCCTCCGGTTACCCGCGAATCATGTAACCCACTCCGCGTACAGTGGAGATGAGTTTCTTGCTGTGTGTACTGTCAAGCTTCTTGCGCAGATGATTGATCACCACGTCCACAATGTTGGTGCCCGGATCGAAGTGATATCCCCACGCGTATTCCGTAATGAGCGTGCGTGACATGACACGGCCCGCATGGCGCATGAGATACTCGAGGACCGCAAACTCCTTTGGCGTCAACTCCACCAGCTCGTCACCGCGACGCACCTCACGCGTGCCCTGGTCAAGCTGCAGGTCAGCCACACGCAGCACGGGCGAAACCAGTGCGCGCGGGCGACGCGACAACGCCTCAATGCGCGCCAGCAGTTCTTCAAACGCAAACGGTTTGGTGACGTAATCATCGGCACCGGCCCGCAACGTTTCGACCTTGGCGTCAACGGCATCCTGCGCCGTGAGTACCAGCACCGGTCGATCAAAAGAGCGCGCGCGCAACGTGCGCAGCACATCGAGACCGTTCTTGCCCGGCAGTCGCATATCGAGCACGACCAGATCGTACGGCTGCGACAGCGCCATCGCCTCGCCGTCAGGACCGTTGTCAGTCAGGTCAACCTGCCACAACTGTTCCTCCAGCCCGCGCTTCACGAACTCGCCTACCGTTGGATCGTCTTCGATTACCAGAATCTTCATGTGCTGAGTCTCAATCGTCCGCGCCCGCCGGACGATCCGGCCGCTGAAATCCGAACTCGCGGATTTTCCGATACAGCGTTTTGGGCGATATGCCTAGCAAGTCGGCGGCCCGTCCCTGATGCCAACCGGTACGCACCAACACCGCTTCAATATGGCGACGTTCGAGTTCACCAAGCGTGAGCAGCTGCGTTGGTGTGGTACGAGCCGCCGCGCCGATTTCCGCCCCCAACGGCAGGTCACGTGCTTCAATGAGACCGTTGCTGGCCAGCAGCGCGGCACGTTCCATCACATTGCGCAACTCACGCACGTTGCCGGGCCAGCGGTAACGTTCAAGTACGGCCACCGCTTCACCGGTGAGCCGGGGCGGATGCGCGCCACCAAATCGTGTCAGAAAGTGCTCGGCCAGCAACGGCACATCGGTGACCCGTTCACGCAGCGGCGGCAGCTGAATGCGAATGGTGTTGATGCGATGCAGAAAGTCTTCGCGCATCGCTCCGTTTGCCACTTGTCTGCCAAGGTCACGCGTGGTGGCGGCGATTACCCGCACATCAACATCCACGCGCTGCGACCCTCCCACACGATAGAAGCTGCCCGTTTCCAGCGCACGCAGCAGTTTGGCCTGCAAACGCAGGTCGAGATCGGAGACGTTGTCGAGGTACAGCGTACCGCCGGTGGCCAACTCCAGCAGTCCGACCGAGCGACGGTCGGCACCCGGAAATGCCCCTTTCTCCACACCAAACAACTCCGCTTCCAACCCCTGCTCCACCAGCGCAGCACAGTTCAAATCGACAAACGGTGCCGACGCACGCCCCGACCAATGGTGCAGCAGACGGGCAATCAGATCCTTTCCAGTTCCGGAATCACCGCTGATCAGTACCGGCGACGTGCTCGGCGCAACCCGCTCCACCAGCGCCAGCACCGCCTGCAACGGCGCGAAGTTCGTGATGAATGCAGGAGCACCATCTCCATGTTCGCGCCGTGATTGCAATGTGTGCAGCCGCGCGTTGTCGCGGGCCAGTACACGTTTTTCCCACGCACGCCGCACCAGCACTTCAATCTCTGCCATACGGTACGGCTTGGACAAAAAATCATACGCCCCGAGCTTGAGCGCGGTGATCGCTGTCTCGATCGTTCCGTTGCCGGTAATGATGATGACCTCGGGTGGCGACGGATCCTGCCGCACCTCACGCAGGACATCCAGCCCGTCCATGCCGGGCATCACGATATCAAGCAGTGCGACATCAAACTGCTCCAGGCGCAACAGATCCAGTGCGCGATGCCCGTCACGCGCCGACACCACAGCAAATCCACGCGCCACGAGGAACTGTTCGAGAATCGTGCCCAGATGTGGCTCGTCTTCGGCAATCAGCACGCGAATGGGCGCCGCGGGTGCGTCAGAGGCTGCTACCGGTTGCGTATCAACGGAAGCACCGGGATGCCCTGATGCGGTTCCGCCCTCGTTGTCCGTCGGCAGCGACGCATTGGTGTTTTCAAACGGTGTAAATGAGCTCATATGACCGCACTCCCCAGCGGCTCGTGAACCAACGGCGGCACGCGCGCGCCGGCCATTAGTGGAGGGGTATCAATCGGCGGGAGTGCAATGCGAAACGTGCTCCCGGCCCCAAGCTGGCTGTCGGCCAGAAGCACCCCACCGTGTTCCATGACCAGTCCATAACAGATCGACAGCCCCAGCCCGGTGCCGTGCCCCTGATCCTTGGTGGTGTAAAACGGCTCAAACACCTTGCTCAGCGACTCACGTGCAATGCCGTGGCCTTCGTCAACCACATCGATTGCGTGCGGTAACCCGTGTCCCAGCGAACCCGTGCGAATGAGCACGCGTGCACCCTCTGCACTCGCATCCACCGCATTCAACACCAGCGCCATGAGCACCTGCACCAGCCGATCCGCGTCGCCACGCACGCGCAAGCCCGTTGCGGCTTCCAGCTCAGTGACCAGCGAGACGCGCTTGGCCCGCGGGTGATGCTGCAGCAGGAAGAGCGCCTGGCGAACCACCGCGTTGATCTCGATGTCATCAGCGTGAAACGGCTTGGGGCGACCGAAGTCCAGCAGTCCCTGCACAATCTTCTTGCAACGCTGCACCTCAAGATCAATGATGTGCAACAACTCCCGCGGATCGCCGGCCGGAACACCCGCTCCCCGTTCCGTACCGGCGTTCTCGCGATCGTCGGCCTGCAGCGTCAGCGTTTCGGCGACGGCCGCGATGGTTGCCAGTGGATTATTGATTTCGTGCATGACGCCCGTGGCCAGCTGGCCGAGCGCCGCCAGTTTCTCCGACTGCGCGGTGCGATCGAGCGCCGCACGCCAATCGGTGATGTCCTCGCCAATGGTGATCACGTGCGTCACACGCTCGGGAAGCGCGTCGTCGAGTCGCATGGGAATCTTTGAAATGCGAAACGTGCGCACGATTCCCGTGGCGCTGCTCTCGGTTTGAAACTGCTGCAACCGTCCCGAGGCAAACACCTCGTCGAACTCGCGCTTGAGCAACGCGGCCGGCTGCCTGTGCAACACCTCAAAGATCGTGCGTCCGATCGCCACCGTACGTGAGACACCCTGCAACCCGGTTTCACGTTTGTGGTTCCAGGCCTGAATGCGGTAGTTGCGGTCCACCACATACAGCCCAACAGGCAGGGAGTCCACAATGCGCTCAATGAACGTGCGCTGTGTGGCGATCTCACTGACGCGGTCGGACAGCGCCGCCTCGAGCGATTCACGAACCGTCGCGTCGCGCATGGCAGCGGCAATCAGGGAGGCCACGGGCGCCCAGTAGCTGCGTTGCAATGGCGTAGCGGCGGTGGCTCGAATCAGCAGAGTGCCAAGCAATGTGTTGCCGGCGCTCAGGGGAAGGCTGAGCTGATATTCGTTTCCCACGCGCTCTGCCATCGACTCGCCCACCGCACTCGCGGCCGCCGCCTGTTGCACCTCAACCGACTGCACGCCTCCCGCTCCGGCAGCCGCTTGCAGCAGCACCTCCAGCGTCGCGGACCACGGCTCGGACAGCTTGCGGCGCCCAAGCACTGCAACCACCGCTTCAAGAGCGGTGAGTTCACCCGATGTTTCCACGGGAGAGAACGGAGCGTCGCGCAGGCTGGTCATATCGGAAGCTAGGGATGAAGCGGGAATCGGACAAGCTGACCGACTTTGGGTACGAAACTGTCAAAGCGGCAATGAGACCGCCGAAGTGATCGGCCTTGCCGCGCCGGTTCGGTCATCATGGCACAGAAACGGTGGTACACCGGATGCACGACAGGTGGACAAGCAGCTCGACGACCCCCGCAGCTGCCCGTGCACCCACGGGTGCATGGAAACCACCTTTTTCATCCCGTCCATTGCGGACGAAACGGAGGCACACATGACGTACCGCTTCTCTTTTGCCGATCCCGCGATTGATGCCACACTGCGTGGAATGGGCCAGCGCTTTGATCAGACCATTGGCGATCTCCTGCAGTTCTCCACCCAAACCAACGGCGCGGTGCAGCCACTCGGCGACGTTGTGGAGGATCAGACCGGCTGGACGATCGTGCTCGATATGCCCGGTGTCCGACCCGACGCGGTGGATGTATTCACCGAAGGACGGTTGCTCACCGTGCAGGCGGCTCGCACGACGGAGCAGTTCAAGCAGGGCGCGCGGCGCATCACCCAGGAGCGCACGACGGGAAACTATGCGCGTCAGTTCAGACTCCCCCGGAGCGCCGATGTGGAGTCCATCGCGGCGCACGCCGAACACGGGGTGCTCACGTTGCGGATCAGCAAACTGGCGCCTGTGCAACCGCGGCGTGTCCAGGTGAATGTGGCCAGCGGCAGCGACGCCGCTGATCGCATGGTTGAAAGTGACGCCAACGGCAACAACGCTGAACAGGAAGCACTCACCGGCGCATAGCCGGTGAGCTGTCCGTCACTCGTGCGGACACAAATATCACAGCTTCAGTGGTGAGGTATTGAAAGGGAAAAGATCACATATTTGCGCAATCTGCCGACGGGGCTGTACTGCCGCCCATGGTTGAGTAGAATACGACAAGCGGTATGCGCGATCCTTCCCTTTCGACGCCCCCACGTGTCAGTCAGCGCAGTCTCTTCTCCCGATGGCATTATCCGCATCCTGCTCGTTGACAGCGAACAGGCGGAAGCTGCGAAGTGCGCGGAAGCGCTTGCTGACGCGTTCGGTGAACGCATGGCGCTGCTGCACGCTGCGACGCTCGCCGATGCGATCCGCTTGCTCATGGAAGGACCGGTGGATGTCGCGATCCTCGAACTCGACCTTCCCGATGCAAGTGGTTTAGCGACGCTGGCGGGAGTTCGTGGTGCAGCGCCGTCCATGCCGATCCTGCTTTACACGCGCACGCTCGACGATAATGTCGCGGTGCGCGCGCTGCGGGTTGGTGCACAGGAGTGCCTGTGCAAGGACACCACATCGCCACATCAGATTCCACGGCTTGTGCGCTTTGCCATGGAACGGCAGCGCCACCTTGCGGCGCTCGAAGCCGCGCGCGTGGCTGCGGCACACCGGGCCACGCACGATCCGCTCACGGGCCTGGCCAATCGGGGATTATTCCTCGACCATCTCGATCGGGCGCTTGCGTTCGGCGCGCGCTACGGGCGCAAAACAGGGCTGCTGTTCGTCGATCTCGACGGCTTCAAGCTGATCAACGATTCACTCGGACACGCTGTGGGTGATCGTTTGCTCATTGACGTGTCGCAGCGGCTGCTCGGTACCGTTCGTCGGTCAGACGCCGTGGCTCGACTCGGCGGCGACGAGTTCGTGGTGCTGCTGCCCGATGTCAACAGTCGACTTGATGTCGCACACGTACGCGACATGATTCTGGAGTGTCTGCGGGAGCCTATTGACCTCGGCGACGGACGACGCGAACGCGTCGATGCCAGCGTGGGCGGTGCCATGTCGCCGCTTGACGGCATCACCGCGCAGGAGTTGCTCGATGCAGCGGATGTGGCCATGTATCGCGACAAGTACGCGCGGCGTCGCGGTCGCATGCCCACACCGGTGTTCGGCATGCGCGTGCAAGACGAAACCATCGCGCATCAGCGCGAGGAGCGGCTGCGTGCGGCGCTCGACGCCGGTGAACTGGCCGTGCACTACCAGCCGCAGATTGATGTTCGCACGCAGCGCATCGTAGGGCTGGAAGCGTTGTTGCGTTGGCACGATCCCGACCTCGGAATGGTCGCGCCTTCGTCGTTTCTTCCACTCGCCGAAGACACGGGTCTTATCGTGCCCATCGGCGATCTGGTGCTGCGGGAAGCGTGTGCGGCGGCCGTATCGTGGCGTCGCGATCACCCGGAAAGCGATATACGTGTGGGTGTGAATCTGTCGGCGGTGCAGCTGCGGGAGAAAGCGTTTGAACAGCGTGTGGCGCGCATTCTCGCGGAAACCGGTTGTCCGGCCAATGCACTCGTGCTCGAGCTCACTGAAAGCTCCACGCTGTACGAAGGCGATCAGGCGCTGCTTGCGTTGCGCGCAGTGCAGGCGCTGGGCGTACAGCTCATGGTGGACGACTTTGGCGTTGGCTTTGCCTCACTCGCATTCCTGCGCGAGGCACCGCTGGCCGGCCTCAAGATTGACCGACGCTTTGTGAGCCGCATGCTCACCGATGACCGGGATCTCGCCATCGTATCAGCGCTTACAACGCTTGCGCGCGGACTCGGTTTGCACGTGATCGCAGAAGGCGTGGAAACGGAAGAACAATCGCAGCGGCTGCTGGCCATGGATTGCACTGAACAGCAAGGACATCTGTTCTCGCCCGCCGTGCCTTTGACCGCATTGGGGTCGGTGTTCCGGCTGCATCCGCCAAGTTCACTGGCGCAGCGCCGCGCGAGATTGCCGCAGGCAAGCTGACTGCACTGTGGGGGCACTGACTCGCTCGATGCGAGCGTGCGATCGGCGCGTCATACCTAGCGCTCCTCTGCGCGCACGATAGCGCGCGGTACTGCGATATGGAGCGTATCGGGATCGAACCGATGACCTTCCGCTTGCAAAGCGGACGCTCTCCCAGCTGAGCTAACGCCCCTCCATGCGTACAACATAGCGAGGTACGTGTGCGCATTGGAAGTGCCTGCGCGTGACAACTCACGCGGCGCTTCACCACACCAACCGCTCCGCAACATCACACGCACAACGGGCCGCTCTGGATTGCAGAGCGGCCCGTTGTGTGTAAAACCAGTTCAGCGCAGACCTGCCGCTTAAAGCCTACTCGTGAGCAGGCAACGGCTCCATCGTGCGCGGATCAACCGGCACCTGCACTTCGTCGCGGTACGGTGACGTCATCATGAACACACGCATCTTCGGGAACGCGTCCATGAACGCGAAGTAACAGGTGAACCACAAGCCGATCATGCCGATCGCAATGCCAACTTCCCAGATGCCAAACGGCAGCGAATCAACGACGCCGTAGATGGACGGGTACACTTCGATGTAGCGATGCAACCACGTACCGAGCAGACTGGCCGACGCAAACAGAATGAACGTCGGGAAGTACACCTTGGCGGCCTTCGAGATCAAACCACCAAATGGCAGAATGAACGCCAGAATCGGGATGAGCTGCGTGATCGCTTTCCACGAGCCGCTGAGACGCAAGTTGTAGAAGTGCGTTTCTTCGGGAAGGTTGCCGTACCAGATCACCAGGTACTGCGAGAAGCTGATGTAGCCAAAGAATGCGGTGAAGGCGAACGCCAGCTTGCCCATGTCCCACACGTGATTGACCGTGACCAGATCTTCCACCTGCATCTGCTTGCGCCACCACAGGATGAGCAACGACGCCGACATGATCATTCCCAGCCAACCGGCCATGAGCACGATCCAGCTGTACATCGTCTGCTGCCAGTGCAGCGTGAGCGACATGGAGTAGTCCCACGCCAACACACACCAGCCGAGGCCAAATACCATCGCAACGGCTACGCCAAGCTTGCCCATGCTCTGATGAGCATCGTGCAACTCACGACGCTCTTCACCAAAGCCGCTGCGCATGCGCTGGCGAATGCCTTCCGCCCACTTTGCGCCTGTGAACTTGGGCATGCTCGCCACGTCCAACCGCACCGAGCGGTACACAAACGCGATCATGAGTGCGACCATGGAACCGAAGATCACAATGCCGCGCAGCGTAAACCACATCGGGTCGAGGTAGCGCCCCTTCTCAGATGCCGCCTCAAGCGTTTCGCGGCCGGCCCAAGTGAAGATGGCCTCGCGCCCGGGGAAAATGATCAGCAGCAACAGAATGAACGCCACCGGCAAAAACGCCACGTAGCCTTCGAAGTAGCGCACGATCGGGCGCGACCAGCGCGCCGTCACAATGCGCTGCACCGCGACGAACGCGACGCCGGCTGAAGAAATGCTCGCCAGGAAAATCCAGTTGAACAGCAGCGAATGCCACGCGCGCTGCTCGCCCATGAACGCGCCGACAACGAACAGTCCCATGCCCAGCACCGCAGCGATCAACGCTGCCGTCTTGAGCCCCTTCGGAACCGTGGAGTCACCGATGCGTTTCTGGAACTCTTCGCGCGACGGATAGTGGTAATGATGTACGCCGCTCACTCGAACATCTCCTGGGCCGCTTCGGCCTCGTCATGATCATCGTCTTCGTGGGCGGTGCCGCCACCCGTGGTAGGCGCACCATTGGGGAACGACATCTTGGGACGACCTTCCGTAGCCGCGTTTTTGCCGGAGCTGCCCGGTGTCAGCTGCACCTGCGCCGGCACAAACGGTGACGGCAACTGCGGTGCGGTGGCTGAGGCACGCGGTACCGTGGCGCCATTCTGCCCCGGCATACCATGCGGACCGATGATGGCGGTTCCGGCCTGCAACGCACGGACGTAGTTCACCACATCCCAACGATCATCTTCTTCAATGCGCGCGTAGTTGGGCATGCTGCCCCGACCGTTGCGCAACATGCCCCAGATGTATCCGTCGGTACGTCCGCGCGCCGACTCAGTCAGCAAGCTGGGTGAATAGCCGTACGCCGGATTGAGCTGCTTCATGGAGCCGTTGCCATCGCCCATAACGCCGTGACACATGGCGCAGTTGATGGAGTAGTACATGCGTCCGTTGTCCAACGACGCTTCAGAAGCGGGCGTCGGGTTGGGCAGGAACGACATCGAGTCAACGGTAAGCGGCGACGGCGTGTAGGAAATCGCCACACCGGCCACCAGCGTGCCCTGCACCGGCACTGACATCTGCGGCTGGTACCGCGGCGCCACCATGGTGTCGTTCACGTTTACCGAGAACGATTCCCACGGCTCAAGACGCGGCTGGTTCTTGAAATCGCTGAACCACGCGCAGGCTGTAAAGGCAAACGGAACAGACAGGGCCACGCCTGCGCGCGCCACACGTTCAAACGTTGACATAACTCTCAGTTCAGTCTTCACGACGCACCTCTTCAGCACCGTGCTTCTGCAGCAGTGCTTCCACCTGCGGTGCCTTGTCTGCCCCACAGGCAACGAAGATACCAAAGTGGCCGCCGCTGAAGCGCGGATCATACCCGACCGTTGTGGTCAGGCGTGGAATGCGTGCGTTGATGAACATGCCTGCCACTGTCGACAGACAGCCCACCAGCACCATGACTTCGAAACCAATGATCGTGTACGGAATCCACGACGCGATGGCCTTGCCACCTGTGACCAGCGGCCAGTAGTCGCCGGTCCAGATGGAAATCCAGTATCCGAACGACACGCCGAGCAAACCACCAACGAGCGTGAAGCGACGGACCACACTGTTCGGACCGTCCACGGCTTCGTCGATCTCATGACGAATCGTGGGTGAGAACACGGTGACGTTGCCAAGCTTGGCCTTTTTCAGGTCCTCGATGGCGTGCACCGTGGTGTCCAACTCATGAAATGCTCCCAGCACACCCTGCATTAGTGGTGCCCTCCGTCAACAGCGTGCTTGCGCTTGGGGACAACGATTTCCTTGAGCTCCATGATCGCCATGATCGGCATCTGCTTCACGAAGAGCAGGAACCACATGAAGAACCAACCGAACGAACCCACGAGGAAGCTCATGTCGATCCAGCTGGGCGTGTAGCTGCCCCACTGCCACGGTGAGAACTCATGGCTGAGCGACGGTACCACGATCACAAAGCGCTCGTACCACATGCCGATGTTGATGAAGATCGACAGGAACCACAGCCACGTGGGGTTGCGACGCAGCTTCTGCGACCACAGCGACATTGGAAGCGCCATGTTGCACAGCAACATGATCCAGGCCGCCCACCACCACTGACCGAACACACGGTTCCAGAAGAACTCCTGCTCCGGACGCACGCCACTGTACCACGCGATGAAGAACTCAATCATGTAGGCGCAGCCCACAACCATGGACGTGAACAGCACAACCTTGGCCGTTGCGTCGAGATGGTTGAGCGTGATGTAGTGCTCGAGCTTGAACCACTTGCGCATCGGGATCGCGATCGTCCACACCATCGCGAAGCCGGAGAAAATGGCACCGGCTACGAAATACGGCGGGAAGATTGAGGCGTGCCAACCCGGAACCAGCGACATGGCGAAGTCGAAGGAAACGACGGAGTGCACGGACAATACGAGCGGCGTTGAGAACGCGGCCAGGAACAGATACGCCTTGGCAAAGTGACGCCATTCGCGGTCACTGTTGCGCCAGCCGAGCGAAAGGATGCCGTACACGCGCTTGCGCAGCGGATTCGTTTCCCGGTCGCGCAACACGGCGAAGTCAGGAATGAGACCAATGAACAGGAACGTGACCGAAATGGTGAGATACGTGGAGATGGCGAACACGTCCCACACGAGCGGTGACTTGAAGTTCGGCCACAGCAAACGCCAGTTCGGATACGGAATCAACCAGAAGAACTTCCACGGACGTCCGATGTGAATGATCGGAAACAGACCGGCCGTCATAACGGCGAACACCGTCATGGCTTCGGCCGCTCGATAAATCGACGTTCGGAAGCCGGCGCGGAAGAGATACAGAATGGCGGAGATGAGTGTACCGGCGTGACCGATACCAACCCAGAAAACGAACGTGATGATGTACACACCCCACATCACCGGCGGCTCATAGCCCGCCTGTCCGAGTCCCCAGTAAATCTGGTAAATCCAGGCCGAGGCGCCAACGAGCATCGCACTGACGGCGATGACGAGGCCCAGCAGCCACTTCTTGGTAAAGCCAAGCGTCGAGATAATCTCGCGATCGACTTGTTCGTAGCTTTCAACGGCAGGAAGCTGCACGTCGGCCGAAGCAATGTTCGGCCGGCGAAGCCCTTCAACCGGTTGCGCGATTGTGCCCATCCGGGTCTCGCCTCCTCAGGCCGTGGCCGACGCCGCAGGCGCCGGGTGATTGACTTTCTTGAGATAGACCACGGCCGTGTATGTGTTCAACTCTTCGAACACATGGTAGGCACGACGGTCATACGCGAGTTTTGCCACACTCCAGTTTTCATCCGCCGCGTCGCCGAACACAATGGCTCGTGACGGACACGCCTGCGCACACGCCGTGGTAAACTCGTCGGCGTTGAGCTCGCGCTCTTCCGAGCGGGCCCGATGCTCGCTTTCGCGGATGCGCTGCACGCAGAAGGTGCACTTTTCCATGACACCCTTGCCGCGCACCGTGACGTCGGGATTGAGCATCCAGTGCATCGGCTCCGGCCACGCGTACTGCTTGCGCTCCGGCTCTCCGTAACCAAACCAGTTGTAGTAACGCACCTTGTACGGGCAGTTGTTTGAGCAGTAACGCGTGCCCACGCAACGGTTGTACACCTGCACATTCAGGCCGTCCGGCGAGTGATACGTGGCGTACACGGGGCACACCGGCTCGCACGGCGCATTGCCGCAGTGCTGGCACATCATGGGAACGAATCGCGCCTCAAAATCGGGCGAGAACTCGTTCTCCGTATTGGTATTCCCCTCGTAGTAGCGCTCGAGGCGAATCCAGGCCATCTCTCGGCCCTTGATGATGTTCGCACCCGGACGCTCGTCCCACGTAACCGGGCTGAGCGCACGACCCTGATACGAGGCACCAACCGTCGGAATGTTGTTTTCGCTGTAACACGCGGTCACACATGCAGAGCAACCGGTGCAACGCGCCAGGTCGATGGTCATGGCCCAGCGACGCGCTTCAGCCTTGGTCGGATGCTCGGGGTTGTACTGCCCCTTGTCCTTGGACTGCGGGTTGGCAAACTCACCCTGTGCGTCGGCGGCCACCGGCGACTTGAGCCCCGGCAGGAACTCCTGCGAGACGTGGCCCGGAATATCGTGATGATGCTCTTCAACGTCGGGCGCGGAAATCGCCGCCGCCATCATGACCTGTGCAATCTCGCGGCCATGCTGACGTGCTGAACCTTCTGTTGTGACCAGCGCACTGTGTTCACCCTG
>JAABRT010000075.1:485-15944 GCA_011390805.1 Gemmatimonas sp. | reverse complement strand
AGCGAACCTTCTTCCATGCTCGCGTCGCTGACGTCGGTGTATTCAATGATCTGTTTGAGCTCACGCAGATACGCACCTGCATCGGCCGACGAGCGCAGATCAGGTTCACTCACGATTTCGACCAATGGCGTACCGGCCCGGTTGAGGTCGATGGCCGAAAAACCCGGAAAGCGGTCATGCACGCTTTTGCCTGCGTCTTCTTCGACATGTACGCGCGTAATCCCGATGGCCTTTTCCGTACCATCGGCGTTTGTACCGATCACAACTTTTCCATGCGTGGCCAACGGTCGATCGAACTGCGAGATCTGATACCCCTTGGGCAAGTCGGGATAGAAATAGTGTTTTCGCGCAAACACTGATACTTCGTGCACAGTGCAACCAAGTCCGAGCGACGCACGGGTCGCGAGCGTGATTGCCTCGCGGTTAAGCACCGGTAGAGCGCCGGGCAATCCCAGACACACCGCATCAGTGTTTGCATTGGGCGCGTCGCCAAACTGCGCACTGGCCGCTGAAAACAGCTTGCTGCGAGTTTTGAGCTGACAGTGGACTTCGAGGCCGATCACCATCTCGAAGCCGTCGGTCACATGAGCGTTACTCATGCGTGCGCCTCCGAACCCAGTGCGCGCTCCAGTGCGTACGCCACACGGAACATGGTGGCTTCGTCAAAGTGCGACGCCAGAAGCTGTCCCCCTACCGGCAGCCCGTCAATGCGCCCGATCGGCTGCGACATGGCCGGTACGCCCGCGAGGTTGGCGGTGGCTGTGAAGATATCACTCATGTACATCTCGTACGGATCAGTCTTTGATCCGGCCTTGAAGGCCGTTGTGGGCGTTGTTGGAGTAAGCAACACATGCACGCCGCTGGCAAACACCTTCGTGAAATCGGCGGCGATCAACCGCCGAACCGCCATGGCACGTTTGTAGTAGGCGTCGTAGTAGCCGGCGCTCAACACGTAGGTTCCGAGCAGAATGCGACGTGTGACCTCCGGGCCGAAGCCCTGCGAGCGCGTGGCCTCATACATGCCGCGCAATCCGTCGCCTTCTACACGCAGTCCGTAGCGCACGCCATCGAAGCGCGCGAGATTGGAACTCGCCTCGGCTGGCGCCACGATGTAATACACAGGAATCGCCAACGCTGTATGCGGCAATGAGACGTCACGCACTTCGGCGCCGAGCGCGCGCAAACGATCGGCTGAGCGATCAAGCAACTCGCGCATGCGCGGGTCAAGTGAATCCGGGAAATACTCAACCGGGCGGCCAACCACCACACCAGCCAACGGCTGAGCCGCCGCGTTATCGCGTGACGCCCGATAGTCGCTCACCGGAACATCAACGGTGGTACTGTCGAGCGCATCGGCACCGGCAATCACCTGCAGGCCGAGTGCTGCGTCATCTACCGTTTGTCCGAACACACCCACCTGATCAAGACTCGATGCGAACGCCACCAGACCATGACGAGAGACACGCCCGTAGGTGGGCTTGACGCCCACAATCCCACAGAATGCGGCCGGCTGACGTACCGAACCACCGGTTTCCGAGCCCAACGCAATGCGCGTCACACCGGCAGCAACAACCGCGGCTGATCCGCCCGACGATCCGCCCGGCACTCGCGTGTGATCCATGGGATGCTTGGTCGCACCGAACGCGCTGTTCTCCGTGCTCGAGCCCATCGCGAACTCGTCCATATTGGTTTTCATGGGCATCAGTGCACCGGCGGCCCGTAGCTTCGCGATCACGGTGGCCTCAAATGGGCTCACGTAACCATCCAGAATCTTCGAGCCACACGACGTGGGCATGCTGAGCGTGGCGATGTTGTCCTTGATTGCCACCGGAATGCCGGCCAGCGGCCGCGCGTCAGTTGAAGTGCCGTTACCAAGTGAGAGCGACTGTAACGATGCGCGGGCGCTGTCGGCATCACTGTAGAGAACGGCATTCAACCCGGACGGTCCGGCGTCGGTCGCGGCATACGCCTGCAACGATGCGTTCAGTGCGGCGTCGGTGGCGAGGCGACCAGCGGCAATATCCGCAGCAACGTCAGCGGCGGAACGGGAGAGCAACGACACGTCACTCATCCTTCCCCCTCATCGTCTGCGCTGTCAGTTGAACCGTGCGTGGACAAACGCGGCACGAGGAAAAATCCATCCCGCATGCCCGGCGCGAACGCTTCGCGTGGCCGATGCAATGCGATCGGGTTCGGCACGTCATCACGCATGCGCATCCCGTGCGTCGCATCGGGGTCAAGCGAAGCAGAGCCGATGTCTACCTGCTGCAACACATCCATGTGCTCCAGGATGCCATTGAGCTCACCAACCAATGAGGCGACCTGCGGTTGCGACAGCCCGAGTCGGGCCAGCGCGGCGACATGTCGCACGTCTTCTTCGCTAACGGCCACGTTACTCCCATCCCCGTTCAAGTTTCGCCTGCGAAATGACGAGTGTCTTGCGACCGATTTCCTCGTCGTCAAAATCAATGCGTACCTTGGCATCCCGGCCGCTTCCGCTGAACTCGGCAATCGTACCCGAGCCAAACTTGGCGTGTTTGACCCGCTCACCGATGCGCAACTCCGGCGCGTCCTGTGACTCGTCTTCCGGCGCAAAGCCTGCATCAGAGCGACCGGCGCTCCAACTGGCGGGATCAATGCGGCGACCGCTTGACCGGCCGGCATCGAGCCGACTCTTGCCTTCATAGGCGTTCTTGCCGAAGCCCGCACTGCCGTAGTTGCCGGGCGTGGTGCGACGCAATCCGCCACTGCCACCACCGCTGCTCCAGCTGCTGCCTGATGAACCGAAGTCATCGGTGTCGCCCCCAAACGCCGAACGACCACGCCCCTCGAGCAACACCCGCTTTGTGTCGGCGCGTTTGATCATCTGCTTGGGCACTTCACGCAGAAACCGCGATGGCATGCTGGCCATGAACTCACCGTTGCGGCGACGTTGTTCCGCGTGCGTGAGATACAGCGTGCGTTCGGCGCGCGTCACGCCCACGTAAAACAAGCGGCGTTCCTCTTCAAGCTGCGACGGGTCTTCGGCCGCGCGCGCCAACGGGAACAGACCGTCTTCAAGGCCGGTCACAAACACCAATGGGAACTCCAATCCCTTGGCGTTGTGCATGGTCATCATCGTGACTGCATCGGCGGTGGGATCGAGCGCATCGGTGCCCGCTACGAGTGTGGCCTGCTGCAGAAAATGATCAAGCGGCGTGAGCCCGACTTCGCCACCCTCATCAGCCACAACTTCCGCCGCGCCCGCAATCAGTTCGCGCACGTTATCAATGCGATCGAGCCCCTCCTGCCCCTCACTACGCAAATGATCTTCGTAGTGAATGGCGCTCACGAGCGCACGCAACAGCTCGTCCACCGAGGCATCGGTGGCCATCTCACGAAAGCGGGTAATGAGCGCCACAAACTCCTGAAATGCCGTACGTGCCGCCGGACGCGCACCGGCAATGAAATCCGCGCGCGAGGCCGCATCGAACAGGGAAATGCGCTCCACCTGCGCCGTTTCGGCCAACATCGCAATTGTCGCATCACCCAGACCGCGTCGCGGTGTCTGCACGGCGCGACGAAAGGCTTCGTCGTCCTGCGGATTGGCCACCAGCTTGAGATACGCCATCAGATCGCGAATTTCGCGGCGATCGTAAAACCGCACGGCTCCAACCAGTCGATACGGAATGCTGCGACGCCGGAAGGAATCTTCAAAGGCGCGGCTCTGCGAGTTGGTACGGTAGAGAATCGCGCATTCACGGCGTTCCATACCGGCGCGCGCGGTACGATCCACAATCGTGTCAGCGACAAAGTCGGCCTCGTCACGCTCATCGAGCGCGCCTACACGCATCACCGTTTCACCTGCCGGTCGCGTTGCACGCAGCGTCTTCCCGCGGCGCTCCGTGTTACCTACGATCACGGCATTAGCGACATCAAGAATCTGCGGCGTTGAACGGTAGTTCTCTTCAAGACGCACCACTTTGGCGCCGGGAAAGTCGCGTTCGAAGTCAAGGATGTTGCGGATATCCGCACCGCGCCAGCCATAAATGGACTGGTCATCATCGCCGACCACCAGCACGTTCTGATGCGCCGCGCCAACAAGTTGAATAAAGCGATACTGCGCACGGTTGGTATCCTGATACTCATCCACGAGGATATAGCGAAAGCGCTGCTGCAGATCGCCGCGCAGTGCGTCATTCTGCTCCATGGCGCGCACCGGCAGCACCAGCAAATCGTCAAAAGACACGGCATTGGCGCGCTGCAACGCATCGTCGAGATCTGTATAAATCCCCGCCACCGCCTGGGAAAACGGATCGCGAGCCAGTGTTGCATACTCGGACGAACTCACCAGTGCGTTCTTGGCATCAGAAATGGCTGCCAGAATCGCCTTGGGCGCAAACTGCTTCGGGTCCACACGCCGCCGCTCCATGACGCGCTTGCACAGCGAGATGGAATCGTCTTCATCGTAAATCGTGAACTGCGCGGTACGGCCCACGAGCGGTGCGATGCGGCGCAACAACCGCGCCCCCAGGCTGTGGAACGTGCCGCTCCACATGCCTTTGGGTTCGTGCCCGAGCTGACGGGCGATGCGCTCACGCATTTCGCCGGCCGCTTTATTCGTAAACGTCACCGACAGAATCGACGACGCCGGAATGCGGCGCTGTGCGATAAGGCGCACAATGCGTGTGGTCAACACACGCGTTTTTCCCGAACCGGCACCGGCCAATACGAGCATCGGGCCGTCATCGTGCAACACCGCCTCGCGCTGCGCCGGATTCAGTCCGTCAAGTGTGTGTCGCAGCTCCACCGCGGGCTCGGCGGGCGGCTGATCGAAGAGCGAGCCGTACGAAACAGAATTCATCCTTTCAAGATAACGTCGAACGTCGCGCCCTGGTCGCTGTCCACGAGACAGAGTTCGCCACCGTGATTCTCTTCGACAATGCGCTTGGCCAGCGAAAGGCCAATGCCCCACCCGCGTTCCTTGGTGCTGTAGCCGGCCTCAAAAATTTTCTTTCGCATGCTGCGCGGTACACCGGGGCCGTTGTCGGCCACACGCAGCCGCGCGCGCCCCTCGCCGAGCGGCGTCGCACTGATCACCACATCACCACCGCGTCCACCAAGGGCGTCAATGGCGTTTTTTACCAACACTTCGAGCACCCACTCCAGCAGCACACCATCTCCGGCAATCTGCAGCGGTTCTTCGGGGCGTTCGTAGGTCACCGTGACTTTGCGCGCGAGCTTGGGCACGCGCGCCGCGAAGTACGTGCCAATGCGCTGTACCATATCGCCCAGCTCCACATCGTCCTTGCGCGGCGGACGGCCAATCCGCTCAAAGCGGTGGGCAACGCGGTCGAGCCGACGCATATCGAGCTTCATCTGCTCAATAGCCCGCGTCATGGTGGGACTCTGCTCTTCGGTTTCTTCAAGCAGCTCCAGCCAACCGCCCAGCGACGAGAGCGGTGTACCCAGCTGGTGCGCCGATTCGCGCGCCATGCCGGCCCACACCTTTTCCCGCTCCGCACGCCCGCGTTCGCGCAGTCCCCACAGGCCAACCAGCAGCAGAAATCCCAGTCCTGCCGCCTGCAGCAGCGGAATAGTGGAAAGACTGCGAACGAGTGGTGTGTCGCCGAAATGAATCGTGCTCCCTCCGGGAGCCACAATCGGTGGATTGACGGCGTCGAGCTCGCGCACGTACCGCCGCATCTGCTCGCTGTCCCATTCGGCGGTGAACGGCAGATTGAAGGTGTCGGCTACGGCGCCCGACGGATCGGTCAACACCTGCGGCACACCCGTCTCCTGCAGCTGACGGGTGAGCGTGAGCAGCGTCTCAATGCGGGACCCTTCAGTGGTATTGGTGTCGGCGATGGCGCTCAGAATCTCCGTGGACATGCGCACCTGCACTTGCGCCGCCCTCCGCAACTCTCCCACCACCTGTCGCGTGTACAACACGTACCACGCCAACAGCACCGCAACCGCCAGTGCGATCAGTACAAACGGCGGCGCGCGGCGCGGCATCTCAGCGCAGCACGTCGCGTCCCAGATACGGCCGCAGCGCAGCCGGCACCGTCACGCTGCCATCGGGCTGCTGATGGTGCTCCAACATCGCGGCAATAATGCGCGAAAACGCCAACGCCGAGCCATTGAGCGTGTGCACGAATCTGGGTTTCTCGCCCGCTGCCGCGCGATACCTGATGTTGGCGCGTCGCGCCTGGAAATCGGTGAACACCGAACACGACGACACTTCAAGCCACTTGCCGACGCCGGGTGAGAAGACCTCCAGGTCGTACGTCATTGCACTGGAAAATCCGGTGTCACCAGCTGCTAACAACAGCACCCGATACGGCAACTCGAGCAGCTGCAGCATTTTTTCGGCGTGCGAAGTGAGCAGCTCCAACTCCTGCCGCGAGTTTTCAGGGGTGGCGTAGCGAACCAGCTCCACCTTGTCGAACTCATGCACGCGCAACAATCCACGTGTGTCCTTGCCCGCTGAACCGGCCTCACGACGGAAGCACGCGCTGAACGCCACGAAGCTGCGCGGCATATCCGCCGGCTCGAGAATTTCCTCACGATACAGGTTCGTAATCGGAACTTCGGCCGTGGGGATCAGGAACAGATCATCCGACGGCACGGCGTACATGTCGTCTTCAAACTTCGGGAGCTGTCCCGTGCCCGTCATCGTGTTGCGATTGACCAGCAGCGGCACCCACAGCTCTTCGTATCCGTGTTCGTCGGCGTGTGTGTTCACCATGAAGTTCATGAGCGCGCGCACAAGCCGTGCGCCGGCGCCGCGATACACAATGAACCCGCTGCCGGAAATCTTTGCTCCGCGCGGCAAATCCATGAGACCGAGCTTCTCGCCAATCTCCCAATGCGGTATCACGCCGCTTTCGGCCGCACGCGGTTCGCCCCAGGCGCGCACCACCTGGTTGTTCTCTTCACCACCCTCGGGCACTTCCTCGAGCGTGATATTCGGCAGTTCGAGCAACAGCTGATGGACCTCGGCTTCCACCGACGTACGCCGCGCGTCGAGATCAGTGAGTTGCTCCCCGATGGCCCGGCTTTCCGCCATCAGGTCATCAGCGGGCTCGCCAGCCTTTCGCAACTTCGCCACTTCCTGCGTGACCTTGTTGCGTCGCGCCTGCAGCTCTTCTACGGCGGCGATGGCTTCGCGACGCTCCTTCTCAAGCGCTTCGGCGCGATCCAGGACCGGCCCAAGTTCATCGAGTTTGCCGCGTCGCCGCATCGCCTCGCGGAGATGGGGCATCTGGTCGCGAAGGAGACGAATATCGTGCATGTGGGGAGTGGTTCAGTGCGAGGTAGAGGACTGCCTAGTTGCTCGGCAGCCCTTCAGTCAGATCGCGGTAGCCGCAGTTGCGGTTGAGCAGATATCTGACGGTAGCGCGGCGACTGACGGCGTCATAGCCGGTCAGTTCGATTTTCCCGTACAGCGGGTCGCCGAACACGCAGGTACCGGCCACGTAGCGGAAGACAAACGTGTCACCGGCGCGGATTACCTGCGCCGAGTCATCTGCAAATCCGTCATTCGGCGCACGTGCCAGCTCTGTGAAGCTGGATTCGGTGCGCAGCAAGCCCACGGTGGTCGCGCCCCCCGGTGGATTCAGCAACGTGAGCACGGGGTGCAATCGCAATGTGCCCGCCGCGTCAACGTCAATGGCCAGCTGAAAGTTGGGCGAGCCGTTGGCCCCGATTTCCGGGCGCACGGCACGGAACCCGAGCAGGTCAAGACCGGCCGGTGCCGCCGCGCCATCGGAAAAAACCGCCAGCGAGACCCCGGTGATCAGATTGGACGCCGTTGCCGGCGAACGAAATGGGTCGTCATCACTGCAAGCACCCAACACGGTGGTTGCGAGCAGCGCGATCGCTGCCAGCAGGCGCTGGCGGGGGCGTGAGAACGTGCGCGGGGAGGTGCGGGCAAGACTGTACAGAAGGCGCCTCGGGGAAATCGAAACAGATGGTACCAGGCCGGGTCACGGCAGCAACACGGCAGACCCGGTAGCTTACCGAGCGGCGGCAGTCGCGGCAAGCGCTGCGTGCGCACTGCCTGTACACGGCCTGCACACTGCCTGCTTCATGAATGTCACTTGATTACACCAGCACACGAGGAGTTCGTCCACATGCCCACAATATCAGATCTGGTCACCGCCCTTCGACGCCGCGAGGGAGTGGACGCGGTGGTTGTGCTTGGGCGGGACGGACTGCTGATTGACGGCGCAGTGGAGGCGGGACTCGACGCCGATGGACTGGCCGCACATGTACCGCCCCTGGTTGGAGCCGCCACGGAGCTGGCCTCGGCCCTTGATCGCGGTCCGTTCGCGCTCTCAGTGCTTGAATATGAGCACGGGCTGGCTGTGGTCGCAGCGGTATCGGCCGATGCATTTTTGCTCGTGCTGGTCAAGCGTGAAGCGAATCTTGCGCAGTTGCTGTTCGACCTGCGGCGACACAGGCCGCAAATTGCAGCGCTGATCTAGCCGCTGCCGCAAATCGTTGCCCACACGTTCGCGTGCCGCGCACGCGACGTGCTCACGATTACATTGTTCGCATGTCAACGGCCACGCCCGTGCTTGTCGTCGATGATGAACCTCACATCGGCCGCATCATAAAAACACGCCTGGAACAAGGTCCCTTTACGGTGACCTTGGCCGAATCCGGCCACGCCGCTCTCGACGCGCTCGCCGCGCAGCCGGAAATGGAGCTGCTCATTCTCGACTTGATGCTGCCGGGAATGAGCGGGCTCGATGTCCTGCGCACCGTGCGGCAGGATCCGCGATGGGGCAGCTTGCCGTGCCTCATTCTCACCGCCGCCGGTCAGGACGCCCAGTACCGTGAAGCCGACGCACTGGGTGTGGCCGAGTTCATGACCAAGCCGTTCAGCCCGCGTCGGCTGTACGGCCGTGTGCTGGCCCTCACCGGGCACAGCGACACGGAACCGGTTGACGACGGTGCCGGGGGGGGGATCTGATGGGTCGCTGGTGTGTGGTTCTGGCGGGCGGTGTGGGCTCGCGCTTCTGGCCGTTGTCGACGCCGTCGCGGCCCAAGCAGCTATTGCCGTTGATTTCAGACACGCCAATGCTGCTCGACACACTCGATCGGCTGGCACCGCTGGCCGATGCCGAACACACGCTGGTGCTGACCAATGCTTCGCTGGCCGAAGCGGTGCTGGCCAGTGCGCCCGCGCTCCCCACAGAGAACGTCATTCCGGAACCGCGGCCGGCTGGCACCTGCGCCGCGCTTGCGTGGGCTGCGTTGCAGATTGCCGAACGCGACGGCCGAGATGCGCTCATGATCTGCGTGCACGCGGACTGGGCCATTGGCGATGTCGTGGGATTTCAGCGCACGCTGGAGTTCGCGGCCAGTCTGGCGGCAGAGGCGCACGCGCTTGTCACGGTGGGAATCGTACCAAGTCGTGCTGATCCGGGTTTTGGCTACATCCAGCCCGGCATGCGCATCAGCGACGGCGTGATGCAGGTTGAACGATTTGTCGAGAAGCCAAGCCGTGAACGTGCGGCCGAGATGGTGGCTGACGGATATTTGTGGAACTCCGGCATCTTCGCCTGGCGTGTGGGTGACCTGCTCGACGAAATCGCAGCGCTTACCCCGGAAGTCGCTCCGGCCTTGCGCGCCCATGCGAATGATCGCGACGCGTTCTTTAACGCCGTGCAATCGGTGGCCATTGACGTGGGAGTGCTGGAGCGCAGCAAGCGCGTGCTGGTGGTGGCGGGCGACTTCGGTTGGGATGATGTCGGAACCTGGGCGGCGTTGCACCGCGTGCGTGCGCGCGACGCGTCGGGCAACGCCTCGCTTGGGCGCACCCATGCCCTGGCGTCGCACAACAACGTGGTGCACACCGATGGTGCCGCTGTTGTGCTGTACGGTGTTGACGACATGGTGGTCGTCGTGCGTGACGGCGTGGTCATGGTAACCACGCGCGAGCGCGCCGCTGATCTGAAGCTGCTCATGGACTCGCTGCCGCCCGATCTGCGTGAGCTCAAGAGTCTCTCCAGCGACACTGACCAGTAGCCGTCGCATGGCGCGCGCCCTCCGGTTTGTAAGCTACGACGACGCGCAGGCGCGTTCATTTGAACCGTTTGCGCTGTCGCGCCCGTGGAGTGAGATGCGGGTGGGCGCGCTGCTGCAGCGGGAGCGCTGGGCGTTCGCGCTGGGGGGGGGACAGGCGGCGTCGGCCGCGGCGTTTCTGGCCGGACCCGACATGCGACACTTTCGCGAGTCCGATGCGCCGCGAAGTGCGTCGGGCATTGTGCGCGCCGGTACCTGGGTAGTGAACAGCCGCTGCGCCGTTGCGCTTAATCCGCGTCGCGAGAGTCAGAGCGCAGGTCGCGTCGCGGGAGGTACGGGAACGTTCGATGACGCCGAGCTGCTGCGCTGCGAGGATCGCGTGGCCGCCGTCAGACTCGCGGTTGATGTCGCCGTCACCGACTTCGCCGATGGCACGCTCACGCTCGAGTCGCTGGCTCGCGCGCACCATCCGCGGCGCAAAGGGCTGGTGATTGACGGCCACTGGTGCGACGAAGTGTGGGATGTGATCCGCCTGCTGTCCCCCCTGCTCTCGGCCGACATCCCCGTGTTGGCGCAGACACTCAATGCGTTGCCGCTCTCACCATCGCCCGGGTCGGCCGCGGTGATTGGCCCGTTCGGCGTGTGGTGTGAGGGAGCTGTACACATTGAACCGTACACGGTATTCGACACCTCAAACGGTCCGGTGCTGCTTCGTGACGGGGCTTCGGTGGGCGCGTTTACCCGTGTATCAGGACCGTGTTACGTGGGACAGCGGTCCACGCTCGTGTCGGGACGTATCAATGGCAGCGCGATCGGTGATGTGTGCAAGGTGAACGGCGAGGTCAGTGCGACGGTTTTCGTGGGACACGCCAACAAGGGGCACGACGGGTTTGTCGGGCATTCCGTGCTTGGTCGTTGGGTAAACCTTGGCGCGGGCACGACCACCAGCAATCTCAAGAACACGTACGGCACGGTCGCGCTGTGGACACCTGAGGGCGTGCGCGACACCGGCCTGCAGTTTCTCGGTACGCTCTTTGGCGACCACGTGAAAACCGGTATCGGGCTGCGACTCACCACCGGCTGTGTGCTTGGTGCCGGCGCCAATGTGTTTGATCAGATGCCGCCGAAGGTCGTTGCGCCGTTTGCGTGGGGTGGCGGCGAGCCGTACGCGACGTATGACGCACAAAAGTTTGTTGGCACTGCAGCGCGCGTCATGTCACGCCGCGACATTGTGCTCGATGAGCCGATGCAGCGGCACCTGTTGCGTGTGCACGCCCGTCGCTGGAATGCCGGATAACGCAGACATGATCGCGCTGGCCGACAGTGCCGATCGCAGCAGCGGCACGCGGGTCGCACCGTGCGCGTAAGCGTTCTCGGCTCCGGCAGTCGCGGCAACTCGATTCTCGTGGACGCCGGCGGGACGCGCATTCTCGTGGACGTCGGCTTTGGTGTGCGCACCATCGCCTCGCGTCTGGCGCAGCTTGGCTGTGCGCCGGAGTCGATAGACGCGGTCGTGCTCACACACGAACACGTGGATCACGCGCAAGGGGCATTGGCCGCCTGCGCGCGCTGGCAATGGCCGCTGTATGCAACGGAGGGTACACTGGCGGCGCTGCCCAATGCACTCGTGCCGGTACGCATGATCACGCACGGCAAACCGTGGTCGGTGGGTGATGTACGCGGTGCGTCCTGCCAGGTGCCGCACGACGCCGCCGACTGTGCGGCGCTGGTGTTCGAGCACTTGCGCACCGGGGAGCGCGTGGGCGTTGCGCTCGATGTGGGACATGTGCCGGAGCAGCTCCCCGGGTTCTTGTCCAGACTCGACCTGCTGGTCGTGGAATCGAATCACGACTGCGCGCAGCTGCAGGCCGGTCCATACCCATGGTCGCTCAAGCAACGCATTCTTGGCGCCCAGGGGCACCTGAGCAATGACGACGCGGCAGCGCTCGTGGCGGCGTGCGCACATCGCGGGTTACGGGCCGTGGTACTGGCGCATCTTAGTGAGACCAACAACTCGCCCTCGCTGGCCGTAAGCACCATGGACAAAGTATTGCGGGGCTGCGGAGCACGGGCCACGGCAGCGCGCCGTGGCATCGTGGCGGCGGTGCAACGGCAACCCATCGGTCCGGTATCGGGGCGGATGGGAAGAGCCTTCGGGGTGGGCCAACTCGAACTGTCGCTGTAAGTTCAAAAAGCAGCGGGCGCGCGGCTTCTGGCATTTCCCGTTGATTGAAATGCTCTCAGCTCTCTTCGTGATACCCTCGCGTCGCGTGGCGCCCCGTATCTCTTCGTTTGACCTTTTGCCTTTCGCTCAGGAGCAACCCGCATGATCGACACCAGTGCCGTTTCCATTCCCCCCAGGCGTAAACGGCCGGGTGGCGGTGGATCGGCCGTACCGCCGTCTGGAAGCGCTGGCGGTGCCAACGGTCCTGACGGATCGACCGCAAAGGATCACTCCACGCCGCCGTTCTCCGAGAGCTGGCGTCAGGATTTCCCGGCATCGATCGTGGTGTTGCTGGTTGCCCTGCCGCTCTGCCTGGGCATCGCGCTCGCCTCCGGCGCGCCGCTCTCGTCGGGGCTCATGGCCGGCGTGATCGGCGGGATTGTGGTTGGCATGATCTCGGACTCGCAGCTCATGGTGAGTGGTCCGGCGGCTGGCTTGACCGCCATCGTGCTGGCCGGTATCACGGCGGTTGGATCGTTTCCGGCGTTTTTGACCGCCGTGATCATTGGTGGCGTGCTGCAGATTGTGCTCAGTTTTCTGCGCGCAGGTGTGATCGGATACTACTTCCCGTCAGCGGTGATTCGCGGCATGCTCGCGGGTATCGGAGTCATTCTCATTCTCAAGCAGCTGCCGCACGCCGTGGGGTACGATTCGGACTATCTCGGCGATGAATCGTTTGTGCAGCCGGATGGTGAGAACAGCTTTACAGCCATCTTTTCGGCCTTCGACGCGATACAGCCGGGCGCCGTCGTGATTTGCCTGGTGTCGTTGCTTGTGCTGGTGCTGTGGGCTCAGTCCCCTGCACTCAAAAAGATCAAGCTGCTTCCCGGTCCGCTGGTGGTTGTGTTGGCGGCGATTGCACTGAACGCACTCTTTGGCGTTACGCAGCCCGAATGGGTGTTGGGTGCGACGCACCTGGTGCAGCTGCCGGTAGCCGAGACGGCCAGCGACCTGCTCACCTTTGTGATTTTTCCGGACTTCAGCTCCATCACGAATCCGGAGATCTGGCGCCTTGGCTTTACCCTGGCGATTGTCGCCAGCCTCGAAACGTTGCTCAGCCTCGAAGCCACCGACAAGCTTGACCCCTACAAGCGGGAGTCGGACACCAATCGCGAGCTGCTGGCCCAAGGCATCGGTAACACCTTTTCCGGGCTCGTTGGCGGGCTGCCCCTTACCGGCGTAATCGTGCGCTCTTCCGCCAACATTCAGGCAGGTGGACGCACGCGCTACTCGGCGATTCTGCACGGCATCCTGTTGCTCGTCGCGGTGCTGTCCATACCATCGGCGCTCAACTACATCCCGTTGTCGGCGCTGGCGGCGATCCTGCTTTTCACGGGCTACAAGCTGGCCGCGCCATCACTGTGGGTGTCCACGTACAAGCTGGGCGTTCAGCAGTTCATTCCCTTTGCCGTGACCGTTGTGGCCATCGTGCTCACCGATCTGCTCGTAGGCATTGCCGTGGGAATGCTGGTGGGACTGACATTCATTCTCTCCGAATATCTGCGTCAGCCGGCGCTTATGCGCGTCAGTGCACCAGACGCCGTACTGCAACGCTTTCAGCTTCCCGACCAGGCCACATTTTTGAGCAAGGCCAACATCAGCCAGACACTCGACGCGCTGGCTCCGGGATCGCGCATCGAGATTGACGGTCGCAATACCAAGCGATTCGATCATGACGTGCTCGAGATCCTGCACGAGTTTCGCACTACGGCAGCACTGCGCGAGATCGACTACCGACTGGTTGGCGTTCCGGCGCTCACCTCACCCTCCACCTCCGCCCACTGATTTTTATGGAGCAGTTCCTGCAACTCTTCGAGGCCAATCACAAGTGGGCGGAGTCCATGCGCTCCGCCGATCCCGACTATTTCGAACGCCGGTCGCAGCGCCAGGAGCCGCATTTCCTGTTCATCGGTGGCCACGACTCGCGCATTCCCAGCGAGGCGATTACCGGCACCCTGCCCGGTGAGGTGCTCATGCACCGCAACATCGCCAATCAGGTGCACCCGAGTGACTTCAATACGTTGTCGGTAATCGAGTACGCCGTGGAAGTACTTGATGTCAAACACATCGTCATCAGCGGCCACTACGGCTGCGGCGGCGTCAAGGCCGCCATGGCACCCATGGGCCACGGTATCGTGGATCACTGGCTGCACATGGTGCGCGAACTGCAGCTGCGGCATCACGATGAGTTGGCCGAACTGCCGGATGATCAGTCGCGTGAAGACCGGATGGTTGAGTTGAATGTGGTAAAGCAGGTGTTTCAGCTCGCGCGCACACCGATCATTCAGCGTGCCTGGACACGCGGCAAACGTCCGATTTTGCACGGCACAGTGTACGACTCGCATGACGGCTTGCTGCGGCCGTTGATTTCGGGGCTGTGCGATGCAGACACCGTTGCCCGGGCCAACAAGAATCCTGTGCGCAGCTACGTGTCCGAGTTACACCATGAAAGTTCGCCCGCGTAGTTGTTGTCGGGCTGAAAATCACAAAGGGCGCCTCAATCGAGGCGCCCTTTGTTTTTCCTGCGTTGTACTGAGCGGCTGACCGCTTAGTACATGCCACCCATGCCGCCGCCAGGTCCACCAGCCGGAGCGGCCGGCTTCTCATCACGACGCTCAACGATGAGCGCTTCCGTGGTCAGCAACAGCGCCGCGATCGAGGCCGCGTTCTGCAGCGCAGTACGCGTAACCTTGGTCGGGTCAATGACGCCGGCCTGCACGAGGTCTTCGTACGTGTCGGTGAGTGCGTTGTAGCCGAAGTTCTGCTCCTTGGCCTGACGCACCTTCTCCACAACGATTGAACCTTCACCGCCGGCATTCTGCACGATCATGCGAAGCGGCTCTTCGATGGCGCGCTTGATGATCTCGACGCCAATCTGCTCGTCGCGATCCGTCAGGTTCACCGTCTTGAGCGCGATCTGCGCACGGATGAGTGCAATGCCACCGCCGGGGACGATGCCTTCTTCCACGGCCGCGCGCGTTGCGTGCAGCGCGTCTTCAACACGCGCCTTCTTCTCCTTCATTTCGGCTTCCGTCGCCGCACCAACCTGAATCACGGCCACACCGCCGGAGAGCTTGGCCAAACGCTCCTGCAGCTTCTCCTTGTCGTAGTCTGACGTGCTCTTGTCGACTGCGGCGCGGATTTCCTTGATACGGCCGTCGATCGTCTCGCGCTCACCCGAGCCGTCGATGATCGTGGTGTTGTCCTTGTCGATCACG
>JAABRT010000075.1:0-475 GCA_011390805.1 Gemmatimonas sp. | reverse complement strand
TGCGCGCAGCGTGGCCGAGGTCGGAGAGCACCGCGTTCTCAAGCTTGAAGCCGACTTCTTCGGAGATCACCTGGCCCTTGGTGAGCACGGCGATGTCCTGCAGCATCGCCTTGCGGCGATCGCCAAAGCCCGGGGCCTTGACCGCGCACACACGCAGCGTGCCACGCAGCTTGTTCACGACGAGCGTCGCAAGCGCTTCGCCCTCGACGTCTTCAGCAATGATGAGCAACGGCTTGCCGGCCTGCGCAACCTTCTCGAGCGTGGGCAGCAGGTCCTTCATCGCGCTGATCTTCTTGTCGTGGATGAGGATGAAGGCGTCTTCAAGCACGCTTTCCATCTTCTCCGGATCGGTCACGAAGTACGGCGAGAGATAGCCGCGGTCGAACTGCATGCCTTCGACCGTGTCGAGCGTCGTCTCAAGGCCCTTGGCCTCTTCAACGGTGATGACGCCGTCCTTACCGACCTTCTCCATCGC
>JAABRT010000074.1 GCA_011390805.1 Gemmatimonas sp. | reverse complement strand
CCGGATCGAGATCACCGGTTATGGAGATCAACTGCCGCGCTGACGTGACGGCTGTTCCATCAGTGCGGACTTCCTGAGGCATGCTGAGCGTCTCACCTTGCACAGTTTCCAGCCAACGGCGATTGGGTACCAGTGAGCCCAGACGGTTGGCAACCGTGCGAATGAGTTGTACCGGCGACGCCATGAGGATGACATTGGCAAAGCGCACTTCATGGGACGCGGGTTGCAATACATGCGTGGGAAACTTTGCGGCGTGATGCAACGCCTCGTACGTGTGAAAGCAGCCCAGCGAATGCGCAATGATGGTCAGCTTCTGGCGCCGGACCGGAACACCTGCCGCTTCACCGTCGTCAACGATCTGCTTGAGCTGCGCCAGGTACGCTTCACGCACCATCGCGCGCGCATTGCTGCTCAGCACCGGCCACAGAATGTCGCCGACGTATTCCGCAATCGTATCGTTGAGCTCAGGGTCGTCAATCGCCACCTTCAGTGACTCTGTCGCCGCTTCAAGTAACGATTTGGCCTGTGTCTTTTCCACCATCCAATCGTTGAAGTGGTCGTAGAACAGTTGGTATACGGCCACACTGTCCTGATCCGATCCCAACGCGGATTGCAGAAGCTGTACAAGCTCTGGAGAGTTGTCGGGACGCGAGTTGCCAATGCCGTGCACCAGCAGCACGGCGCGTCTACCAGACCAGCTTTTGTGTTGCGGTGTAAAGGGCATCAGCAGAGGGGCAGGGCATGGATGTTTGCGTGATGCCGTAGAACCTTTCGTGCGAAAACGTTATGCGCAATTGGGCGTTTGCCCCATGCCCTGTACGCCGGTACGTTTCACCATGACCTCACGCAGAGATTTCCTTCGTACCGGCACACTGGCCTCGGCAGCAGTTCTGGCAGGCTCAACCATGCCGCGCTCAGTCTCTGCGGCGGTTCCAACGTCTGCTTCGCTCACTCCGCGCCCTGGTGCGCCGAGTGAGGTTGCGACCGACGAAGCGTACTGGCGGCTGGTGGCCGCACAGTATCGGGTCACCGATGCCGCCACCAACATGGAGGCCGGCTACTTCGGCATGATGGCGGCTCCCGTGCTGGCGGCGCATCACGCACACATTGATCGTGTGAATCGCGAAAGTTCAATGTTTGCGCGCCGGGAGTTTACACCGATCATGTTCGAAGCGCGTCGTCGCACCGCTGAGGCCCTTGGGGTGTCTGCTGAAGAACTGGTGTTCTCACGCGGCGCCACCGAAGCACTGCAGGCGCTCATCGGGCAGTACAAAGGGGTGAACGCTGGCGACACCGTCATGTACGCCGACCTCGATTACAACGCCATGCAGTGGGCCATGGATGCGCTGGCGGCCAGGCGTGGTGCGACTGTTGCCACGCTCAATATCCCGGAGCCGGCAACGTACGAGAACATCCTGGCCGAGTATTCGCGGGCGTTTGATGCGCACCCGCGCACGAAACTGCTGCTGCTCACGCACTGCAACAACAAAACCGGACTCATTCATCCGGTTCGCGCAATCACTGAGCTCGCCAAAGCGCGTGGCATTGATGTGATTGTTGACGCCGCACATTCGTTTGGACAGGTACCGCTGGCGTTACCTGATTTGGGCGCAGACTTCATTGGCATTAATCTTCACAAATGGATTGGTGCACCGGTTGGTGTTGGAGCGATGTATGTGCGTGCGGGTCGTCTCGATGCGCTCGAACGCGCACACGGTGATAAAGGCTCGGAACAAAGCATCAACAGCCGCCTTCATACCGGTACGATGAACTTTGCCAACATCATGACCGTGCCGGACGCGCTCGACTTTCAGGCGACCATCGGTATCCCGAACAAGGCCGCGCGTCTGCGCTACCTGCGTGATGCGTGGGTGAACAAAGCGCGTGACATTCCCGGTGTTGAGGTCCTCACACCCGACGATGACCGGCTGGTGGGTGCGATCACCGGTTTCCGTCTCAACGGCCAGACCAGTCGCGAAGCGAACGCCGCGATTGCTGGCAGGCTCTATGACCAGTTCGGGATCTTCACCGTGGCGCGCAACGGCATCGCCGGTGGTGATTGTGTGCGTGTTACGCCCATGCTCTACAACACGCCCGCCGACGCTGAAAAACTGGTGAGTGCGCTCCGTGTGATGGCCGCACGATGATGGACACTGTTCTCAGTCTCGCGGCGTGGATCGTGGGCACGAGCCTCGCCGCCATCAGTGGTGCCGTGACCGCCAAAACCGCTGCGCGATTCTACGGCGCCCTCGAGCGTCCACCCTGGGCGCCACCCGCTTGGCTTTTCGGGCCCGCGTGGACGGTGCTCTACGTGCTCATGGCAGTTGCCGCCTGGCGCATCTGGCGCGAGTTCGGGTTTGATGGCGCGCGCAACGAGCTCATTCTCTACTTCGTGCAGCTGGCGCTCAACGCCGCGTGGAGCTGGTGTTTCTTTGTGAAGCAGAGTGGGCTGCTCTCCACCGTCGAAGTGTCGTTCATGCTCACCGCCGTAATCTCCACCATGGCCGCGTTTTGGCTGCGCGATCCGGTGGCGGGTATGCTGTTCATTCCGTACGTGATGTGGGTGAGCTTTGCCACTGCACTCACCGTGTCTGTGTGGCGTCGTAATCCGACCATGCTCTGACCGCGACTCCAGCTGCGGACCGCGGAGTCGCAGAGAACTGCAGAGGCATTCACCGCAGAGGCACGAAGCCGCGGAGAACTGCAAAAGCATTCACCGCAGAGTCACAGAGACTCAGAGAACAGCAAAAGATTTTAGGGTGGGTCCGTTGCAGTTCCAACTTAAAATCATGTCCGCACTTGATGTGATCATGCGGGCCAGCGCGCAGTTCTCCGCGGCTCCGTGTCTCTGCGGTCCGGGCAGTTTGTTCACCACAGAGTCACAGAGACTCAGAGAACAGCAAAAAATTTTTGGGTGGGTCCGTTGCAGTTCCACCTTACAATCATGTCCGCACTTGATGTGATCATGCGGGCCAGCGCGCAGTTCTCCGCGTTTCCGTGTCTCTGCGGTTAATGCTGTCCCCGGGAGGATCTACCGGATAAGCGCCCCACCACGGTCCACGGATTTCTCCCGCTCGCCCGAGGTCACCACACTGCGCGCGCGCATATCGTAGCGGCTGCCCGGAGACAGCTTGATGAACGGCGGGTCGGGCACCTCACGACTCCCTGAACGATCATGCACCGCCACGTCGGCCTTGCCGATCACGTCAAAGGTGTCGCCCTGCACAACCACTGCGGTCCCCTCGGAGATCCCGAGGCCGATGTAGTCGGGAAACCGATTCATCACTTCAATCAGATCATTCCAGCGGTTGCGTGTGTCGACATGCTGATCAATCGCGGAGCGGCGTAAGAAGTTGAACGCCTCCTGATGATCGGGCTCGTCCGTCATCATGATCTGCGGGCCCGCCGTTGCACCGCGCACCAGATACGCACCCTGGATTGTGGCGCCCGCCGAGCTGCCGCCAATCACACCTCCGCGGTCCAACACCTCATGGAACAGACGGTAGGTGAGCGTTTCGGCGTACGAATCCACGATGTTCCACTGACGGCCGCCGTTAAACCACACCGCGTCGGCATCGCGCAGCACCGCCGCAAATGAATCGGTGTCGGCCAATGCACGATCGTGCGTGTGCAGCATGTGCACATTGGTGAGTCCGCGTGCCTTCCATCCTCCAAGTACGCGCTCGGGATCGTACACAGTTGGTGCACCGTTCCGTGCAAAGTTTCCACCGGCGGTGGGCACCACCACGATCTTCGCGTTGTCTCCGCCGGCGAGCTCAATGAAGCGCTCCATGATGCCGGTGCCCGTGAGCTGGCCACCGCCCGCGATAACCAGGGCACCCCTGGCCGGACCGTATTGCGTGACGTCCTGTGCATGCAGCGCGACAAATGGCAGCGAAAGCGGCAGCAGCAACTGCACGGCGCGGCGGGTGGTCTGGTAACGCAATCCGGGCTTTTCCGATCGGGACATGACAACTCCGGTGAGGAAGAACTGGCCAATCTGTAAACCTGATACTGCTCGTTTGCTGCAGCACCCGCTGAAGACCGCCACTCAATTCAACTAACGAATACGCGGCACCAACTCGACAATAAACACCAGCACACTGTTGGCCGGAATATTCGGTCGTACCGCGGAGCCATATCCCATCGCCGGTGGCACAACCAGCATGCGCTGCCCGCCGGTTCGCATGCCGGGAATTCCCCGCTCCCAGCCGGTAATCATCTGTTTTTTCCCCAGCTGAACCCGGAGCGGTGGCTGCGGCGGCACCGAGGCGTCAAACTGTGTGCCGTCAGCCAGCCAGCCCACGAAATGCAGCAGGACTTCATCGTCGCGTGTGGCGGTGATGCCTTCGCCTACCACGATGTCCCGAATGTACACGCCCGACGGCAGGCGACGCATCGTCGATAAATCCACATTGAGCGCGGGCGCGAACGTGGTGGCCTCCGCGGTTACCCGGGGCACCGATGCGCAGGCTGATACCCCCACCGAAAGTGCCAACGGAAGCGCCACAGTGAGGATCAGGCGTGATGGCCACGTTGGGCAGGCTGCGATGCGATGTCTCATGATCACGGAAGCTAGTGTCGCCCAACCTATCCCGCTGCCTCGGTCGCCGCTCTAGGTTACGCGTATGTCTGATGAACGCATGACCCCAGCCGGTATCCCGATTCCCGTCGCCGCCCGGCCGAGCGACACCACGCTGGATTACGCCCGGGATCTGGGCGATCCGGGCAAGTATCCGTACACGCGCGGCGTGCAGCCCAACATGTATCGCGGGCGCCATTGGACCATGCGGCAATACGCCGGCTTTGGCACGGCGCAGGCCACCAACGAGCGCTTCAAGCTGCTGCTCGAGGCCGGTCAGACCGGATTGTCTGTCGCGTTTGACTTGCCCACGCAAATGGGGCTCGATTCAGACAACCCGCGCGCACTTGGCGAGGTGGGACGCGTGGGAGTCGCGATCGACACCGTTGACGACATGCACCTGCTGCTGGCCGACATTCCGCTCGACAAGGTCTCGTCGTCCATGACCATCAACGCCACGGCCTCAACGCTGCTGGCGATGTACATCGTGGTGGCTGAAGAGCGCGGCATTTCGCGCGACAAACTTTCAGGCACCACGCAAAACGATATTCTCAAGGAGTACATCGCACGCGGCACGTACATCTATCCGCCTGCGCCATCGCTGGCACTCACGGCCGAAACGTTCCGGTTTTGCGCGAGCGAAGTGCCAAGCTGGAATCCGATTTCCATTTCCGGCTATCACATCCGTGAAGCCGGCAGCACGGCTGTGCAGGAAGTTGCGTTTACCTTTGCTGACGGTTTGGCGTACGTGCAGCAGGCGTTGGACACCGGACTTAAAGTCGACGACTTCGCACCGCGTCTCTCATTCTTTTTCGCCGCACACAACGATCTCTTTGAAGAAGTCGCGAAGTTCCGTGCAGCGCGTCGTTTGTGGGCGCGACTCATGCGCGAAAAGTTTGGTGCCAATGATAAATCGTGTCGTCTGCGTTTTCACACGCAAACGGGTGGTGTAACACTCACAGCGCAGCAGCCGCTTAACAACGTGGTGCGCGTAACGGTGCAGGCACTGGCCGCGGCACTTGGTGGCACGCAGTCATTGCACACCAACGGCTACGACGAAGCGCTAGCGTTGCCCACCGCCGAAGCGGCCACGTTGGCGTTGCGCACGCAGCAGATTGTCGCGTACGAAAGCGGTGTGGCCGATACCGTCGATCCGCTGGCCGGCAGCTGGTACGTGGAAAAGCTCACCAATGAAATCGAAGAGCGCGCCTTGGCGCTAATCAATCAGGTAGATGAACTTGGCGGTGCAGTGGCTGGCATTGAAGCAAACTTTTTCCAGGACGAGATCGGTCGCAGCGCGTATGCACAACAGCTGCGCATTGAAGCCGGCGATACGGTGATTGTGGGTGTGAATCGTTTCGGCGACGGACAGGACCCGCCAATCATTCCGGCGCCTGACTTCTCCGCACTCGAACAAGATCAGGCCGCGCGTCTTAAAGCCGCCAAGGCCAATCGCGATCAGGCTGCCACATCGCGTGCACTCGCCGCAATAAGCGAAGCCGCCGTCACGTATTTGCCCGAGCATTCGGGAGATCGCACACCGCTCATGCCGCTCATTATTGATGCGGTGCGCGCGCGTGCGTCAGTGGGTGAGGTGGCGATGGCGCTGGAGACGAAGTGGGGGCGGTATCAGCCGGTGTGAAGCAACGCAGCTTCACCAGCTGACGTCAGACGCGTCACCTCTTTCGAGATGTTCACCTGTTCCGCGACACGTGCGATCTCGAACGTGTGCGCGGGGTAGGCGTACCCCACCTGCTGTCCAAGCCACGTGAGCACGTCCGTAAGGTGCCAGAGCGACGGGTTGCCCGCGTGCACGGGTAGCGGGGCGCTGTCACTGTGGGAAATCATCAGCTTCCGGATGTTCTGACGTGTGACGCCGGTGATTTCCGCGACATCCGTAATGCCCACCAGATCAGGCGAGGCCTCGATCAGCGTGGCGGTTGGCAGCGCGCGCTGAACATCAGCGAGTGCGCTCATCATGGCCTGCTTCGCGTCAGGTGCGTCGCGCACAAACTCCATCGCTATGCGGCCCGGCTGGCCGAGACCCACGAGCGCGTCATCGCAACCTTCGGCCGCGAGCCGTTCGACTACCGCTGCACTATCAGCGTCAACGGAAGCGAGCCGGAACTTGAGCGTGAAGGTGTATTCCATCTCCCAAGTATCGGATGAATCTCAAGGGTTGTCAAGTGACAACCTGCAGGGCGACGGGGTTGCACTCGCGGGAGGGGGAGCTCGTACTGGCCAATCTACCGTTAGCTCATGATGCAGCGAAAACCCCTTGCATTCAAATGATTCGTTCGCCCCCAGACAGTGAAACACCGCATGTGCGCATATTCGTAGTACCGACATGTACACAACCTGCCTCTTCTGTCATTCGGCGCTCGGTGCCAACGAGGTCATTGAGCATTTTCCCGTGGGTCGTCGTCTCGCGTTCGATGCGGAACGCGGGCGGTTGTGGGTGGTGTGTCCCAAGTGTGAACGGTGGAATCTCTCGCCGTTTGAAACGCGCTGGGAAGCCATCGAAGAAGCCGAACGGCAGTACCGCAATACGCGCCGGCGTGTAGCCACCGACAACATCGCGCTCGCTCGGCTCAACGAAGGGCTCGAGCTGGTGCGCATCGGTCGGCCGCTTCGTCCTGAGTTTGCGGCGTGGCGATATGGTGATCAGTTCGGCAAGCGTCGCCGCAAGATGTGGGGCTATGGTGCGGTGGGTGTTGCGGCTGTGGGCGGTATCATGATTGCCGGACCTGCGGCTGGGCTTTCTGTCGGCGCCTTCACGCAGGTCATAAACTGGGGCAACATCGCCTATCACTGGAGCATCCCGATTGCGCGAGTCCGAGGTGCCAACGGAGAAGTTCTGAGACTCAGCGATGCAGATGTGACCAAAGCTTCGTTTGAAATGCAAAGCGAAGGCGATGCGGTGGTACATCTGACGCACCGCGGCTATCGAACGGCTCCACGCATGTTATTGCGTACGGGAATATCACAGGTTCCGTCTGGTCGGAAGGGGAAAGCCACACTGACCGGCGAAGACGCACTACGCGCTTTAGGGGACCTGCTTCCCGTGGTCAATCGTGCCGGAGGGAATGCAAGAACGGTAGAAGACGCCGTGGGGGTCGTTGAGGCGGCGCGATCTGTAAACGACGTGTTGCGAACGGTAAGGTCGGCCGAGCGGAGATCGTCGTTGAATCTCTTCATGTGGGGCCGCTCAAACATCGGAAAGGATTCGCTGATCAGGTATACCACCCCCATGCGCCTGGCCCTCGAAATGGCCCTGCACGAGGAAGACGAACGCCGAGCCATGTCCGGCGAGCTCGGCGCGCTCTATGCCCGGTGGGAAGAGGCCGAACGCATTGCCCACATCGCGGACAGCGAACTCACGCCACTGGAGATTCAAGGCGCCAGTTAACTTGTGGGGATGCTTCTTTCCATACTCAGCGTCTCTTTTCAGCTCGCGACAACAGCTGTTCAACCCACACCATTTACCGGTCCGGTTTTCCATGCGCGCGACGGTCAGACAAGCGTCGCCATGCCCGCACCGGTTGATACGACCATCACCATTGACGGGGAACTGACTGAATCGGTCTGGCGCACCGCCGCTCGGCTCACGGGCTTCTCCATGTATCGTCCGGTAGACCAGCAACCGGCCCCCGACTCCACCGAAGTGCTCGTCTGGTATTCGCCCAACGCGATCTTCTTTGGCATACGCGCCTTTGAAACACACGGACCGGTGCGCGCCACGCTGGCCGATCGTGATCGTGTATCAAACGACGATCACGTTGAAATACATCTCGACACTTTTGACGAACGACGACGCGCGTTTGTCTTCATTGTGAATGCGCTTGGTATTCAAGCCGACGGCACCAAAGTAGAAGGCGGCGGTTTCATTCCCGGCGCCAACGTCGCACCGGGTCAAACGGACTTGAGTCCCGATTTTCAGTGGCAGTCACGCGGGCAGGTGACCAGCGAAGGCTACACCGTGGAAATCCGCATTCCGTTCAGCAGTCTGCGCTTTCCCGCTGGTGGACCGCAGCGCTGGGGATTTCAGGTAATACGAAACGTGCAGCATAGCGGATATCAGCAAACGTGGACGCCTGCTCGACAGGGCAATGCATCGTTCATTGCGCAGGCGGGTGTGCTCACCGGGCTGCGCGACATGCAACACGGCATCGATGTCACGCTCAACCCCGAGCTTACCAGCACACTCGCCGGTGCGCCTGTGAGTGGCGCGCCGACGGCCGAGTGGCGCTATACCAACACACCACAGTTTGGTGGCAATATCCGTGCGGGGCTGGGCAGCAACTTTGTACTGAACGCAACGGTGCGCCCTGACTTCTCGCAGGTGGAAGCCGACGCACTGCAGGTCGCTGCTGACCCGCGCTTTGCACTGTTTTATCCCGAGCGCCGCCCGTTTTTTGTTGAAGGCAGCGATCAGTTCAACGTGCCCAACACGCTCGTCTACACGCGTCGCATTGTGCAGCCTGATGCGGCGCTCAAACTCACGGGACGCATTGGGCGAGGCAACATCTCGCTGCTGTCCGCCATTGAAGCGCCGGTTGCGAGCGCCAACAACAGCCGTCCGCTGGCCAACATTATACGCCTCACGCGTGACTTCGATGAACAGTCACAAGCGGGACTGTTGTACAGTGAACGAGTTGGCGGTGGACGCGCCAACCGTGTGGTTGGAGTTGATGTGCGCCATGTGTTCGGCGGACTGTATTTCACGCAGCTGCAGTTGGCCAACGCGTTTACGAGCGCTGGTGGTGCGTCGACAAACGGTGCGCTGTGGGAAGCGACGGTTGATCGCACTGGTCGTTCGTGGGGCTTCAACTACAAACTGTTCGGCATTCAGCCAACCTTCGCAGCCGACAACGGTTTTGTTGCCCGCACCGGATATGTTCAGCCGAATATCAACAATCGCTTCACCGTGTTTGGCACACCGGGCCGATTGTTTGAGCGATACAACTTGTTCGTTGGCACATCGGGTCTGTGGAAGTACAACGACTTCTTTGCCGGCCGTCGTGTTCTCGAAACACGATTCAGCGCCAACAACCAGGTCACGCTTCGTGGCGGATGGTCAGTGTCACTTACGCCCACTTTCTCGCAGTACGCATTTGACCCAGACGCGTATCTGCAGGTCGCCACCGACAACGGCACGTTGCCACCAACTGCCTTCGTTCCGGCGCCTCGTCTCGACGCGACAAGCCTCGGCTTCTCCATCTCCACACCGCAGTACCGTCGCTTCGCCGCGTCTGCCGGAATTACGCGATCACGCGATGTGGACTTCGCACAAACAACGCCGGTAGACCGAACCGCTGCCACCGCAGAAATCACGCTGCGTCCAACGGAACGCATTCGCATTAACGGCACGTACGCCAGCAATGAGTTTTTGCGGACTGAAGATGGCTTGTCGACCTTTTCCACTCGCATTCCGCGACTGCGTGTGGAGTATCAGCTAAGCCGCTTCATTTTTGTGCGCGTTGTGTCGCAGTACGAAGCCAACAGGCGCGAGGCCTTGCGCGACTATCGCACAGGCTTGGCACTGCTTGAGTTGCAACCTGACGGCACATTCATTCCGTCCGTTCGTCGCTCGTCCAACGTGTTGCGTACTGACTGGCTGTTTTCATATCGTCCGCGTCCTGGCACGACATTTTTTGCTGGCTATGGCAGCAGTCTTACCGAGCCTGACGCGTTGGCGTTCACGCAACTGCGTCGAGCGAGTGATGGGGTGTTTGTGAAGGCCAGTCTGTTTTTGCAGCGCAAGTCGGCGCAGTAGGGGGTGCACGAACGGCACTCAATCACTTGACGTCTGTCGCGTCATGGCTGCACCGTAGGTGCAGATAGGAAGGGGACTGCAGCGGCATGACGTGGCGCTCTGCGAGCGGTTCATCTATCCGCAACTCACGTGAGGCGCCTGATGAGACGATCACACTACCCGGTAGCTGCGGCCACCGCGCTGATGCTGCTCGTATCGTTCGTCGCGTGTGACGCACAACCCCGCGAGCTGACGATCACACCCCATCTCACATTGCAGGGCCCCTTCAACGGCCGTGACCTTGATCGCTCTGGCATCGCACAATCGAGCTGTGGTTCCTACGTCGTGTCCGTGGACAAGGGCACTGCCTTCGCGGCTTTTGATTCCGCAGGCAAGCCGATCAGAATCGTGGGCAGGGAAGGCGACGGTCCCGGAGAGTTTCGACAGATCTCAGCGCTCAGGTTCACCACGGGCGACAGCGTGCTTGTAGTCGAAGCGTCACGGCGGCGCGTGCATTTGTTCAGTCCCGACTTCCGGCCGGTGCGCACGTTGACGCTCTCATATCCCACGAACCAGGTTCTGCACCTGCCCAACGGCAATATCGCGGCGAGCGCTCCTGTCAGAGGCAGAGCGGGGGCGATACGACCAGTGCAACTCTACGGCGGTGATCCTTCCGACACGATGCGCTTTCTGGGTGCCCCCACGCGCTCCGCAGGTCGTGGGATGCCAGACGAGATTCCCTACGCTCTCGCCTTGGGCGCGCGCGGAACGATGTGGGCAACACCAGCAAATGAACTAGCACTCAGCGCATGGTCAGGCACTGCTCCGCAACGTGACACCATCGCGATACATCCTGAATGGTTCGCAACTCCCTCTGTGTATCCTGCCACCTTGTTTGATGCGGCACGTCCTCAAGTTCGAATTGCAGACTTGATGGTCGACACCGCTTCCAACACCGCGGTATTGCTTTTCATGGTGCCGGCACGTGACTGGAAGCGAGCAACCGACACAACTTTCGCTCGGCGTGTTCCATTCAACGACATCACACTGGAGTATCTGGATCGCTTTTTTGACAGCCGGCTGCTGGCCGTTGACCTGCGCTCCGGACGCATCATCGCGGAGTCGTATCAGGACCAGCGTCTGATGAAGCTGCTTGACGCGCGCACGGCATTGTCGATCACGGAAGACGACGACGGCTTCGTTACGCATCACGTGCATCGCCTGAAGTACCGCTAGCGCAACATGGTGGGTCAGCGGCAGAACAACGACCCCGCCAGTAACTTTGCTCGCATGTTCTCCACCTGCCTCTTCTGTCACGCATCGCTCGGCGCCAATCAGAGCATCGAGCACTTCCCGGTTGGGAAACGCCTCGCGTTTGATTCAGAGCGCGGCCGTTTGTGGGCCGTGTGCCCCAAGTGCGCACGCTGGAACCTCACGCCGATTGAAGAGCGATGGGAAGCATTGGAGGAGTGCGAGCGCGCGTATCGCGATACGCGAAAACGCGTGTCTACAGACAACATCGCGTTGGCGAGGCTACGTGATGGGACGGATCTGATTCGCATTGGTCAACCGTTGCGCCCGGAGTTTGCGGCGTGGCGGTATGAGCGGGTGCTGCGGAAGCGGCGGTGGCAGATGTTTCGGCCCAACTGGTTGGGACTGGGTACGGTCGCCCTGGGCGCGCCACTGATGCTCCCTGCCATCGGCGCGGCGCCATGGGCAGTTTTCGGTGGCCAACTGCTCTATGTGTCTGGCTTCGCTGGTCGTGCATATCTGGACATGCGCGAGCTGTATTGGAAACGACAGCTGCTGGTACCGCTGGGCTCTGGACAACACACCCGCCTTACGTTCCTTCAGATGTTCAGCACGACGTGCATCGTCGGGGACGACGGACAGCTGCGGGTGGGGATCACTCACGGTGGTGAGCGCCAGCGAATGCGAAAGGCGCTTGTTGATGAGCAACAGACTGAACTGGTTGGCGATCCCGCTCAGGCAGCGTTGCGAGCAGTCATCGTGGGAGTGAACTTCGCTGGAGCCTCACGGAGCGACGTCAGCGACGCGTTGCACGTAATCGATGCGGCAACGGACAGCTCAGCGCATCGAACGCCCAGTTCAGCTGTCGCAGCTGAACACCAGCTGAACTCACTTGTGCGCATGCTGGCTGAACACCGACCGGAAGAACGCCGCGAACCCCACAACGGACTTCTCAGCGCGCTGTTCGAACGCCACCGGCTCGCTCTCGAAATGGTTGTGCATGAAGACGACGAACGCCGCGCCATGTCCGGTGAACTCGGGGCACTCTACGCGCGATGGGAGGAAGCAGAACGCATTGCGAAAATCGCGGACGGTGAACTGACGCTGCTCGCGAACAAGATCGACGAGAGCACCGACGGTGCTCTATCATCGCGGTCTGGGCACACCGCCGAGTAGCGCGCACAATGTTCTCCACCTGCCTCTTCTGTCACTCTTCGCTCGGTACCAACCAGAGTATCGAGCACTTCCCGATTGGGAAGCGCTTGGCCTATGACCCGGAGCGAGGGCGCTTGTGGGCTATCTGCCCCAAGTGCACCAGGTGGAATCTCACCCCGATTGAAGAACGCTGGGAAGCATTGGAAGAGTGCGAGCGCGCGTATCGCGGGACAACCACGCGCGTATCGACTGATAACATTGCACTGGCTCGCTTGCGCGACGGCACAGACCTGGTACGCATTGGGCGACCGTTGCTGCCGGAGTTCGCAGCGTGGCGCTATGGAGAGCAACTGGGACAGCGTCGGCGCAAGAACATTATGTTTCGCAAGGTTCCAAACGCCATCTGGCTGACGACCGCTCTGGCGATCCCAGCGCTCTCGTATGCGGGCATAGGTTACGCGGCGGCCGGGGCCTTGCTGCTTCCAGCCGTGCAGACGACCGGATTTGCGATCGGCCAGTTGGCCAATCGACCAGTAGCGCATGTGACGGTACCGAATGTCGGACGGCTTCCCATGCGCGCCGAGGATGTTTTCGAGACGTCCGCTTCGTACACCAACGACGGAATCCTGAGCTTGCGCGTCGTGCTAAGGTCGCCTCGGCGCTGGCTCAGGTTCACCACCAAAGAGACCCGCCACTCGCTTGCTGGAGACAACGCGCATAGAGCGCTCAGCGACGTGATTGTCGGTGTCAATCATGAAGGTGCGAAGGCTGGTGCAGTTACTGACGCGACTCGGCTCATTGAAGACGGCGCAACTGCGTCGAGTCTGTTGTTCAGCATGACCATGCCGCGCGTTCGCAACGCTCGCGACGAAGATTCGCCGCTGTTGGCTATCCCGCACGCGCAGCGTCTCGCGCTTGAGATCGCTTTGCATCAGGAAGACGAACGTCGCGCGATGGCCGGCGAACTCGGCGCGCTTTATGCGCGCTGGGAGGAAGCCGAGCGAACTGCAAAGATCGCTGACCGCGATTTGACGGAGCTGATCGCTGTCAGCACCGGCGCTGATGACGTCACTCCGACTACGACGCCGCTGAACGCCGAGTAGCTTTGCACATGTTCTCCACCTGCCTCTTCTGTCACGCATCGCTCGGCGCCAATCAGAGCATCGAGCATTTCCCGGTGGGGAAACGCCTCGCGTTTGATTCCGAGCGCGGACGTCTGTGGGCCGTGTGCCCAAAATGCGAGCGCTGGAATCTCACGCCGCTTGAAGAGCGCTGGGAAGCATTGGAAGAGTGCGAACGGGCGTATCGCGATACGCGCAAGCGTGTGTCTACCGACAACATCGCATTGGCGCGGCTGCGCGATGGGACGGATCTGATTCGCATCGGTCAGCCGCTGCGACCGGAGTTTGCGGCGTGGCGGTATGAACGGGTCATCGCAAAGCGCCGATGGAACACGTATCGATCAGTTGCCCTCGTTGTTGGCGCCTCGATTGCGTATACTGCGCCAGTGATACTCGGCCCCAACCTGGGGCTCACACTTCCGATGACCATCGGTGCCGTCGCAACTGGACTGGGCGGGCAGCTTGGCTTCAACTACTGGTTTCGGTACGAGCAGTATTGGCGCCGTCATATGCGCATCGAAATCGATAACGGCCAGCTTGTAGCACTCACGAAACCGCAGTTGCATTCCGCCAAATGGAGTCTGGACGAAGATGATCAGCTACGGCTGGCACTCTCGTACGGCGGACATCGACGAGGGCTCCGGCACGCCCTGGTTGAAGAGCAACGCGCCGAACTCACAGGTGAGGTGGCCCAGGCGGCGATGCGTCGTGTGATTGTCGGTGTCAATCACGAAGGAGGATCGCGCGACGATGTTCAGGCCGCCGTCAAAGTGGTTGAAACCGCAATTGGGCAATCAACGCGCACGTCGAGCGATAACGACGAGCGGCAGGAGCACCCGCTACGTGCGTACATGAACATGTTCTACGATGATCATCAGAAGCGGCGACAACCTGTTGTGGAGACGTTGCTCGGCGGGATGGACGCACGCTTCCGCCTCGCCCTCGAAATGACGCTGCACGAAGACGACGAACGCCGCGCCATGGCCGGCGAACTCGGTGCGCTTTATGCGCGATGGGAGGAAGCCGAGCGAATCGCGAAAATCTCGGATGGTGAACTGACATCGCTTGCGAGCAGCGTCAACCAGAGCATCGTGGGCGCTCAGTCAGAGCGGCCTAGGCAAGTGGCCGAGTAGAACGGATCATGTTCTCCACGTGCATATTCTGCCACGGCTCGCTCGGCGCAAATCAAAGCATCGAACACTTTCCGGTAGGCAAGCGGCTCGCGTTTGACTCTGACCGCGGTCGACTCTGGGCGGTATGTCCCAAGTGCGAGCGCTGGAATCTCACGCCGCTTGAAGAGCGCTGGGAAGCATTGGAAGAGTGCGAGCGGGCGTATCGCGACACCAGAAAACGTGTGTCCACTGACAACATTGCGTTGGCGCGGTTGCCTGATGGGACGGATCTGATTCGCATCGGTCAGCCGCTGCGGCCGGAGTTCGCGGCGTGGCGGTATGAACGGGTCGTTCGGCAGCGTAGGCGTAGATTGCTTCGATCGACTATAAGTGCCTCAGCGATAACACTCGCTGTCGTTGTGCCGGTGATCCTGCTCTCGTCCTCAAGCCTGCTTTTGTTGCCGGGTCAGGCTGGCATTCTTGCCTGGCAACGGTACGAGTTATGGCGTCGGCACATGCGGATAGCCCTCGACAATGGGCAGTTTGCCGATCTGACGCAAAGGCAGCTGCTCGCCACCCAATGCCGACTCAACGAAGACGGCGAGCTTGAAGTGGCACTGACCCACGGTGGGCGACGCGATGGATTGAAAATTGATCTGGTCGACGCACAGCGACTGCATCTTTATGGCGAGGCCGCCCAGGAAGCACTTCGCCGCATCATCGTAGGTGTGAATCTCGAGGGCGCGTCCAAACATGGTGTGCGTGACGCCGTGTCCGTTGTGGAAACGGCGATCGATCGATCCGATCGCAGTAGCTACATGAGCAGCGAGCAGATCTCGGGCGGTTTGACGCAGATTCTGTCTGAACGCGAACACGCAAGGCGCTCCGAAAGCCACCATTGGGTAATTCGCGAGTTTCACGCCCGCCACCGCCTCGCCCTCGAAATGGTGCTGCACGAAGACGACGAACGCCGCGCGATGTCCGGCGAACTGGGCGCGCTCTACGCACGATGGGAAGAAGCTGAGCGCATTGCGAAGATATCCGACGGTGCGCTGACACATCTCTCCAGTGGGAATGAGGTTTAGCCAGCTGACCTGTCCCCAGTTGAACCCCCGCCTCGTCTGTAGTACGTTTCAGGGTTGTAGTTTGACTCAACCTAAGTAGTGAAACGATGCCGACTTACGAGTTTCGGTGCCCCGACGGCACCATCATTGAAAAGTTCTTCAAGATCTCCGAAGTACCGGAGACCATTCCGTCGCCCAATGGCGATGGCGATGCCGTGCGCATGATCACCGGCGGCGCCGGCCTCGTGTTCAAGGGCTCAGGCTTCTACATCA
>JAABRT010000073.1:16155-16514 GCA_011390805.1 Gemmatimonas sp. | reverse complement strand
CCTACGGCACCGGCGCGTTTTTGCTGCTCAATACGGGGCAGGTGCGCCCGCAGTCGGGTGACGGTCTGCTCACCACCATTGCCTGCGACGCGCAGGGCAATCCCACGTTTGCGCTCGAAGCCTCGATTTTTGTGGCCGGCGCGGCGGTGCAGTGGCTGCGCGACGGTCTGAAAATCATTGAGTCAGCCGAAGAAACGGAGGCGATGGCGCGCTCGGTCACCAGCACCGACGGCGTCTACTTCGTGCCGGCGCTCACCGGTCTGGGCGCTCCAGCTTGGGCGCCGCACGCCCGCGGCACCATCGTGGGACTCACGCGTGGCACGCCCCCGGCCCACCTCGTACGATCCGCCCTCGAGGCG
>JAABRT010000073.1:0-16145 GCA_011390805.1 Gemmatimonas sp. | reverse complement strand
ATGCAGTTTCAGGCCGAGGCGCTGGGCGTGCCGGTTGAACGCCCCGATATCGTGGAAACGACGGCGCTCGGCGCGGCCGGTTTGGCGGGCATTGCGGGGGGCGTCTGGAAGGATGCCGACGCGTTCTTGTCGTCGCGACGCTTTACCCGGTTTGTGCCGGGCGACGGTGCCGCCGCCGCACGTCAGGGGCATGTGGGATGGCGTCGCGCTGTAAGGGCTGCGCTGGCCTGGGCGCGGGACAGTGCCGGCGCCGAGCACGCTTGAGCGTCGCGACAGCAATCGGGCAGTACCGCGCAGGCGCGGATAAGGACGTGACGTGCCGTGCGGAGTGCGCTATGTTGTTGCAGAGGTTCTTGGGATCCTGGCGCACTGCTCCGGGGTTCACAGAACAGGTCAGCGGCGATCGTGCGCGCTGACAGGTGCAGCGGGGCGCGAGTGCGCTCGGCTAATCCCGGACCGCAGCGGCCGTTTCTCCGCTGCCAAGGCGGAGTGTCGTGAAAGCTCGCAGCAAGTTTCTCCTCGGTGGATTGGTGGTCATCGGAACGTCGGTCGTTCTCATGGGCAGCTCCGTGCAGGAAACGGCGCAGTATTTTCTTACGCCCAGCGAACTCGCCAACAAGATCGACCGCGACCCATCGTTTGTTGATGTGGGTGTGAAGATCAGTGCCAAGGTTGTAACGGGCACTATTGAGCGTGCACCAGACGGTCGATCGGTGAAGTTTCAGATGGCCGACAGCACCACCACGTACAACGTGCTGTACAAGGGCGTCATCCCAGACACGTTCACCGACGGTGTTGATGTTGTTGTAGATGGTCGCCTTGATGACAACGGCACCTTTCAGGCCACCATCCTGCTAGCCAAGTGTGCGTCCCGCTACGAAAACGAGCCGGACAAGTATCCACAATCGCCGAGCTATCCCACGGGCACCAAGCCCGCTGCGTGAGCCCCGGCGCTCACCCTACCTGACGTGACTCTCGTTGGCGAACTGTCGCTCTGGGTAGCCATTCTCATGGCTGCCTGGACGACCACGGTGTCCTGGGCTGGCGGCTATCAGCGCCGCAGTGACCTGGTTTTCAGCGGCGAGCGCGCGATGTACGCGACGTTCGCATTTACCATGGTCGCCTCAATCGGCCTGTGGTACGCGCTGTTCACGCACGACTTCTCGTTGCGCTTTGTGTCGTCGTACACGAGCCGCAATCTGCCATCCGTCTACACCTTCTCGGCGTTCTGGGCAGGGCAAGCGGGATCGATGCTGTTCTGGACGCTGATCCTGTCGGGCTATGGCGCACTGGCGGTGTTGTTCAACCGCAAACGGCTGCGCGAAATGATGCCGTGGGTGACGGGCACGATGGGGCTGATCACGCTCTTCTTCCTGCTCGCGACGGCGTTTGCCGCCAATCCATTTGAGCGTCTCGACTGGGTGCCGGCCGATGGTCGCGGACTCAATCCGCAGCTGCAGAATCCCGGCATGGCCATTCATCCGCCCATGCTCTACTTCGGGTATGTGGCCACCGCGGTGCCGTTTGCGTTCGCCATCGGTGCATTGATCACGCGTCAGCTTGATGGTGAATGGCTTGCTGCGGTGCGCCGCTGGTCGCTGCTGTCGTGGTTCTTCCTCACCATTGGCATTGTGCTTGGCATGTGGTGGGCGTACGTGGAGCTTGGCTGGTCGGGCTACTGGGCCTGGGATCCCGTTGAGAACTCGTCACTGTTGCCGTGGCTTACGGGTACTGCGTTCCTGCATTCCATCATGATTCAGGAAAAGCGCGGCATGCTGCGCAAGTGGAACGTCACGCTGGTAGTGCTCACATTCCTGCTCTCGATTCTCGGCACGTTCATCACGCGCAGTGGTGTGATTGAAAGCGTGCACGCATTTGCGCAGTCAGAAGTCGGTTGGTGGTTCCTTGGCTTCCTGATCGCGGCCACGATTCTGACCGCCATGCTCGTGTCCACGCGTCTTAAAGACATGGAAGCGAAGGCCGAGCTGGAAAGCATGGTGAGTCGCGAGGCCGCGTTCCTGTACAACAATCTTGTGCTGGTGGGCATCGCATTTGCGACGCTCTGGGGCACGCTGTTTCCGATCTTGTCGGAATGGGTGCAGGACGAGAAGATCACCGTGGGCATGCCGTTCTTCAACTCGGTGAACACGCCGCTGGGATTGTTGCTGCTCGCGCTCACAGGTATCGGTCCGCTTATCGCATGGCGACGTGCGTCGACGGCCAACCTCAAGCGACAGTTCCTGATGCCGGTGGTGATGGGCTTTGTTGCTGTGGCCGTGCTCATGGCGCTGGGCATGCGCCATTTCTATGCGCTCGTGTTCTACGGCATCTCAGGATTTGTGGCCACCACGATCACGCAGGAATTCGTAAAGGGCATTGGTGCACGTCGCCGCATGTATCAGGAAGGGCTGGCCATGGCGTCAGTGCGACTGGTCGCGCGCAACCGTCGCCGTTACGGCGGCTACGTGGTGCACTTTGGCGTCGTGGTAATGTTTGCCGCGTTTGCCGGTCAGTTTTTCAAGAAAGACTATGCGCAGGTCGAGCTCAAGGAAGGCGATACATACGCCGCCGTTGATCCGTGGGGACACACGTGGAATTTCCGTAGCGAAGGGCTGTCTCGCTACAACACGGTAAACCGCAATGTGACCGCCATCAGCCTTGTCGTAGACCGCGACGGCGAGCCGATGCCTCCCATGGTGGCCGAGCGCCGTCAGCATTTTGACGCATCGCAGAACGCGACCTTTGAACCGTCCACCGAAGTGGCCATTCTCGAAATGGCCGGGCAGGATGTGTACGTGTTTTTCTCAGGCATGCTTGACGCCGACACGGCCATTCTCACGATCAACTTCAACCCGTTGGTGATCTGGGTATGGATTGGTGGCATCATCATGGCGTTTGGTGGTGTGATTGTGATGTGGCCACAGGCTGAGCGTCGTGAGCGCGGATACGCCGCCGAAATGGCGCCGCAGCACGAAGAAGTGCTGGTTGGCGCGTGAGCATCGCGAACGCCGTGTCTATCGTCCCCGCTGCACGCATGTTTCCGTCGCCGAACGCGGTCTCGCGCCGATCCTTTTTGCGGCGCGGTGCCGCGATCGTTCCGGCGTTGGTGATGGCGCCTGGAGTGTTGCAAGGGCAGGTGAGCAGCACGGTAAACATGGAAGGCAACTACTACCTTCCTGTGCGTCCACCGGCCAAACCCAATCCTGTGGTGCAGCTCGATGAAGAGGCAGTGATTGCGCTGGAGCGCACGCTGGCCTGTCCGTGTCCCTGCACGCTCGACATCTACACCTGTCGCACCACCGACGTCACGTGCAGCAACTCACCGGCTATTCACGGTGATGTGATACGCATGGTGAATGGCGGTTACAACGCCGACGAGATTCTGCTTGAACTCGACAAGGTGTACGGCCAGCGCATCATGGCGTCGCCGGCCAAATCGGGCTTCAGCCTGATGGTGTGGTTTATGCCCTTTGCTGCTCTGGCGACTGGTGCACTGGCCATCGCGTTGCTCGTGCGGACGTGGCGGCAAAACGCAGTGAACGCCACAGCTGCACGTGTAGACGGCGGAGTCGGCCGCATTGGCGTGCAGGCCACCGACGACGAAATGGCGCGACTGCAGGCTGCGCTTCGTGACGACACCCGCTGACTGGCGTTGATCGCCTCCGATCTTCACTGATGTCCGCTGCTTCTCACCGACTCTCTCATGCCTGACGGCTCACTCCCCCTCGTCCTCGGCACGCTCATCGCCCTTGGCGCACTCACCTTCGTGTTGATGCCGTTGCTGAGCGCTGTTGACGAAAACGAAGATCCGCGGTCGGCTTACTCGCGTGATGGTGTGCGCGCTGCGCAAAGCTCCAACATCTCACCGGATGAAGGGCTGGCGATTGAAGCGTTACGTGAGATCGAGTTTGACCAGGCTACAGGCAAGCTGTCAGACAGCGATTACGAAGAACTCAAGGCCAAGTACACAGCGCTGGCACTCGCCGAGCTACGTGAGCGCGACGATGCAGCAATCACCAGTGTTGCGCGTGAGGCGTTGGCCGAAGGTGAAGACCCCGTCGAGGCGGCGGTGCGTGCAGTGCAGTCTCGCCGTCCCAACTGTGGCAACTGCGGCCCGCGTCCCGAGAGCGACTCGGTGTACTGTTCGTCGTGCGGTTCGTACCTGCCGGGCGCGTGCGGATCGTGTGGTGTGAAGATTACGCAACCTGGCGCGCGCTTTTGCACCGGCTGTGGCGGGCAGTTGGCGGCGGCGTAGCGAAGTCAAACGCGCCTGCGTCGCTGGCATCTGATCTCGTGCGTGAGAGTGCCGCGTCCTGATTCGCGGATTTCCCTATCCATCGACAAATGACCAAAGACCTGCAGGGCAAAACCGCCGTAGTTACTGGTGGCAGCAAGGGAATCGGCTTCGCGATCGCTGACGCACTCTCTGCGGCGGGGTGCAACGTGATGATCTCGGCGCGCAATGAAGCCGAGGTGCAGGAAGCCGCGCGCACTCTGTCCAAACGCAACCCCGGTGAGGTGATCGGCGTCGCTTGCGACGTGCGCCGCCACGACGACGTGCGGCACATGATCGCCAACACCTTAGAGCGATTTGGCGCGCTGCACGTGCTGGTCAACAACGCGGGCGTGGGCAAGTTCGCGCCCATGGGCGAGCTCGCGCCAGACGACTGGCAGCAGGTCATGCAGACCAATGTGGACGGCGTGTTCTACTGTTGCCACGAGGCCATTCCGCACCTGCGCAAGCACGACGACAGCTGGATCATCAACATCGGATCGCTCGCCGGCAAGAACCCGTTCGCCGGCGGCGCTGCGTACAACGCGTCCAAGTTCGCGCTGGTGGGGTTCAGCGAAGCGCTTATGCTCGACGTGCGGCAGTATGGCATTCGCGTGAACTACATCATGCCCGGCAGCGTGGCCACGCACTTCAACGATCACACCCCGAGCGAGCAGGACGCCTGGAAGATCCAGCCCGAGGACATCGCCGAGTTGGTGATGCAGCTGGTCACGTTCCCCTCGCGTTCGCTGCCCTCGCGCATCGAGATCCGGCCCACCAAGCCGCCGCGGCGTTGACCGCCTGCGGGGGGGGGGGCGTCGAGAAGCAGTGGCAAGTGGTGCGTTGGCAATTGATGACGCTCACGCGTGAAAAGCGCAGGATATTTGTACATGCTCGGCGCCCGTGAGCCTTAGGCTGCATTCGCTGCAGTCTAAAACGGCACGGTGAGCTACGAACGCGATCATAACTGCAAGCGTGATCGAGGTTTGGGTGAATCTTTGCGCCATTCACCGGAGGCCGTAGACTGCGAAGGTACGCTGTCTAAACCGCTGGCTGCAGTAGTTGCACGCAGGCAAATACTCGTTAGCTCTACAAGGAGAAGATCATCGAGATGCGAAGCTTCTGGATCGCAGTTGCGTTCGTCGCAATGTCCTCGAGTGCACGTGCGCAGGCGATCACCGCTGAACTTCCGGCCGATGCGCTGAATGCTGTGCTGCGGTTTCGCGGCGATCTCAGTGCCGACTCGACGCACATTGCGCGTTGTCGGCTCGACCAGGTTGGTGATTCATCGAGCATCGGCAAGCGACTCGACGAGCGCTTTCGACAACTCCTGGTCCTCCCTCCGGGCTGGACGGGCGCTGGCAGCATGGCCTGCGCAGTGCATCAGTTCGCCAGGATGCCGCATCCGACGCTCTGGGTGCAGAGCGTAGTCGAGCTGCAGCGGAAGAGCGAAAGCATATTGCCTTACCCTGAGCGGTTGCAGTACGAAATCACTGTCCAATGGCTCGTCAATGCCAGTTACCGAGAGTATCACCGCTATTTGGTGGTTCCGAGTGTGAAGTTCTCGGAGTCTGGAGCGATAAGTTGGGGAGACTTCCGCGTGGTCGAGTATAAGCTTCTCGGTGCCGACCATCATTGGGGCGACAACGCGGGGCACGGCTCGTCCGTGCGCCGACCATAGAACTCGTGCCGCCAGCTAACGAAGGTTGGTGACTGACGGGCACGGCATGGAAGCGGCGGCTGCGCCGCCGCATTCTTTTGAGTGCCCGCAGCACAACCAAACGTCATACAGACCAGAGCTTGCTCGGAGCTGTATGCAGCTTTACCTTCCGATCGTACCCTCCGGGAGGCAGCGATGGCTAAAGCGCGCAGCGCGATTCGCCGCAAGAACATGCTCATCGACCAGCGCAAGCTGGACGCCGCCAAGGCAGCGCTCGGCGCCGAGACCGAGACGGCCGCCGTGGATGCCGCACTGGATCTCGTGGTCTTCCGCGCCGAGGTGTTCCGTGGCCTGGATGCCCTCACCGCCGCCGGCGGGCTCGACTCCACAACGCGCCGCGCCGGGTGATCTATACGCTCGACACAAATGTCCTCGTCGACGCGCTCCGGCTGCCCGCGGAGCTCGACCGGTTGAAGGCGTTCCTCAGCTGGGCGTTGCCATCCACCGTGCTCTCGAGCGTCGTCGTCGCCGAGCTCACCGCAGGTGCCCGCACGCCGAAGGCCCGCGAGGCGCTCGAGCAGCAGTTTCTCGCACCCTTCGATCGGCGCGGCCGCATCCTCCCCCCGAGTGCGGCGGCGTGGAGACGCGCTGGAGCCGTCGTTGGCGCGGCGGCGTCTGCCAATCGGCTCAGCGACGTCCTGCTTGCGTGCCAGGTGCGCGAGTTCGGCTGGACCATCGTCACCCGCGACGCGGACTTCACCGCGATCCGCAAGTCCATCACGGGCCTCAAAGTCGCCGCGCCGTTCCCCGTCCGCCCCTAAGTCCGGCGCGCTGCTGTATAAGGATGCTTGCTGCTGTCAGCCACGTTATTGAAGCGGCCGCTGCGGCCGCATTGCATGGAGTGTCAGCAGCATAAGCCCACGTTATGCCCGCGCTGCAAGGCAGTTGGGGGCGTGTGTCCCGGCCGGCGATCATGGCCCACACCTCAGCCGCGCCTTGAGCGTTCTACCGGCAACCGGACGCGAGCCTCGCGCACACAGCGTCACGGCCCCGGCTCAACTCTCACGCCTCTGGCGCCGAGACTCACGGCTGACCACGGCGCGACATGCGGTGGGCCAACGTGGCCCAGCGCCGTGCCACACTGCTACCTGGGTTCCGTGCATGTCCTCTTCACACGCCATTCGATCGGCCACCAGCAGTCTCGTGCCCGTGCAGCAGACGCCGCGCGGTGGACAGAAGCTGCCGAACGCGACCACCAGCGTCGCCGGGTCTGCGACCCCGCCCGCCAAGGACACCTTCAAGAGCAGCCTGCGCTCGTTTACGGCTGCAGTGGAGGCGGGAGACATGGAGACGGCGCAGTCGCAGGCCGACGCGCTGCAGGGTGATCGTGGTCCGGCCTACACCCGTCAACAGTCACCTGGCCGCGGACCGGCTTCGGTTCCCGCTCACTCCAACTCGCGATGGAATCGACAGGCGGACTTCCAGGACCTGGTGGCGGCCGTTCGGCTGGGTGACGCGACCGCCGCACAGGAGGCGCTGGCTGCCTTCAACACCAAGGGACGCGAAGCGCCGACGGAGCCCGTAGAAGACGTGGCCGTACCTCCGACCACGCCAGTGGTGGACGAGACACCGATTCCCGTGAATCCAGTGTCCGACGAGGCGCCGGTTTCGGACAGTCCCGTTGTCGACGAGTCGCCGCTTCCGGTCAGCTCACTGCCTGAAGCGCCGCCGCTTGCGCTTGACGAGGCATCGGACTCGGCGCCGTCATTTGTCTCGACCGCAGAGCCCGCGTAAGGGACAGCAGCGGACCGGGCCGGCAGAACACCGCCCACGGCGCGCACTGCACCGTGGGCACACCCGGCGCTACCCGATCCGCCCCTGTCCCGCGGTTATCCCCATGCTGACCGGAATCCCGGGCAGCACCATCGCCTGATCGATTGCGGACTTCGCCGCCTGGCTGACCAGCTTGCCGATCACCTGATACAGGTTCTTGGGCAGGCAGGGGCCAAGCTGTCCCATACGGCCCATCACTGGCGCGGGGGGAATCCAGGCGGTTGGTTCCATGTTGCGCAGGGCCTCGGGCAGCGTCGCCGACAGCGTGTTGACACCGGGGGAGGAGAGCTTGCCCGGCCCCGCGGTCGCGGTCATCACCACCGGAATGCCCGGCAGCATCATCGTGTCCTTCATGGCCTCCTGAGCCAGTTCGAGCGCCTTCACCAGCATGCCGTCGAGCACTTTGGCCTGTCCGGCATCGAGCCCGAGCGGTTTGGTGCGCTGAGACACTTCCTTCGCAATTTCCTGCACGGTTGCGGGGAAGAACGTGAGCTTCCCCGGAGCCGTGGTGACTCCGCCGGCTGGTGCCCCGGGGGTTCCCGGCGGCATTCCCACCATCGACGTGGTGATGCCCGGCATCACCATCGCCTTCTTGAGCATCTCGTTGATCACCTTGGCGACAGGCTCGGTGAGCGCCGTCTTCATGGCCGATTGCTGCGGCATGGGCACATCAGGAATACTGACGTGCGAAGTGAGCATTGGCGCGACGAGTGGTGGCACACGTTCTCCGGAAAGTCGAGGTTGGCTTCAGCAAGGACGCACCGTCACAGGCTGCGATGCACGCAACTTCGCATCACCACCCCGCGCTGTCGAGCCTCAATTCCGGATGCAAACAATCGCCGCCGTTAAAACCGCGTGCCGAACGCCTCGTCCCCGCTTATTGCGTGAACCGTGACACTCGAAACCGAAGCAAAGAGCGTCGCGTCGTGTGCGCATGCTGACATTGAATCATTTCTCCAAACTGCACATGCCGCGCGGCGCAACCGTGCGCCCACGAGTCGCGCACCCTCACGCGTTAGCGCAAATGACAGGCACCATAACCGGATTTGCCCCGCTGCTCTTGTGTCAGGCATTGCTGCTGCAACCGCTTGCACTGCATTCGCAAAGTGCACAGCGCGCACCAGGAGATCTGTTCGACTACTCACGTACGCGGGTTCGCGTGGTGTCGACTGAACAGGTAGACATCGTGGATGGAGTAAGCCAATCGTTGGTGCTGCTCCGGGCGACTCCCACAGACTCGATTGTCGCCCGCCTCTTTGAGCCCGCGCCAACCAATTCGGGAGGCAAACCGGTGCGTTTGCCCGCCATCATCATGGGCCACGGCGCGCCCGGCAGCGGTGCCAACTATGGTCCCCGCGCGCGCTATCTCGCGCGTAAAGGCGCCATCGTATTGGTGGTAGACGCACCGTTTGTACGTCGCGATCCGCAGATGCCCATGACCTTTACGCCGCGCGACTCGGCGGAAATCGTACAGCAGGTGGTGTCCTACCGGCGCGTGTTTGATTACCTGCAATCACGCAGCGACGTGAACGCATCACGCATTGGCTTTGTGGGCAGTAGCCATAGCGCGTACGTTGGCGCGCTGCTGGCTGGCACCGAGCCTCGATTGCGTGCAGTGGTGCTCGCGATGGGCGACGTTGGGTACGTACAGCATTTTCAGGAGGCCGACGGTACCTGGAACCAATATTTCCCGTCAAGTCTGCCAGCGGAACAGGTTGACCACTGGGTGCGGGCGTTGCGCCCGTTGGATGCGGAGCTCTGGCTGAGTCGTTCGCGTGTGCCGTATCTGCTGCTGCAAAACGGTTTGAACGACGAAGCGGTCCCACGGCATGCGTCGGAGAAACTTCACGCTGCGGCACCGCGCAAGGCGCTGCATCAGTGGTATGACTCCGGACACCGCGTTCCGGCGGAGGCGTTTTTCGCGCAACTCGAGTTTCTGAGCGATGCCCTTGGAGTTTCTTCACCAGTGCTCAGCGATGAGGCAGGGCCATACGGCAAACAAGGGCGGAGCCGCTAACTCATCCCCGTTCCAGCGTCTCCAGTTTGCGCACAGCCATTCGCAATGGCAGCACAGTAAACGCCACACAGGTAATCATCACAAACCCGAACGGCAGCAGCAATCGAGTGGGGTCAAACGCCCAGCCAAAGTGATCGGCCATGATGAAGCGTGCCGCCGGTCGTCCGGTACCGTACGCTACCGATGCAATAAGCACGATTGCCGTGAGCATGAACAGCAGTCCGCCAAATGACGTAGGAATCTGCGCGGCATTCTCCGCGTCGTATTGCGGATAGAAGGTGCCAAACGAGAGTGCCATTGCAGTAAGCGGAAACACGAGACATGCAATCGCCGCCGTTGACACCGCATGCACAAACGGCGTCACATCGAGCAACAGGTTGGTGGCCACCACCAGCACAATGGCGAGCACGAACAACGGCACCGCACCCACCCAGAACTTGGCCCACAACAAGTCACGCATATCAAGCGGACTCGAACGCAACAGCCACAGCGCCCGTCCTTCAAGACTCACAGAAGGAAATACAAACCGGCCGGCTATCGACGCGAGTACAAAACCAGCCACGGCGAGATTCAGAAACGGCACAAGCTGACGCAACAGCACCGTTACACCTTCACCCGTGAGCGGCAGATAGCGCACGTTGGCCACGTACACCACGAGCAATACAAACAGTAGAATAAGCTGACTCCACTGCGTAGTGTCGCGCGCAAAGATCTTGAGTTCCTTGAGCACGAGCTCTCGCCTGTGTGCGGGCAACCAGGCAAACACACGATCAATGAACGGACGCACTGTGACCGCCTTGTGCTTGCCCGCACCCTCCTGGGCCGCGCTGAAACCGCGCGTCCACAACAGGCGATGTGCTGCATATCCCGCTGCGAGCAACCCGATCGCTGCGCCCCACAAGCGCAGCAGCGCCGTGGAGATCGGGCCACCGCGCAGGAAGTTCATGATCGCATCGCTGGCCCACTCGCTCGGCAGCCACGGTGAACTCGGCGTATCAATGGCCGCCACAAAGTCCATGAAGTTTTCAAAGCCCTCAGGCTTTACCAACTGTTCAGGACGCGCCATGCGAAACATCACTAGCAGGGTGGCAATGGCCAGTACCGTGACCACACTCAGAATATCACGCGTGCGCCGAGCCGGAAATACGTTGGCTAACAGCAGTGTGGTGAGCGAACCGAGCGCTGTGGGAATCACAAAGAACGGCACGAATACCAGCAGCGCAAAGAGCACAAACTGCGGGCCGCCCTGATACACCACGCCATACGCCGATAGCAGCGGCAACAGCAGCAGCATCACCATCCAGTTGGCGTGCACGCCGGTTTCAACCAGTCGCGCGCCGTACAGAGAGCGACTTCGCACAGGCGCGGACGCAAGCTGATCAAGGTCGCGCGCCAGAAATCCGCTCGACAGTGCGCCAATAACGTTTGACAGCAACAGAATTGACGAGAAGGCGAGCAACATCATGGCCAGCACTTTCGCCGCCAGGATGGCACCGATATCGTCGGCACTCTTGAAGTACATCAGCACGCGACGCGACACAGCAAAGGCAGCAAAGAAGAATCCGCTGCCGAGCAGTGCGAGCACGATGGCGCGTGATGTATTGCCCTCGCCAGCCGACTTGGCGCGTGCACGTGCGATGCGCCACTTGGGTCCAAGCAAATGCAACATGTCCGCAGGAGCCGATGCAGCACGACTACGGGTAGCAGCGGCTGCCTCTACACCGTTTGCCGCACGCAGCGGCTCACGCATGCAGCACCTCGCCGACATCGCGCGTGGCCTTCTCGCCCGTTAGACGCAGGAAGATGTCCTCCAGTCCGTCGTCACCATTTTCTGCGCGCAACTCATGCATGGTACCGCAGGCCACAAGCAGCCCACGTTGCATAATGCCAATGCGATCGCACATACCCTCGGCCACTTCGAGCGTGTGCGTGGACATCATCACGGTATGTCCGTCGTCAGTGTAGCGACGGAACAGCTCTTTAAGCGTTCGCGACGACTTGGGGTCGAGTCCCACCATCGGCTCGTCTACCACAATCACCGCCGGTTCGTGCACAAACGCGCTGGCAATGATCAGCTTCTGACGCATGCCGTGGCTGTAGCTCTCCACGAGCTCATCGCGCCACGGCTCAAGATCAAACAACGCCAGGAACTCCTGCGCGCGGTGATCGACCGCTTTGCCCTGTGCGCCGTAGAGTCCGGCCGCAAAGCGCAAAAACTCAATGCCCGTGAGCTTTTCATAAATGAACGGCCGGTCGGGAATAAAGCCCAACGAGCGTTTGGCACCCAGCGGATCGGTGAGCAAATCGGCGCCCGCAATGCGGACCGTTCCGCTGCTGGGGCGCAGAATGCCGGCGATCATGCGCATGGTGGTTGTCTTTCCGGCGCCGTTTGGACCAAGAAATCCAAACAGCTCACCGGCGGGCACCACAAGGTCGAGGCGGTCAACAGCGGTAAACTTGCCGTAGCGCTTCGTGAGAGCGGAGAGTTCTATCATCGTGAACTAGACGACCAAAGCTCCGCAGCGTGTCACGAAGCGCCACCGGCGTAACAGATGGTGCACCGCGTGTTACGAACGAAGCCGCGTTACGGTGTCCTCGCCAAACGGAACCCAACGCCGAAGCCCCTCAAGGTTGGAGAGTCGTGATCGCGGTCGGCCGAGCGTGTAAAGACCGCATCGCTACCCCACGAACCGCCGCGAAGTACGCGATTTGACCCCGACGCAGGTCCGGGAGGGTCTACGTTCGGCGCTACAGCGTAATAGCCGTTGAGGTACCAGTCGTTCACCCACTCCCACACGTTGCCGTGCATGTCAAACAACCCCCAGGCGTTCGGTAGCTTTCGGGCCGCGGGTCGGGTCCGGCTTCCCGAGTTTCCGAACCACCAGCCCATGTCGCTGAGCACACCGTTTCCGCCGTAGTCACCCGTTGTGCCAGCTCGCGCCGCATACTCCCACTCGGCCTCCGTCGGCAGCCGGAACTGCTTCCCCGGTTCCTGCTGATTGAGCCGCACCAGGAACGTCTGGACGTCATTCCAACTGACACTCTCAACCGGGCATGTGTCGCCGCAGAATGAGAACGAGCTTGGATTCTCGAGTCCCGTTCCTTGCATCACCTGCCGCCACTGACCCTGTGTGACTTCAGTTTTTTGCATGAGAAATGGTTGGCTGATCGTCACGTTGCGCACGGGCCGCTCATTGGCGGTGCCATTGGTGCTACCCATTGTGAACGTGCCGGAGGGGATCAGTGCAAACTGCGCATCGGCAAACCCGACGCCGAGCACGGCGGGGGGGGGCGACACGACAACGGCTACCGTGACATCAAGCACGGTTGTGCTGTAGCCTGCCCCGGAGCCGGTTGCAGTCACCGTGATTGATGCGGAGCCCGGGCTTACAGCGCTCACAACGCCCGTAGCACTGACCGTAGCGATTGCACTGACGCTCGACGAGTACGTGAAGTCCACAGTGACACCTCCGCCGGCTGCCGTGGTCGTGGGAGTAAGTGTGGTGCTGTCACCGGGTATCAGTGCGATGCTGTCGGTGCTGATCGAGAGCCCCGTTATCGCTGGCGGCGGTGCCGTCACGATGAGCTGTGCTGTGGCCTGACGCTCAGTTGTGGTGAAGCCGCTTCCGCTACCGGTGGCTGTCACGGTAATCGTGGCGGAGCCGGGACTGAGTGCAGTGATTACGCCGCTCTCGCTTACACTGGCCACCGCGGTAGCGCTCGAGATGTAGTTGTACTGCACCGATACCCCGGCTCCGGCTGTCGTCACTAACGGTGTGAGTGTGGCATTGGCACCGATGAGCAATTCAAGACTGTCCGGACGTATCGTTAGTGCTGTCAGTGCTGGAGGTGGCGCTGAGACAATTACCAACGCCGTAGCCTGCTGCTCTGTGGTGGCGAAGCCGGCGCCGCTACCCGTTCCCGTCACGGTGATCGTAGCAGAGCCCGGACTCACGGCTGTGACAACGCCTGATTCGCTTACTGTGGCAACTGCCGCGGCGCTGGTTTCGTATGTGAATGCAACGGTCACTGCCGCTCCTGAGGTGGTGGCAGCGGGAACGAGTCCTGCGCTGGCACCGGTAAGCAGCGAGACGGTGTCCGGTGCCACCGATAGCGCAATCAAGGCAGGCGGCGGCGCCGTAACGGTTACCGCAACCGTTGCTTGGCGCGTACTTGTCGTAAAGCCAGCACCATTGCCCGTCGCAGAAACAGTGATGGTTGCCGTACCGGGAGCGACTGCCGTAACAACCCCTGAGCTGCTCACCGCAGCGACTGCCGGAGCGCTGGTGGTGAAAACGTAACTCACCGTTACGCCTGCGCCTCCGGTAGACGGTGAGGGTGCGATCGTGTCCGTGCTGCCTGCAACCAGCGACAGACTCCCGGGACTCACGGTTAACGCCGTCAGCGCATCCGTTGGCTGAACAGGAGGGGGAGGCGCGACCGTATCGCCGCCCCCGCATGCGGTCAGGACAGTGAGGGCGAGCACAACGAACACTCGGCTCGCCACATGCGACAAGTGAGGTCGACGTAGAGTCATGTTTGGAAACCATCGTTAGCGGAAGCCCGTTGCAGCCAGGGCTGCGGAGAAAAGGCGACGGCACCAGCCGTAGGCCCGGTTCACCAGGTGACGCGGGTTTTTATGAAAACAGGGCTCACGCAAGCGCGAGTCTGCAATGACTCACGTACATTGGGGAGGCACTACAACCTGAAGTGTTCACGGGTGTGTGCAACGTGTCTCCAGAGCTGTGCAACGACATACGATCGCTATGACTGACCTCATTCTTCCACGTCGCGCCTTCATCGGCGGCACCCTCGCGGCCGCAGCCTCCACACTGCTCAGCGCACGAGGCTGGCTCCCTTCGCACGGAGCACCGGCCATCATCACCAGCGATCGCTTGCGTCCTGTGATGCCAAGTGGCGTGCAGACCGGTGACCCGCTGGCCGACCGCGCGCTTCTGTGGAGCCGCTCCGACCGGCCGGCCATTTTGCACGTGGATTGGTCAACGTCCGATCGTTTCACCAATGTGCGCAGCATTCGTTCGGCCGCGACCGATGCGGCGCGCGCGTTCACTACGCATCTCGACGTCACCGGGCTGCCGGCTGGCGAAAACATTTTCTATCGTGCGCGCTACGAAAGCATTGAGTCACCCGGTGCGTTCAGCGAACCGGTCACCGGTCGGTTTCGCACCGCACCACTCACCGGCGATCGACCGATACGTGTGGCCTGGAGCGGCGATATGGTGGGACAGGGGTGGGGCATTGATGAATCGCGTGGTGGCATTCGCATGTACGACGCGCTCACACGCGCGCAGCCCGATGTGTTCATTCACTCGGGCGACAACGTGTACGCCGATGGTCCGCTGGAGCGAGAAGTAAGGCTTGCCGACGGCACGATGTGGCGCAACGTGGTGACCGAAGCCAAGTCGAAGGTCGCTGAAACGCTCGATGAATATCGCGGCCAGTATGCGTACAATCTGAGCGACGCCAATGCGCAGCGCTTTGGCACACAGGTGCCCATGATTGCGCAGTGGGACGATCATGAAGTGGTGAACAACTGGTTTCACGATCTGATACTTGAGTCTGACGCACGCTACACCGAAAAGCGTGTCCGTGTACTCGCCGAGCGTGCGAAGCAGGCGATGTTCGAGTTTTTGCCCATCCGGGGTCATGCGACCGACACCGGTCGTGTATATCGCTCGTTTTCGTACGGTCCGTTGCTAGAAATCTTCGTTGTGGACATGCGCAGCTATCGTGGCCCCAACTCGGCCAACAGACAAACACAGTCGTCAGGCGAAACCGCGTTGCTGGGTGAGAGTCAGCTCGCGTGGCTTGAGACATCGCTCAAGCAAAGCCGCGCTGTGTGGAAAGTGGTGGCGAGTGACATGCCTATCGGCTTGGTTGTCGCTGACGGTGAACGCAACGGTGAACGCAACTTCGAAGCGGTGGCCAACGCGCATGATGGAGCGCCACTTGGTCGCGAGCTTGAAATCGCGCGTTTGCTGCGTGCACTGCAAGTCGCACAAGTGCGCAATGTTGTGTGGGTGACCGCCGACGTGCACTACGCTGCGGCGCATCACTACGCGCCCGAGCGTGCGGCGTTTACACAGTTCGATCCGTTCTGGGAGTTTGTAGCCGGCCCGATGCACGCGGGCACGTTCGGCCCCAACGCGCTTGATGGCACGTTCGGACCCGATGCGCGGTTTGTGAGCGCGGCGCCACTTCCTAACCGTCCGCCGAGCGACAACCTGCAGTTTTACGGCACGCTGGATATCGAGCCGGGAACGCGCGCGCTCACAGCGGCGCTGTGGGATGTCACGGGGACGCGGTTGTGGAGCACCACACTAGAGCCGAACGCGGGTTAG
>JAABRT010000072.1 GCA_011390805.1 Gemmatimonas sp. | reverse complement strand
TGTCGTTGAGCATTGAGTACACCGACGGCAGCGGTTGGCTTTCGGCAACGTTAAACACCACCACAGCGCCGGCCACGGTGAGCGTGGTGCCTTCGGCCAGCGGTTTGGCGGCCGGCACGTACAACGCGACGTTGCGCATCGTTTCACCCACTGCGGCGAACTCGCCACTTGCCGTTCCGATTTCGTACACCGTCGCACAGGCACCCACGATCGAAGTCTCCACCAACTCGCGTTCGTTCAACATGTCAACCGCAGTGGCGAGTGCCCCGCCGCAAACGGTGGCAATCACAAACGGTGGTGGCGGCAGCCTTACCGGACTGACGGCCACCGTCAACTACACGTCAGGGGCCGGCGGTTGGCTCACCGCCACGCTCGATGCAACAACGGCGCCCACCACGCTGCGATTGCAGGCCACACGCGGCACACTGCCTGCGGGCTCCTACAACGCATTTGTTGTGCTGGCTTCGTCGGTGGCCAGCAACTCGCCACGCATGATCGCCGTCTCGTTGCTGGTCACGCAGGCGCCATCGATCGGGCTCAGTGCCACCAGCCGCTCCGCGAGTGCTGGCCAGGGCAACGGCTCCTCAAGCCTGCCATCGATCACGGTGACCAACATTGGCGGCGGGTCGCTGACCGGTTTGGGTGGAACGATTGAATACGTGAGCGGTCCGCGCACCGGATGGCTGACGGCCTCACTCAACAACAGCACCGCACCGGCGGTGTTGTCAATGAGTGTGAACGCCGGCAGCAGCGGCGCGCCACTGCCGCTCGGTACGTACACGGCACGCATCAACATCACATCCGCGGTGGCCGACAACAGTCCGCGCGTGGTGAACGTGACCTTCTCCGTGGGGCTCTCGCTGGTAAACAGCGGAGTGTTTAATGCCATCAACCCATCGTGCAGCGGCTGTCACAACGCGTTTATCGCACCCAACATCGGCACGCCGGCGCTCTTCCGCAGCAACATGGTGGGTGTGCCGACTGTGCGGCGTGTGGGCTACCCGCTGGCTTCCACGTATCCCACCCGCATCGTGGCCGGTAACGCCACGCTCAGCTACCTCACCTACCAACTGGCCCATACAAGCGGTGCGTACCGCATGCCCACGGCCGGTTCTCCCATTGCGCTTTCCGTTCGCAATCTGATCCGCGACTGGATCAACGGTGGCGCCCATCCATGACTTCCTCCCGATTCTTCTCCCCCACCGAGGTTTGTATGCAACGTGTACTGCGCGTGACTGTGCTTGGAGCGGCCCTCTTTGCCCTGCCCCTGCAGGCACAGGAACAGACACTCAAACAGCAGATCAACAATCTCTTCCGCTTCGGGGATTGTGGTGAGGCGTTGTGCCTGCAGGTGAACGCCGACGTGCACGGCCTGCACTATTCCCCGTCGGCTACACAGGCCAGCGGCTCGCTGATCAACTTTTTTGCCGATGCCATTGGTTCATCGGTTTCGAACCTGCCGATCAGCAGTTCATCGGGCGGCGTGACATTCGCGTTTCGTGGCGGACGGCCGGTGCGAACGTCAACTTCGTCAGGACCGATTTTTGCCGAACGCGGACAGACACTCGGCAAAGGACAGATACTGGCTGGCGCCAACGTGACGGCGCTCAACTTCGCCACCTTCCGGGGTTTGCCGCTCGATCAGATCAACTTCAACTTTTCGCATCAGAACGTGGGGAATCCGGTGTATGGTGATCCCGTATTCGAAAACGATGTGATTCAGGTGCGCAGTGATTTGAACTTGAACGTGTTTGTGACCACCGCGTTTGTCACCTACGGATTGATGGACCGGCTCGATGTTGGCATCGCGGTGCCGATTGTAAGGTCGTCACTCGATGGCACCAGCGTTGGTACCGTCTCGCCGTTCACGACGTCATCGCCGCACTTCTTCGGTACGCAGAACAATCCCACACTCACGGCTACCGGTTCAACAAGCGGTTCGAGTTTTGGCATTGGTGATGTGGCGGTGCGCGTGAAGGCCAATCTGTCCTCCAGTGACAACACCAATCTTGGCATTTTCGGTGATGTGCGCCTGCCCACCGGTGACGCTGACAACTTTCGCGGCGCTGGTTCGCTCAGTGCGCGCATTCTCGGTGCGTATTCCGGCCGCTTCGGCAACTTTTCGCCGCACGTGAATGCCGGCATGCTGGTTCGTACCGACAGCCTGCAGAACAACGCGGCGGTGGCGATTGTGGGATTTGATCAACTGCTCAGCGAGAGCTGGACACTCGCGGTGGATCTGCTCTCCGAATATCAGATCGGCGAGAACAAGGTCGCGCTGCCCGAACCTGTGCAGCTGCAGCAGCCGTTTGTGCGGAACATCATTCCCACCAACATTCCCGGTTTCAAGGATCATGTGGTGTCGGGATCGGTGGGTGTGAAATACACCACGGCCCGCGGCGTCACGTCAGTGCTCAACGCGCTGGTTCCCATCATGACGGGCGGGTTGCAGCCACGCGTGGCCTTTACGGCCGGCATGGAATACAGCTTCTAGTTAGGTCTCGTTGGTGCACCGGTGCCTTGAGCACCGGTGCCTTGAGCACCGGTGCCTTGAGCATCGGTGCCTTGAGCATCGGTGCACCAGTGCATCGGTGCTGCAAACGACAAATGCCGCACGGTCCGTAAGGATCGCGCGGCATTTGAACGTATGTGTGTTGTGCGATAGCAGGAGAGAGACTCGAACTCTCGACCTCACGATTATGAGTCGTGCGCTCTAACCAGCTGAGCTACCCTGCCATTTACCATTCAGCTTTGCAACGAGCCTGAACACCAACGAAAAGCAGCCGGCCCGTTAGGACCGGCCGCTTTTCGAATGGCGGGGGCGGGATTTGAACCCGCGACCTTCGGGTTATGAGCCCGACGAGCTACCAGACTGCTCCACCCCGCGTCAGTCCCTCAACTTGCGTCTGCGGCAGTCACAAGTCAACCCCTCGACGTGTTTGCTGTGCGCAAACTGCACCGCAGCGCAGCACCCGCATTGCGTCACGGTGCGGAATCGCTCGCCTGCTGATCAAAGTCTTCGGCAAAGCGATACAGGATTTCGCGTGAACCGCGCACCATGCCAAACTCCTCGCGCGCAATGCGCTCGAGCGTTGCAGGATCATTGGCCACCGAATCCAGTTGGGCCAGCAGCGCGTTGCGCCTGACTTCGAGCCGCTGCACCTCCGCTGCCAACCTGTCACTTTCGCGTTTGCGTGAAAGCAGATCACGCGTTGAGTATTCCCCGCCCTCGATTGCAAACGCAAGGAAGGCGAGGATTCCCAACACAACAGCCGCGCGATACGCGAGTCGCGCGGCCGGGCTTGCGCCGCTACGCGGTGTGCGACGTGAAGTGGCCACGTCTTATGCCGGACAGACGGACGGAGATCCCGTCGAGCGGCGACACCGGCTGTGATTACAGCCCAAAGATCGCGCCGCCCGGATATTCCGCCGTGCCGTTGAGCTGCTCTTCAATGCGCAGCAGCTGGTTGTACTTGGCCACGCGATCGGAGCGCGATGGGGCACCCGTCTTGATCTGCCCCACACCCGATGCCACGGCGAGATCGGCAATGAAGGTGTCTTCCGTTTCGCCAGAGCGATGCGAAATGATGGAGTTGTATCCCGCTGCACGTGCCAGATCGATGGCTTCGAATGTTTCGGTGAGGGTGCCGATCTGGTTGACCTTGATCAGGATGGCATTGGCCACTTCCTGCTCAATGCCTTTGGCCAGGATTGACGCGTTGGTGCAAAACACATCGTCTCCCACCAGCTGACAACGATCGCCGATTGCCGCGGTCAACTGCTGCCACCCTTCCCAATCGTTTTCCGCCATGCCGTCTTCAATGGTGACGATGGGATATTCTTCCAGCCACTTGGCGTAGAGCTCCACCATCTGCTCGCGCGAACGCGCTGCACCGCCGCTCTTCACAAAGCGATACTGACCGTCGCGATACAGTTCGCTGGCCGCGCAGTCGAGACCGAGCGCGATTTGTGTGCCCGGCTGATAGCCGGCCTTCTCAATCGCCTGCACAATGATGCGCAGCGCGTCTTCATCGCTGCCGAGGTCGGGTGCAAAACCACCTTCATCACCAACGCCGGTGGCCAGCTTGCGTTCAATGAGCTCTTTCTTGAGCGCGTGAAACACCTCTGCGCCCATGCGCAGCGCATCGGCAAAGTCTTCGGCGCCAACGGGAAGAATCATGAACTCCTGAAAGTCCACCGTGTTGCTGGCGTGTGCGCCACCATTGATGATGTTCATCATGGGCACCGGCAACGTGCGCGCCATCGGTCCGCCCAGATACCGATAGAGCGGCTGCCCCAGCTCCGACGCCGCAGCGCGTGCCGTGGCCAGCGAAACCGCGAGCATGGCGTTTGCACCCAGCGACGACTTGTTCTCGGTGCCGTCGAGTTCAAGCAGCGCCTGATCAATCATCACCTGTTCCGTGGGGTCCATGTCCTCAAGCGCCGGGCCAATCGTGTCAACGATGTTGGCCACTGCTGTCTGCACCCCACGGCCCAGGTAGCGCTCCTTATCGCCGTCGCGCAACTCCACCGCCTCGCGCTCGCCCGTGCTGGCACCGCTCGGCACCGACGCACGTCCGGCCACACCGCTTTCGAGATGAACTTCGGCTTCGACCGTGGGATTGCCGCGGCTGTCGAGGATTTCGCGCGCGGTGATGGCAACAATATTGGACATGAGTGACGTGGATGATCAGGTAAACGAAGGAGACGCGGTTGCGTCGGGTGGTGAATCAGCGCGGTGAACCGAGCCGCTGTCGGCTGTAGATGGCAACTGGCGCTTTGCAGCCGTAGCGACCGGTCGTGGCACACCGTACAAGCTATACATGGCGTCGCTCATACTGGCGTGCACGCGATCGGCGAGTGCGTTGCGATCGTCGTAGCCGAGCCCGGCAGTCGCGATCGGCGCGAGCAGATGAACGTTGACCACGCCTGGCGTCACGTCGAGCGTTCCGTTGGGCGTGACTTCAATGGTGCCGTGAATAACCACAGGCACAATCGGCACCCCCGACCGGATGGCCAGAACAAACGGGCCCTTTTTGAACGGGCGCAGCGTGTAGTTGTCACCGCGCGTCCCTTCGGGAAAGACAATCACCGACCGACCGCGACGTACGGTCGCTGCGGCATCTTCGTACGCGGCAAACGCCGACTTGCGATTCTCACGATCAATGAACACCACGCCCACCGCGCTGGCGGCCGCACCAAAAAGCGGCACGCTGGAGAGCTCACGTTTGGCCACAAAACCACTGCCGGGCACCGCGTGCAACACCGCTGGAATATCCATGATGCTCACGTGGTTGACCACAAACACATGTGGTTGCGAGAGGTCGAGCGCTTGCGCGCCGTGGGTGACTACCTGCATGCGCGCCGAGCGTGCGATCATGCGCGCCCAGCGATGGGGGGCGGTGTCGAGAATCGTGCCGCGCCCGCGCTGGCGTCCAATCCGCTGCGCGATGATCACACGCGAGCCGTAGTAAACGGTCGCGAGCAGCGTAGCCAGTTTAGCGTAGAGAGTTCGGATCACTCCGAAAAGTGGTCATGACCAGCAGGAAGATCAACGCGTGCGGCCACCAGGCCGGCATCGCCGTGCGTGAGCACCACCCGCGCCGTCTCGCCCGGAACCACGCTTCGCACCACACCGATTTGCGTGAGCGGCACACCAAAGCGACGGGCAAAGCCGTCTGCGTCCATATCGGGCGCGGTGGCCACCAGCAGTTCGTACTCCTCACCGCTGGCCAGTGCGTCTTCCACCGACGCGTTGGCCACGCGGGGAATCGCGTCGCCCCACAGCTCGCACACGACACCCGAAGCGGTCGCCAGATGCGCCGCGTCGGCGGCCAGCCCATCGGAAATATCGATCATGGCGTGAGCGCCCACTGCCGCCAACCAGCTGCCCTCGCGCAAACGCGGCATGGGACGCGCAAAGCGGGTACGGACTTCGCTGCCGGGCGCTTCTCCGCGCTGCAACTGCGCCAGCGCCAGCCCTGGTCCACCCAGTCGCCCGGTAATCCACAGCGCGTCTCCCTCACGCGCGCCAACCCTGCGCACCGGTGCAGGCGTTGAACCAATCACCGTGAGCGTGAGCCCAAAGGAGTCACTGCGGGAGATGTTGCCGCCTATGATGCGCGCGTCAGCTTCGTGCACCACATGGCCGATTCCCGCAGCCACGCGTGGCAGCTGTTCTCGCCACGACTCCGGCACGTCGAGCGCCACCAGCACGGCCAGCGCGCGGGCGCCCATGGCCGCGACATCGCTGAACGCCGCCGCGGCCGCTCTCGCGCCCACTTCTTCCGGTGTCAGCCAACCGGCGAGAAAATGCACACCCTCGCGGCTCGTGTCGGTGCTGAACACCAACTGCTCGCCATCAGGAGGCGTGAAGACCGCCGCATCGTCACCAATGCCGGCGGCCAGCGTGCCCCACTGCGAGAGCAGGGAACGTATGGTGTCGAACTCTCCACCCTCTCCCATCGCGATGTGCGGCACCCGAACATCGCCGCGTTCCCACTCCGTCACGGTAATCCCCCATCGCGTGCCCGTTGCACGCGCACCAAGCCATGTCGGGTCCCGATCCAGACCACGGGACCATCGAGCAACACATCAGAAACCAGCTCCGGTATCTCACGACCACTGCGCAGCACTCTGGGCGCAGTGCCGTCGCGCCCCCAGCTGAGTACCGCGCGCTCACCAGCGACCCACACCGAACGCTCGTCGAGCGCCGCGGCTGCCACGCGCCCCACCGCGCGTACATCAACGCCAGTGGAGATGGCCAGGTTGCCTGAGAGCGCCGCATCATCGGCTGGTGGTGACACTCGAGCTCCTGCGGCAGGTGGTACACGGCCCGCCGTACCGATGATCCGCGCCGGCAACGGCAGCACAAACGCTTCTTCATCGGTCACCACCAGCAGCACGGAATCACTCGTCGCGACGGCTCGAATGGGCCCCTGCAGCACACGACTATCCGTAAAAAGTGGCGACACGGCTGACGCGGCAGCCGGTGTGCCGCGCTGTACCGCGAATACGCCGCGAGCGGTGCCAACGATCACCACCGAACCGCTGCGAGCCAGTGCATATACCGGCACACCGCGCAGCGCCGCGATGTCAACGGTTTCTGCGGTCGCAGTCGCGGAGGCACTCGCGGATGCACCCGCATCCGGTTGGCGATCGAGTGATTGCAACGCGGTGTCGGTAACAACGGTCAAGCCGGCACGTGTTCCAATCCATGTGGCGCCGGACAACACCAGCAGCGACGTCACATCATTGCTCGGCAAACCGTGCAGCGTGGTAATCTCGCGCACATTGGCGTTGTCCCGTAAACGCAGCACGCGCACGCCGCGATCGGTGGCCAGCCACGCTTCGCTGCCACGCACTACGAGGTCGCGCACGAACAGCCCACGCAGAGACGACCCCATGTCAGTAGAGCGCCAGACAAACTGCTGCGCATCACGGCCAACAAAACTCAATCCACCACGAAGGCCCTGCCCCTGCCCCGCGGCCCAGACACCGTCGGCACCCACAGCCAGTGCACCTACCGATTCGTCGAGCAGTCCATAACGCAGCGCGGATGCATTGAGGAAGTCAGCATTAAATGACCAGAGGCCATCGCCAATCGTGCCCACGAACAGTTCGCTCGGCTGTTCAAACGAAAAGGTTGCGGCCGCAATTCGTGGGAAGACGCCTTGCGGCGCGCGGTCGTTGGCATCGCGCAGCAACAACGGCAGTTGGCCGCGCAGTGCCGGATAGCGCTGATACACATCGGGCAGTTGTGGAGCGGGCACAAACGCAACGTTGCCCACACCACCCGTCACCGGTGTGACAAAGCCGGCGCGAGAAATGCGCAGCCATTGATTGCCCGTACGGACGTAGGCGTCGGCGCTGTTGCCGCGTGCAAAGCGAATGACATCGGGCTGTCCGGCAACCGCGAAGCGCTGCACCTGTTGCGCAGCCACCCGATAAACCACCACCGCGCCGGGCACGGCCAGCCAGACGGCATCTTCCACCGGATCAGCAGCGATGGCACGAATACGCGTGTCCATGACGCCCGCGGCTCGCAGATCTTCATCGAGACGTGCATCGGGTGCGCGCCACCGTTGAAAGATGCGGTCGTAGACGATCAATCCGCGCGTTGAAACGGCGAACACCGATCGCTGAGTGGCCGCGACAGCCACAATGTCGGTGTGCTCACGGATGACGAGGCGATCACGTGCAAACTGCGAGGGCGTTGCAATGCCCATACCGGCCTGCGCGCTGCTGCCCGCGCGTGGTGCGCAGGCCATGAGGTGCAGGCTACCGATGACCGCCAGCAGCAGCGATGTGCACCAACTACCGGACATCGTGTGCGGGAGTGGACGGCAACTGTGCAGGACTCGTGAACCGCTGTGCGGGAGTGGACGGCAACGTTGCAGTATTGCACGGCTCCTCTTCGGAAACGCTCGGCAGCTGTGCAAGCACGCCCGGTGGTAATGGTTGCGCCGCAGTGAACGCTGACCACGCCGCCGGAAGTGCGCGCACTACATCGGCGACCGTATTGCCGCGCGCTGAGAGCATCTCGCCCGCTACGCCGTGCACCCACGCGGCCACGGCTACCAATGCTGCGCTGTTGCCGCTCTTGTCACGAGCTCCATCACCGCCCGTCGCGCGCGCCGATGCAAGCAGCGCTGCGACTACGCCCGAAAGCACATCACCGGTCCCGCCGGTGGCCAGCGCGTTGGAGCCGCGGGATATCAACCACGCGTCTCCTGACGAACCCGTGCAGATGTTGGGTGTGCCTTTGAGCAACACGGTGCATTGCAGCGCACCGGCCATGGCGCGCGCAGCCCGCATTCGATCGTGTGTAGAACCGTCAGGCTCCGGGATGTTGAGCGCCGCAGCCAGCGTGCGGAACTCCCCGAGATGCGGTGTGATCACAACCTCACGCTGTCCCGCACACTGTTGCAGCGCAGACACCATGCCGTAGCGCGCGAGTACCGTGAGTGCGTCGGCATCCAGCACGAGCGCCGCATCACTGTGAGCGGCGCACTCGAGCACATGGTGCAGCAGCAACGCAGCGTTTTGATCTCGACCGAGTCCCGGACCGACTACCACAACGTGCGCCCAGCTGCGCACGTCGTGTTGCAGCGAGCCGCTTTCACCAAGATGTTCGGCATCAGTGAGTCGCTGCCGCGATGTCGCTAATTCGTTTACCGCTGGGCCGTTCAACGGCTCATCGAGCGCCTCATCAAATGCGAGCTTCGTACCGGTATTGCTGCGGTGCGCCAGCTCCGGCCAGGCGCTGCACACAACCGCCGGGTTGAGCCCTTGAACGGGCTGCACACTCGCCGGTGCCACGCTGGCGCGAACGAGTCCGGCCCCGCTGGCCAATGCGCCGGAACAGGCCAGCTGCACCGCGCCCGCCATGCCATCAGTGCCACCAACAACCAGCGTACGTCCGCGCGTGCCTTTGTGCGCGTCCCACGCGATTGATGGCAGCGCTGCACGCAGGCTCTCGCGCGATGCGAACTGTGCGGCACCATCGGGCAACTCGCCGTGCTCACCGAGCCCGATATCCACCACGCTGATGTCGCCGCAGGCGTGGCGCGCCGAAAGCGCACCAAGACGCATGGTACCAAACATGATCGTGGCGTTGGCACTGACATGACCGTGTGCGCACTCGCCGGTGGTCGCGTTCACACCGGTCGGCAGGTCGAGTGCGACCACCAGTGATCCGTGTTGCCCGGCCGCGTTGATACTCACTGCTGCATCTCGCACGGCATTACGCAGCGGGCCATGTGCACCGGTGCCGAGCAAGGCGTCAACGATCACACCACGCACTGACGTGTTCTGTTGGTCGTGCGCGGCGGTATCAGCGTGATGGCTACGCGCGTTTGTGTCAGCGTGATGCGTGTGCGCGGTGGTATTGGCGTGTTGCTGCGGCGACGATTGCACCGCCTGCCAGCCGTGTAACTCATCAACATGCGGCACCCACCGCTTTGCGAGCTCCGCGGCACGCAGTGCATCGGGCGTTGCCGGTGGTTTTACAGCAACCACGCGTACGTTCACGCCAAGTCGCGCCAGCTGCGCTGCAACGATGTATCCATCGCCACCATTGTTGCCGCTGCCCACGAACACGTCTACGCCGCGAGCCACCCGTGCACCAGCCAATCGCATGATGTGCGCGGCCGCCTGCGTGCCTGCCCGGAGCATGAGTGCGAAACCCTCAGTGCCCGCGGCAATGGCGGCGGCATCCCGCGCCGCCGATTGCTCGGCCGTTGTTACGTGCACGTGGCCCCGGAGCAACCGCCGCTATTTTTGCGACACACCAACCGGCTTTCCGTATCCGATTTCGCCGTTGTCAATGCGCACGCTGAATCCGCACTCGGCGTTTGAACACACCCACGCTTTGTAGGTGATAGGCGCACCATCACGGCCGTAATCGCTCAACGGCAACAGTGTACCAGTCCCACATTTCACACATGACGGCAACGGAACAGACGGGACCATGAGTACACAGTTGTAAACAGTGGAAAGTGGCTGCGCCTATACGAGTTGCGCAGCGCTCCATGGATATTCGCGCTCAAAACACTGCGCGAAATCGTACACATCCTGAAAATCTTCGCGACGATCCTGCGGTTGGCTGATCAGCAAACCCAGCTCGACGAGCGTGAACACGATGTCGCCGATATCCTGCGTACTGCGCACGCCCCAGTGATCGAGCACCAGACGCGCAGTCACACCAAAGCGCTCCAGCGCCAACGAACGGCAGGCACGCGCGAGCTCAGGACCGGTAATGTGCCGCCGCTCCGTGAGCCGGCCCTGGCAGAACTCAAGCGCCGACAACACGAACAAATACGCGCGCTCGTCGAACCGCTGCTCACGCAGACGGATCTGATCCATGATGCCTTCACGAAATGCCAACTCAGTCACGACAACTCCAGCCCGGATTCGGACGACAAGGGGCCGTGTCCAGCGACGCACGCAGTCGCGTGGCCGGACGTCTGCGGTACAAGATGCAGCCCCATCCCACCTCTCACAATGCCTTGCGTTCGGCGGGCATCGGATACAGTGGGAATCGCGACGCCAACGCGTGCACGTCGCTCTTGACTTCGGCAATCACCGCATCGTCTTCCGGTGCTTGCAGCACGCGGTCAATGAGCGATGCAATCTGCACCATCGCGTCTTCGTCCATGCCACGCGTGGTGACCGCCGGCGTACCGATGCGAATGCCGCTCGTCACAAAGGGCGACTGCGTTTCGTTGGGTACCGTGTTCTTGTTGAGCGTGATGCCGGCGCGGTCGAGCGCCTTCTCAGCCAACTTGCCGGTGAGTCCGCGATTACGCAAATCCACCAGCATCAAGTGGTTATCCGTGCCACCCGACACCAGATCAAAGCCGCGACTCACGAGCGCCGCCGCCAGTTTGCGCGCGTTGCTGATCACGCGCTCGCAATACTGCGTGAAGGCCGGCTGCAACGCTTCATGAAACGCCACCGCCTTGGCGGCAATCACATGCTCCAGAGGGCCGCCCTGCATACCGGGGAACACCGACTTGTCGACCGCCTTGGCGTGCTCGCTCTTGCACAGAATGATGCCGCCACGCGGCCCGCGCAGCGTTTTGTGTGTGGTGCTTGTCACAATGTCTGCGAACGGCACCGGCGACGGATACACGCCGGTGGCCGCGAGTCCTGCGAAGTGCGCCATATCCACCATGAACAGCGCGCCGACTTCCTGCGCCACCTCGGCAAACGCCGACCAGTCCACCACGCGCGAGTAGGCGCTGTAGCCGGCAATGATCATCTTCGGTCGATGTTCGCGGGCCTGCGCACGCATCTGTTCGTAATCGATGTACCCGTCGCCAGTCACACCGTACGACACCGCATTGTACAGCAAACCGGAGAAGTTGACCGGCGAACCGTGTGTGAGATGACCGCCCTGCGACAGATCCATGCCCAAAAACGTGTCGCCCGGCTTCATGAACGCGAGAAAGACCGCCGCGTTGGCCGAGGCGCCGGAATGCGGCTGCACATTCGCATGATCGGCACCAAAGAGCTGCTTGGCACGGTCAATGGCGAGCTGCTCAACCTGATCCACCACCTCGCATCCACCGTAGTAGCGCTTGCCCGGCAATCCTTCGGCGTACTTGTTGGTGAGCGGCGAGCCCATGGCTTCCATTACCGCCGGCGACACGAAATTTTCGCTGGCAATGAGCTCCAGCCCCTCGCCCTGCCGCGTGATTTCCTGATCAATGAGCGACGCAATCACCGGGTCGGTGGAACGCAACGCCTCTCCCGGAGGACAACGATCCCACTCCGGCCAACGTGTTGCGTCGTGCACTGCTTCCAGTTCGGTGCTGCTCATACTTACGCTCCTGCGGACGCTTGGTCCGCGACGTCATCACGTTCAATGTCGCGCTCAATTTTGGCAACCCGTCCTTCGTGTCGCCCCCCTTCAAACTCGGTATCCAGCCAGCGATGCAAAATCGCAATCGCGTCTTCGTCTGACAGAAACCGCGCCGGCAACACCAGCACGTTGGCATCGTTGTGCTTGCGCGCGAGTTCCGCGATATCGGGTGCCCACGCAACGGCCGCGCGCACACCCGGATACCGGTTGGCAACGTACGACATGCCCAATCCCGTTCCGCACAGCAACACGCCGCGACGCGCTGCGCCCGACGACACCTGCTGCGCCAGCGGATGCGCGTAGTCGGCATAGTCGGTGCTGGCCGTGCCGTGCGTGCCGATGTCGCTCACGTCAAAACCGGCTTCCGTGAGCGCAGCGCGCAGTCGTTCCTTGAGTTCGTAACCCGCGTGATCAGACGCGATCGGGATGCGTTCGGCCATTGCTCTTCCCGGGCGATTGCTCGCTCAGGACTCCTTGTTGGGGTATTGCGGCCACTGCCGCATCATGGAGCGCACCGCCGCGATACGCTGTTCGGCTACGAGATCTGCAGCGCGGTAGGTGGGCACGCCATCACGCTTGGCCAGACCAAAGACACTGAGCACCGTGTCATAGATTTCATCGGCTTTGCGCAGTGCGCGATCCCGTGTCCAGCCGGTGAGTTCACTGTACACGTTGATCACACCACCGGCATTCACCACATAATCGGGCGCGTAGAGAATGCCCTTCTCGGCCAGTTCGTCGCCGTGCCGCGGCTGCAGCAACTGATTATTGGCGGCACCGGCAACGATCTCAACCCGCAGCTGCGGTATGGTGGTGTCGTTTATCACACCGCCAAGTGCGCAGGGTGCGAAGATATCTGCCTTTTCCGAGTAGATGTCGTCGGAGCCAACCACATCGGCGCCGGTGGCATCCACCACACGCTTGATGCGGAACTCGTCGATGTCAGTCACCACCAGCGTGGCACCGGCCGCAAAGAGTTCACGGGCCAGGTGGTAGCCGACGTTGCCACACCCCTGCAGCGCCACGCGCTTTCCTTCGAGCGAATCACTGCCCCAGCGTTCCTTGGCCGACGCTTCAATCGCGCGGAACACCCCGTGCGCCGTCACGCTTGATGGATCGCCCGACTTGGAACCAATACCGGTGACGTGCTTGGTTTCCATGTGCACGAAGTCCATGTCTTCAACACTGACGCCAACATCCTCTGCGGTGATGTAGCGCCCGCCGAGTGAGTCCACGAAGCGCCCGTGCGCACGAAAGAGCATTTCACGGTTGGTGGTGCGATTGTCGCCAATCATGACGCCTTTGCCACCGCCCAGATTGAGGCCGGCTACGGCGTTCTTGTACGTCATGCCGCGCGACAGGCGCAGCGCATCGACAAACGCTTCTTCGTCTGTTTTGTAGTTCCAGAAACGCAGACCGCCCAAAGCCGGCCCGAGCGTGGTGTCATGAATCGCGATAATGCCGCGGTACCCACTGGCTTTGTCGTGGCACATCACGACCTGCTCGTGGCCCATTTCGGCGATGAGTTCAAAGAAGTGCATGGGGAGTGTCGGGGGAGTGTCGAAGAGTGTTGATCAATCAGTCAGGTGGCCGTCAATGTCCCCAGTGGACACGGCGGCAAGGAGGTCGCGCGCAATCACGATGCGTTGAATCTCCGAGGTTCCTTCGTAGATCTCGGTGACCTTGGCATCGCGGAAATGGCGCTCGACCGGATACTCCGTGACATAGCCGTAGCCGCCATGAATCTGCACGGCCTCGTTGGTCACGTACATGGCCGTCTCGGAGGCAAAAAGCTTGGCCATGGAACTGAACCGCGTAATGCGTTCTCCACGCTCTTTCGCTGCTGCCGCTGCGTGCAGCAGCGTGCGCGCCGCCGTAATGCGCGTGGCCATATCGGCGAGCTTGAACTGAATGATCTGAAAACCTGAAATCGCTTCGCCAAACTGATGCCGCTCAGTCGCGTACCGTGCCGCAGCTTCCAGCGCGGCCCGCGCAATGCCGATGGCCTGCGCCGCGATGCCCAGTCTGCCGTGATCAAGCGACGCGAGCGCGTACATGAAGCCTTTGCCCTCTTCACCCAGCAAGCGACTGGCCGGCACACGACAGTTGTCGAGCGTGATCTGCACCGTGGGTGACGAGCGCAGTCCCATCTTGTCTTCCTTTTTGCCAACAGAAAAACCGGGCAGATCGGGCGTCAGAACAAACGTGGAGATGCCCTTGGCGCCAACACGTGAATCGCTCGTGTCGGTGCGGGCCATGCACAGAATCACATCGGCGTGCGTACCGTGGCTTACCCACGCTTTGGTGCCGGTGAGCAGATAGTCATCACCGTCGCGCACCGCTTGTGCGCGCAGGCTGGCCGCGTCACTGCCGGCATCGGGCTCGGACAGCGCAAACGCTCCCAGCATTTCGCCGCGCGCCATGGGCTTGAGGAACTCTTCACGCTGCGCATCGTTGCCGTAGTTGAGCAGCATCTGCGTAGGCAGCGAGTTGTGTACACTCATGAGCACCGCCGCCGAAGCATCTACCACCGCGAGCTCTTCGAGCGCCAGCAGGTACGATGATGCGTCAAGCCCCAGTCCATCCCACTGCTCGGGGATGAGCATGCCGAGGAATCCGAGCTCGGACAAACGCTTCACGAGCCCGTGATCAAAGCGCGCCTCGCGATCAAGTTCGGCCGCGATCGGCGCCAACTCACGCTGCGCGAAATCGCGTGCGGTGCGCTGAATCTCCTGCTGCAGTTCGGAAAAATGAAGCAATCCCATCAGGCTGTCCGGTAGTCGTAAAACCCGCGTCCGCTCTTGCGACCCATCCATCCGGCGGCCACGTACTTACGCAGCAGCGGGCACGCGCGGTACTTCGAGTCGCCCAGGCCTTCGTGCAACACATCCATAATGGCCAGGCAGGTATCCAAGCCGATAAAGTCGGCCAGCGTAAGTGGACCCATGGGATGATTCATGCCCAGCTTCATCACCGTGTCGATGGCTTCGGGCGTACCCACGCCTTCCATCACACAGTAGATCGCTTCGTTGATCATCGGCATGAGAATGCGATTGGCCACAAAACCCGGGAAGTCGTTGGCCTCGACCGGTGTCTTGCCCAACGCCCTGGCGGATTCCATCACCCGCGCGGTTGTGGAATCGCTCGTGGCCAGACCACGGATCACTTCTACGAGCTGCATCACCGGCACCGGATTCATGAAGTGCATGCCGATGACCTGCTCGGGACGCTTGGTGCAGGCGGCGATCTCGGTAATGGAAATCGAGCTCGTATTCGACGCCAGGATGGCGTGCGGTGGAGCGATTTTGTCGGCGTCAGCAAACAGCTTGAACTTGAGGTCGCGACGTTCGGTGGCGGCTTCGATCACCAGATCGGCTGTAGACAGTGCGTCGAAGCTGTCGCTGGTTGTTATGCGCGCCAACGCAGCATCGGCGGCGGACTGTTCAATGCCACCTTTTTTGACCTGACGGTCAAGGTTTTTTGCAATCGTCGCGCGCCCGCGCTCGAGTGCATCAGCGCTGACATCAATCATCGTCACATCGTGTCCGCCCGCGGCAAACACATGTGCAATGCCATTACCCATCTGTCCTGCACCAATGACCGCTATCCGGTCTGCCATGCTATTCACTCCCTGAAGTCGCCGTCGTCGCCGACTGCGATCGAATGTTCGTTGGTGTTGCGCGCACTGACGCGTGTGGTTGCCGCAACTCTTGCGCCTGCTGCCGCGATGAACGCGCGTACACCGCGTATGCACTCAGCGCCGCTGTCAGTACAAGCAACGACGCCACTCCTCCTTCCGGTCCCCAGCCACCGCCGCTCCACCAGGCGGGACCGACGCTGTCCAGACGCCAGCCCACTGCCTCAAACGGCAAACCGCTCACGGCGGCGTGGGCAACGCCGGCCATGATCAGGTTCCAGGCCAGATGGGCCAGCCACGCCGCCGGTACGCTGTTGGTCACCAAGCGAACCAGCCCGAGACACACACCGGCCAGCACCACAATACTGAGTGACTGCACGTTGGCACCGGGGTTGGTGATGTGCACTGCACCGAACGCTACGCTGGTGGCAATCAGTGCCACATGCTTACCACCGGCATCCTCGGCCACGCGCCACAAATAACCGCGAAAAATCAGTTCTTCCCACAGCGCATGTGGCGCCAGCAGCAGCAACGCACGCAAGCCAACCGCACTCCACTGCGCCAAACCACTGTTGTCCTGCAGCCATACCAGCTGCGCGCCTCCGGTGGTCAGCAGCAACAGCAGCACTGCCACAATCGTCGCCGCACCCAACGCGCTGCCTCGCACCAAAAGCCCGGGTCGCCAGGCATCGCCGTGAAGCGCCACATCACTCCACGGGCGATCATCCACCTGACGGAGCGCCACCACCGTGGCCGCCCACACGGCAATCAGCATCACCCACGAATACAGCGCCGGCGGTGTGGTCATCCATGAGGTAGCCAGCGACAACAGCGGATACACAAATGCGTTGGCCATGAGCGTGGCGGCCACCAGCGCCGCCATATACACCGATAATCGCCACGGCGCGCGCAGCTGTCCCGAAGACGCCACAAACCAGATGCCCCCATCGCGAACCTTGCGATCGGGATCGGGCCAGGTCAGTCGTGGCGCCCGTGGGTTCACGCGGGGCGCCGTTCTACCGCGAGCGCGACCGCGTCGCCACCGCCAAGGCAGAGAGTGGCCAGTCCTTTGCGACCATGGGTGTCAATGAGCGCGTGAAGCAGCGTGACCAGTACGCGCGCTCCGCTTGCTCCGATTGGATGCCCCAGCGCAATCGCGCCGCCACGCACATTCACCTTTGCCTCATCCCAACCCAGTCCGTCACCATCGGCCAACGCCTGCGCCGCAAACGCTTCGTTGGCTTCAATGAGATCGTAATCGCCGATGGCCGTTCCTTCTTTGGCCATCAGATTCTGCACGGCGGTAATGGGAGCAAAAAACAGCTCCTGCGGATCGCCGGCGCCGGTGGCGTAGGCGGTGATGTGCGCGAGAATCGTGAGGTTGTGCTGCAGCGCGTACGCTTCGCTGGTGACAACAACAGCAGCGGCACCATCGTTGAGCGACGAGGCATTGCCAGCGGTAACCGACAGCG
>JAABRT010000071.1 GCA_011390805.1 Gemmatimonas sp. | reverse complement strand
CAATCGTCGCGCCTACAAGCACCATCACAAACGGTCCGTGAGCGCCGGTGAACTCACACACCACACGCTCATTGCGCGCGAACAGGCCCGGTATTCCACGCGCCGTAGCCGGATTCACCGAGAACAGGTCGCCCGGAATGTAGAGCATGCGGCGCAGTGCGCCGTCGCACGGCATATGAATGCGATGGTAGTCTTTGGGTGAGAGATAAATCGTGGCAAACACGCCGTTTGTGTACGGGGCCGCGAGCGCTGCATCACCACCCACCAGCGCCAGCGTGGAATAGCTGTGCCCTTTGGCCTGAAAAATCTGTTCACCTTCAATCGCGCCGCACTGACTCACCGCGCCGTCTACCGGAGAGACAAGATCCGCCCCGGACAGCGGTCGCGCATCGGGCCGCAGCTCTCTGGTAAAAAAGGCGTTGAAGGTGCGATACGACGAAACATCAGGATTAGCCGCCTCGCGCATGTTCACGTTGTACTGACGCACGAAGCGCGTGATCACCCACCTAGTGAGCGCTCCCGCTTCACGACGGGCGAAGCCGCCGGCGAAGGTTGTGAGCAGTTGTTTGGGCAGCAGATACTGCACCAGCACAGTCAAACCACGGGACACAATACGTGATGGAAAAGAGTGAACACGGTTGTTTGTCAGGGCCAAGCAACCGGTAGGCTGTAACGGCGTTGTATGCTTGTAAGTCTACATGGCTGAGAGCGCAAAAGTTCGTCCTGACGATCCTGAGAGTGCCATCACAGGCACTGCCCGGGAGCGCAGCGCGTTACACTTCGTATTTGCAAAGCTCCGCAGCGACGGCCTGATCCGGTCCACAACGCTGCTTTCACCCGTTTGCTGACTTATGACTGCTCAGACTTCCGAACTGATCGCCGGCCAGGGCCTCACCACGACGAAGGCGCCGTACATCGAACAGGCCGTGGCAAATGGGGACATGTACATCGAGCAGCCGTATACGCTCTACTCCGAGGAAAACCACGATACCTGGCGGCGCCTGTATGCCCGCATGCAGGAGCGGTGGGAGCGCTACGCGAATCCGCGTTTTCTCGACGGTCTGGTCACACTCAGTTTTGACGACGCACGGGTACCGCGACTCGAAGATGTCAACCGGTTCATGGCTCCACGTACCGGCTTCAAGGCCAAGGCCGTGAGTGGCTTCGTGCCGGCGTTCAACTTTTTTGATTGTCTGAGCCGTCGCGAGTTTCCTACCACCATCACGATTCGTGACGGTTCGTCGCTCGATTACCTGCCTGAACCCGACATTTTTCACGACATCGCCGGCCACGTGCCCATGCACACCGATCCGGCATTTGCTGAGACGCTGGTGCGATTCGGCGCCTGCGCGCATCTGGCCGCTGAAATGGTGAGCCGGGCTGGCAATCCGGCGGAAAAACTGCGTCGCCTCACGAGCATTCAGAACGCGTTGCAGCGTTTTTTCTGGTTCACCATTGAGTTCGGCCTCATGCGCGGCAGCAGTTCCGGCGAAATCAAAGCCTACGGCTCAGGGCTGCTCTCCTCGTACGGTGAGCTGGTACACAGCATTGAAGACCCGTCGGTGCAGCGCCATGCGCTGCAGCTGGAGTGGGTGATCAATCAGCATTTCGAGATCGATCACTATCAGCCGCTGCTGTTCATTGTGCAGGACTTTGAGCAACTGTTTGAAATGGTGGGCGAGCTGGAATCGTGGATGAAATCGGGGAAGCTCGACAATGTCACTCCCGGCTACCGGCAGATGAGCGAAGCCGACGCGCAGAGCTTTCTCGACGCCAGCCTGTCACGCTAGCCAGCGTGCATTAAAGCGTGCTGAAGCCAGCGTACGGCGCACTGCAATGCGTGCGCAGAGCGTCTATGTGAGCGGCGTGGAACGCTTGCCGAAGGCACGCCGCAGAGCTGCACTCAGCTGCTCTACCGAAAACGGCTTGGCGAGCAACTCGTGGCTCTCGAGCGTCTTGTCATCGAGAACATTGGCTGTGTAGCCTGACATAAAAAGAATGCGCATGTGCGGCCACTGCCGCTGCACGCGTTCGGCCAGCTGCTTTCCGGTGAGCCCTTCGGGCATCACCATATCGGTGAGCACCAGATCCACGTGCGCGCTTTGCTCCAGTACGCGCAACGCCTCGGGGCCACTAACCGCTTCGAGTGGTTGATAGCCAAGTGAGCGCAGCGTGCGCACGCACAGCCGTCGCACGCTGGCGTCATCCTCCACCACGAGCACAACCTCCTGATTGGCAAGCGCCGCCTCCTGCGTCTCAGGCGTTGCACCGTCGCTGGTATCGAGCCCGGGGTCGCCGATAGCCGGAAAGTAGAGATGCACGCTGGAGCCGGAGCCTGGTGTTGAATGAATCTGCAAGCTGCCGCCCGATTGCCGCACAAAAGCGTACACCATGCTCAATCCCAGGCCGGTTCCACTTCCCACCGGCTTGGTGGTGAAGAACGGCTCCACCGACCGACGCACAACCTCAGCCGACATACCGGTTCCCGTGTCGGACACGGCCACGCACACATAGGCACCAGGTGCCAGATCCAGCTCATCGCAGCGCGCACGATCATTGAGAAGCGGCAGTTCAACTGACAGCGTGAGCGTCCCGCCATTAGGCATGGCATCACGCGCGTTGATGCACAGGTTGAGCAGGGCATTCTCAAACAGCCCGGCATCGATGCGAATGCGCGCCGGTTGTGGCGGAGTGTTGACCACGATCTCGATTGATTCGGGTATGATGCGGCGCATCACCGAACCCATGTTCGACACCAACTGCGCGACATCAGCCGCGGAAGACTGCAACGGCTGCTGCCGTGAGAACGAAAGCAGACGCTTGGTAAGATCCGCCCCGCGTCGTGCCGCCGAAAGCGCGTCGGCCAGTCCATCGCGCGCATTCCTGCTTCCCGGCTCGGCGTCACGCAGCAACTCCAGATTACCCACGATCACGGCCAGCAGATTATTGAAGTCGTGTGCGACGCCACCAGCCAACTGCCCGATGGCTTCCATCTTTTGTGACTGACGCAGGCGTTCCTCAAGTGCACGCCGCTCGGTGATATCCGAGTTCGCACCGCTTACGCGCAGCGCGACGCCGTGCTCGTCACGCAGGATAAATCCACGTGATAACACCGAGACATAGTGGCCGGCTTTGTGCCGCAGCCGGAACTCGATTTCGTACGTAGACGTCTCACTTCGCAGCCATTCGTTAAAGCGCTCGAGGACAACCGTATTGTCATCGGGGTGCATAAGCCGCGCCCACAGATAACTGTCATTGGGCAACTCGTCCGGCTCGTAGCCGATCATGGACCACCAGCGCGGACTGTAGTACAGCTGATTGCTTTCCAGATCCCAATCCCACGGGGCGTCGTTCGATCCCTGCAGCACCAGCCGCAGACGTTCTTCTGATTTTTGCAGTGCGTTTTGTGCGTTCTTGAGTTCCGTGATGTCTACAAAACACACCACCACTTCGCGAATCGCACCCGATTCATCGAGCACCGGATAGGAGTTGCAAATGGCCCACCGGAACTCTTGGTCATTCAGACGCCGTGCACCGACCACAAGACCATACTGCGCTGATTTGGTCTCCAGCGTTTTGACCACCGGAAACTCGGAGAGCGGGAGCAGTTCTTCGTCGGCCCCAAAGAACTTCCATCGTGGGTCTGTATGCCCCACTCCAAGCACGGAGTCGTAGGTCACGCCCAGCATTTCAGTGGCCAGCGCATTGGCGTACAGGATTTCCGTCGTTGCACTGTGCACCACAATCGCCGCCTGAATGCGGTCCAGGATCATGCGGTCATGCGATACATCGACACCAAGTGCGCTCGCAGCCGTGCGTCGTGCAGTGACATCACGCATGAGCACCAACAGCGATCGGCTATCTCCAGCCGTGCGCTGAGGGATCACCACCATGTCATTCCAGAACGGAACTCCCGACTTCTGATAGCACAGTAGTTCGCCAGCGAATCCCAGGTTGCCCGCAAGATTGCCCGCCAGGTCGCTAGCAAGGCTCTGGTCGGTTTCGCGACCGAACAGTTGCTGCACCGGCATATCAAGCAGTTCGGACAGGGCAAAGCCGGTGAGCAACGTGGCCGCGTGGTTGGCTTCAACAATCCGGCCGTCAGTGAGCACAACCAGCGCCGCCAGCGGCAACTCGCTCAGCGAATCGCCTGCAGACGCGTGACGGGGGGATGCGTTGAGCGACGATTCAGGCATCGGAAACGCTTTACTGAGGAGTGAAGGCGGGCGCTGCTGCAAACTAGACCCCAAAGGGAACGGGCGGAATACCATACCCGCCGCGCCCCGCTGGCACTCCCCGACCTTGAGGGTTGTCCGGGTGCCACGCACGACAACACCGTTTGCAGGACCAACGAATGCGACCGCGCACATCGCGCCACGCGCATTCCCCATGCACATTGCTCGTCATGCCAACCTCATCAACCGCGATTCCGCGCCGTGCCGTTGCCAGCTGGGTGACCTACGATCTGGCCAACACCATTTTTTCAATGGGCATTGTCTCGGTGTACTTCTCCATCTGGGTGAAGGATGCCGTCGGTGCCGAACGCGCAGACTTTGAGTACGGCATCATCACGGCCGTGTCGATGCTGATCATTTTTGTCATCTCACCGCTGCTTGGCGCGATGACCGATCGGGCACGCCGCCGCATGCCGTTTCTGATTGTGAGTACGCTGCTCTGCGTCGGGCTCACGATGCTGCTGGCGCGTGTGAGCTACTGGCCCACCGTGTTGGCCTTCATTCTGGCCAATGCGGCGTATCAGGCGGGATTGCAGTTCTACGATGCGCTGCTTCCCGAAGTGAGCACGGAAGAAAACCGCGGCCGCATATCCGGCATCGGTGTAGGCGTGGGCTATCTGGGATCGTACGTCGCGGTAGGCATGGGCATGTATTTCGGCACCGAGGACAAGGCGTTTTTGTTCACGGCCATTGCCATCGCCTTTCTTGTGTTCGCGATTCCATGTTTTGTGTTTGTAAAGGAACGGGTGAATCCCAATCCCCGTCCGGTGTTCGGACTGGAGATGATCAAGGAGTCCACCGCCGACACCATTCGCACGCTGCGCAATGGGAACGAGTATCCCGGACTGATCAGATTTCTTGTGGGACGGGTGTTTTATACAGATGCCATTAACACCGTGATTGCGATCATGACGCTGTTCACGGTGAACGTCGCGGTCGCATCGGGTATGAGCGAGACCGATGGAGAGAGCCGGGCGCTGCTGATCATGCTCTTCGCCATCAGCTTCGCCGTAGTTGGCGGGTTTGTGTGGGGACGACTCGTTGACCGCATTGGACCCAAGCGCACGCTCGACCGCGTGCTGTGGCTGTGGGTGGCAACCTTCATTCTGGCAGCAAGCATCGGACTGTTCACGCTGCCGGTTGAAGCGCTCTTTCTTGTAGCATCAATGGCCGGCATCGCACTCGGCGGTACATGGAGTGCCGACCGCCCGCTCATGTTGCGCCTCACACCCCCCGCACGTATTGGCGAGTTCTACGGCCTGTACGGGATGGTGGGCCGCTTCTCAGCGATCGTGGGACCGCTGCTGTGGGCGCTCGTTACCAAGGTGGGCATTGACGGCTTTGGTTTGCCCGTGGTCAAGGCACAAGGCGTGGGCGTGCTGGTATTGCTGTCGCTTGTGCTGATCTCGCAGCAGATACTCAAGCCCGTATCGGACAAGCCCGTGGTCGGAATGGCGTAACTCGCGCATTTAACCACGGGCGCATATCTGCAACAGCTGCTGCCGTAGCAACTGCAGATGCAACTGCAGATAAAGCTGCAGTTGCTACGGTCGCTACTGCTGCTGCTACTTCGGTTCGCGATTCGCGTCCTTCGCAATAAAGGGCACGCCGTCAGTCATCCACTTGGGCGCGGGCGCTCCACGCAGATGATGATCAAAGAACTGGAAGTAGCGCGTGGTGAGATCCTTGCGGTTGGCCAATCCGCGCAATCCGTGTCCTTCGCCCGGATACGCCAGCATTACGGCGTCTTTCCCGTTAAAGCGCAGCGCGTTGTAGAAGTTCATGCCCTCGGTAAATGACACCGTCGGATCGGCAGTACCATGCATGATCAGGAAGGGCACCTGCACCTTGTTGGCGTGCGTAAGCGCCGACTCGCTGCGGTAACGCTCAGGATTCTCCCATGGCGAAAATCCCCAACGTCCCTGGCCGAGCATGTAGTAGTTGTTGCCGTTGGCACCACTGCCTCCCGATACCTGGTAGCTCCAGCCCCAGCTCTGCGAAAAGTCGGAGAACAGATCCGTTACACCAGCGCCCATTCCAACGGCCGCAAAGAGTTTGGACTGCGTGCCAATGAACGCCGCACCTTCGCCACCGTAGCTGTGGCCGTGCACACCAATGCGTGCCGGATCGACGTAGCCCATGCTGATGACTTTGCGCGTCGCCGCTTCCACGGCGTCGAGCATGTCGCTGTGTGAGCTGCCGGTATGAAAATGCACATCGGGCAGCATTGTAGCGTAGCCTCGACTCACCGCTTCCACGGGCATACCGCCCATGCCACTCAGAAACGATGGCGTCGGATAGCGATGCATTGTTTGCGAGTTCTTCTCGTAAAACGTGACGAGCATTGGCAGTTTCTGCCCCGCCTTGTAATCATCGGGTAGCGCCAGCACGCCCTGCAGCTTCACACCGCGTCGTGTGGTGTAGTCAAACAGCACGCGCTTTCCCCACTTGTATTCGCTGTGATGAGGATTGGCGTTGCTGATGCGCTCCGCGTCACGCAGCGTACTGCTGGCCAGACGCACATCAGGAAACTGGCTGAAAGTCTGACGCGTGAAAATCACGCGATCGGCATCACGCGCACGGTTGGGTGTGCTGAACGCCGCGTCTTCAAACACCAGCGGCGTGAGCTGTGTGTTGTTGAGCGTGTAAAAGCCTGACTTCTTGGTCCACTCGCCGTAGGCAGACAACGTCACCGGCTTACTCAAATCGATTTCGCGCGCCACGCGCGCTGCACGACGTTGTGATGAATCAATCGGTGCGAAGCTCACCTGTCGGAACACAATCTGCTCGCGCGTACCTGTACCGTTTGTAATATTGCGCGCGCTACCCGAGCCGTTGAGCGACATCGCCCACAGATCGTAGCGCGTGCGCATGATCACCTGCTCACCGTCTGGCGTGAAGCCTTCCACACCGTACGGCGGTCGTGGACCAGGGTAGTCGTACTCCCGATTTACAAAACTGGGCGCGCGCGATCCGCCCAGCGTACGGGTGGTGTTGGAGGCCAACTCCGTGGCATGCCAGCGCGCATCCCGGAAGTACAGGAAGTAGCGACCGTCGGGTGAAATGCCACCTACATTTGCACCGAGCAGCTGATTGGTGAGCAGCGGTGTGCGCTCACCGGTGCGTGTATTCACACGATAAAAATCGGCGGCTGAACTCTTGTAGTCGGAGATGTAACTGCGCGGATCACGACCCACTGCCCAGGTGCCGGTAATAGGTAGCTCGAGATCACGCATTGATGAATCGGCAAGCGCAATGAAGCGCTGCGCACGTACGTCGAACGCCTGCCGGAAGGTACGATTGCGTTCCTGATTGGCTTGCATGATCTGCTGCGACTGAATGCGCTCGTCCTGCGTGCGCCACACGTCAACGTCGGCAATGGAATCGGTGCTGCGACGACGCGCCGTATCGGGTGCCGGAGTTTGCGGCATGATGCCGAGATACACCAATGTGCCGTCGTCACTCCAGTCCAGCGAGGCGCGCTCGGTAATGACAAAGCCCTTGGGAAAATCAGCAGCACTCTCAATCGACAGCGCAGCACGGGTTGGCTGCGCGGCCACATTGCTGAATACCAGCAGCGTGTTGCTGTGTTCGCGCATCTTTTCAACTTCGCGGCCTTTGAGCACCGCAATCGCCGAGCCGTTGTCGTTCCACGTAAGCCGGCTGTAGCGCAGCGAATCGTTGTCGAGCGCGTCCATGCGGTGATCGGCCAATGAGATGAGGAACAGGCCGTTTCCATCGCGTGCGCTGGCGTCTACGGTGTACGCGAGATGCTGTCCGGAGACATTGAAAGCTGCTTCGTCGACTCCGCCCAGAAAGAGCGAGCGACCGGTGGCGAGGTTATGCAGAATGTGGTCCTGACCGCGAGGCGCATTGGGGCCGCGGGCGGCTGCGCTTGCACCGCCCCCTGCCGCGCCACTGCCGGCACCACCACCGCCGGCGTTGGCGGCACGACGCGTGAGCAACAGGTGGGTTGATGACGGAGAAAAGCTGACTGATGCAATGTCCTTCCACTGCTGCGTTTGGCCGGTGGCCAACTCCCGCAGCTCCCAGCGACGCTGCACAGTGGTCGGGCCACGTGCGCCTCCGTTGGCCGGCTGTGCGGGCGCAGGTCCAATCACCGGCGGCGTCGTGCTGTCGGTGGCCGGCGCGGGAGCAGCGGGCGCCGAGTCCCGCGCGCGACGTGGAGCGGGCTGCACTTCCACGAGATAGGTGAGCCACTTTCCATCGGGCGAAAAGCTGGCTTGCGATGCGCCGTCGATCTCGATTTCCGTGGCTGCAGCCACATCACGCAGCTTGATCACCGGCCGGGCCTGAGCGGGCAGTGTGTTCACATGCCGCAGCCCGTACACCACGTACTTGCCATCGGCCGAGATCTGCGCGCGGTCGATGGTGCGCCAACGCGAGTAGTCGCTGGCGGTGAGCACCTTGGGAGTGTTGGCCGAAGCGGCAGCTGCCTGGGAGAGCAGCGGCTCGGGTGAGACAGCCGAGCTCAGCAGTGCAGCGGCGGCGAGGGCAACGAGAGCGATACGGTGACGCATAGGGAGGGAGTTGGAGGATGAGATCCCCGAATGTAGACCCTCGGCCGGAGAAGGGGCAGCGCATATTGCAGAGGCATGCTATTCCCTAGCGAATCAATCGGGATTCCGTTAAACTGGGCGTGTCTGTTGTTGATACTCGTTCTCATTTAACATTTTGCCTCTCGATGAGCGCTCTGGTCTCGCTGCTTCGCCGTGTCCTGTTCTGGTCTCACCTCACCGTTGGCGTCGTCGCCGGTTTGCTCATTCTGCTCATGTCGGTGACCGGTGTGATGCTGGGCTTTGAGCGCCAGATGATCGCCGCGATTGATGGCAGGCCTACGGTTGAGCCCACCTCATCAGTTGACCGGATTGCTCTCGATACGCTGCTCGCTCGCAACGGCATTTTGCGTGATGATGTGAGCAGCATTGCCATCCGGCGCGGTGATGATCAACCGGTGCTCGTACGATTCCGCGATCGTGAGCGCGCAGCGCTGAATGTGGATCCGTGGCGCGGCGACTCGGTGACGTTCAACAGCGAGCGCAAGGGACAGGCGTTTTTTTCGGGACTGCGCCGCTGGCATCGTTGGGTGGGCAACAGCGGCGGTGAGTGGCGTGCGCGCATGAAGGCCGCCACGGGTGCTGCCAATCTGGGCTTCCTCCTGCTCGTCATGAGCGGCGTATGGCTGTGGTGGCCCAAGCGGCTCACGTGGTCGTCGTTGCGTTCAATACTCTGGTTCCGCCGCGGCTTGTCGCCCAAGGCGCGCGACTTCAACTGGCACAATACCATCGGCTTCTGGTCGGCCATTCCATTGTTTGCGGTAGTCGCATCGGGCGTGTTTATCTCGTACAACTGGCCTGACCGCTGGCTTGACCGGGTGCTGGGTTCACCCGAAGAACGGGCAGCCGCTACAGCGCCGTCGGGCGATTCTCCAACGGCCGCGCGCGCCAGCACATCCGGTGAAAACGCGGAGCAGAGCGATCAGCCGCCGGCGCGCACGGTGGATGCCGGCCTGCAGCAGCTGGCCAACACGGCCATGAACCGCTATCCCGACTGGCAACTCATCACCGTCACCGTGCCCGACGCCTTTGACAGCACCACCAGTGTGGCAGTCGCCGAAGGCAACACGTACCGCCCCGATTTACGCACGACGCTGGTGCTGAACGCATCTGATGCACGGATTGTCGAAACCCGCGACTACGCGTCACTGAGCACCAGTCGTCGTATCCGTTCATGGACGCGCTTTGGACATACCGGTGAGGTCTTTGGCTGGTTCGGTCAACTGATTGCCACCATCGTGACTGCTGGTGGTGCGGTGTTGGTGTGGACGGGCATCGCCCTGTCATGGCGCCGGTTGCTCAAGTGGTGGGCGCGTTGAGATGTCGATTCACGTTGTGCTGGTACACCCGGAGATACACTGGAACACCGGCAACGCCGGTCGCACCTGCCTGGCAGCGGGTGCCACGCTGCATCTCATTGAACCACTTGGCTTTTCGCTCAATGAACGTGAAGTCAAACGTGCCGGTTTGGACTACTGGCAGCACGTAGACCTGCGCGTGTGGCCGGACTGGGCAACATTCGAACAGCAACTGCCGTCACTCGGCACCCCCTACTTCTTCTCAACCAAAACCACGCGGCAGTTCTGGGACGCTCCCATGGGTTCACACGAGAGCGTGGTACTGGTGTTTGGGCGCGAAACGGGTGGACTGCCCGCCGAACTGCACGAGAGGTACAGCGCGCAGTTTGTCACCATGCCCATGCACTCAACGCACGTGCGATCGCTCAACCTGTCGACATCCGTTGCGATTGCAGCGTACGAAGTGCTGCGGCAGCGTTCAGCGATTCACGCTGGATAACGGCAGCGCAAGATCCACCCACACCATACGGTGATCTGACGCGACGGCGCCGCGCACTGCATCGGCCGGATTGGTAAGTGAATCCGGACGGAATACGCCGCCGTCAATAACGCTCAGATTCTTTGACGGCAGCACATAATCAATGCGACTGCCGGTTGCCGAACGCGTGGTGGATTTTCCCGTCAGCATTGATGGATCCTGCACGCGTGCATGTTGCAGCAACTGCATGATCGCAGGTGCAGGCGCAAACGCCGGTGCTTCACGATCGGTGGACGCGTTGAGATCGCCCATGATCACGAATCGTGACTCCGCAGGGATGCCACCGGCTACGCCGCGATCATCGCGAATAGCGTCGCTGTTATTCAGATAGTGCTTCCAGAAGCCGACTTCGTCGTAGTTGCGACGGCCATTACGGTCTTCGTCTCCGTCAAATCCACTGGGCGTGGGATGACTTGCCAACAGATGTAACGTGTCATCACCAACGATCACCGGCACATCCCAGTGGGTCTTGCTGGAGAGCCTGAACTGTTCGAGGATCTCGTCGCTGTACCAACCGGGCGGGATGTTGTTGTCGGGCAGATCCTTCCAGCGATACATGCGAAACGAACGGATCGCCGCTGTGTCGAGCGGATATTGTGAAAGAATGGCCATGCCGTACTGTCCATCGTAGGTACCGTAGCCCCAGCTGTCGTCGCCGTGCGTTCTGGTACCGGTATCAGCGGCAGTTGCGACAACGCCATCGCGGTTCAGGTCGTAGCCCGACAGATCACCGGTGTTGGTGCGCGCCGAGTAGATGTAGGGATACCGTATGGAGTCTGCGCCTGCAGCAAGAAACTCGGCTTCAAACCGACGTGCCGCCAACGCAGGGTCGCTGGGGAGTGCGTCAATCTCATTCAGCAACAGAATCCCGGGGCGGATTTCGCGGATGATTGACGCCGCGGCGAGCACCTGTTCATTGGACGGTGCACCGCTGCTATCGCGCTCGTCCATCTTGGCAACGCCGAGCTCAAAAATATTGAATGAGGCAACACGTACTGTGGGATTGCTGTCTTCGGTTGTGGGCGCACTTGCCGTACTGCAAGCGAGCAAAAGCACACCGGCGAGAGGAGCGATGGTGGCGGACGCGAAGTGACGCATGTGATGTGGATTGTTATGCAGCAGCACGTGCTGCGAGCGGATGTCATGAGGACATGGCCGCTCGCAGCCATGTCATTTAACGATCGGGCGACAATCGATCCCGTGATCCCATCAGTTGCTCGATCGCATCGGTGAGATGCGCCTCGGTGATGTGATGATCACCGCGCGATACCCGTATCCGATGCGCCGCGATGAGTACATCTACATCGCGGAATCCCAGTGGCGTTTCAAACTTGTAGCACGACAGCTCGACCTTGATTCCATTCGGATCACGCAGATAAATGGAATCCATGAATCCGCGATCGCGTTGCACGAAATCTATGCCGAGTTTCTGTAAACGATCTGGTGTTTGCAGAAACGTTGCACGCGATACGTTGAATGCAATATGCTCAAGCGACCCGACTTCACGCGGCGCATCACGTCCGGCGTCGGTGCGCGACTCGTCGGTGAAAACGGTGATCAGTCGGCCGTCACCGGGATCAAAGTAGAGGTGACTCTCAGCGGCGCGACCGAGGTTGGGCTGCTCGAAGATGAATGGCATGCCGAGCACGTCCTGCCAGAAGGCAATCGCGGAAGCACGTGTAGACCCGACCAGCGAGACGTGGTGCAATCCCTGCACCTGAATGCGATTCATGAGCGTGCCCGGAATAAGGGTGTGTCGCTAACATGTATTGCGCGTACCGGTTCAGCAACGGAGCGACTTGAAGGTCTGCGGCGGGAGAGGCGGGTGAGTTCATCGCGTGCTGGTTGCCACCCAGAAGGCAAAAAAGTTGCCAACAGCGTTGCCGAGCGACCCGATGAGCACTGCGGGAAGCACCAGATCAGCACGTCCCAGGCTGCGAGCCAGCGCGAGAGCCGAGGTGCCTCCACCCACGTTGGCCTGCGACGCAACCGCGGCCAGCGCGGGATCGAGTTTGAGAAGTCGAGCGGCCAACACGGTCACCGTGCCGTGCACCAGAACAATGATCCCGGCAAAGGTGAGCAATGTGACGCCCAGCGCGCCCAAACCGGCGAGTGCGCGCAAATCGCAGAACGCGCCAATCACATTCAGAAACAGATAGACCGCGAACATGCCGAGCACTTTGCTTCCGCGCAGTCGCGACACCGCGGGAATTTGCGCCAGTGCAAGCGCAATCACAGTCAGCACGAGCATGAACGGAACCGAGAAGCCCAGCTGCGTAGCCCACTCGGCCAACTCAGTGCTGGCGTACACGGCTCCAAAGCCCAGCGCGAATACAGCACCGAGATCCACTGGATGTACGGCCTCGGTGTCTTCTTCAATGCCGAGCAGGGGTCCTTTGCCGTCAGTGCGAAGATGCGCTGCGACTCCGCGAAACAACGGCGCGAGAACACGCGGCATAATGAGCGTGGCCGCCATCCAGAGCGCCGTGATGATGTTGTCGGCTACAATGCTGCCGGCGTAGAGTGCGCCCTCACGCACCAGATCATACTCGAGCGCCACAGCATTGAAGTTGATGCTGCCGCCGATGTACGTGCCGGTGAACATGCCGGCAAGTGCAAAGTGCTGAGGTCCGAATGCGTCAACGCCGCCCACCAGTCGCACAGCGAGCAGCGCACCCATAGCCGTACCCACGGCCCCGGCCAGAAACAGCAGCACCATGGGCAGGCCGGCACGCAATACATGCCGCAGATTCACACCGAGTATGAGCCAGAAAATGGCCAGCGGCGCGACGTACTCAAAAATGCCGTCGTATACCGGCACCGGCGACTCGGCGGTGGAGCCGGCCGGGATTACGCCGATGTTGGCCAGCACAGCGGTGAGCAGAATGCCGAGCAGTGCTGTGCCTGCGTGTCTCAGGAACGTGCGGCGCACGAGCAGCTCCGAGGCTACCACAACGATGGACAGCACGGCGAGAATGAACAGCGGGTTGGTCATGCGAACCGGGCAGGAGGGATATGCGGCCTAACTTCGTTGCCGGTCGTGCGCATAAGCAACCTTGCGGCGAGTTTCTCTTCCTCTCCGCCCGTTTCCGGTCGAACTCGCGGCACACACGTGAGATGCGTTGACATCGACTACGTGATGCTATAGCATCACTCATGCGCACTACTATCGATTTGGACGAGTCTATCCTCGCTCGACTCCGTGAAGACTCGCATCGAGAGGGCATCTCGTTCCGGGCCATGCTTCACCGGGTGATTTTGCGTGGCCTTGACGCTCCTGTTCGCGCTGAGGAGATGCAGTACGCAGCGCCATCATTTGCCATGGGGAAAGTGCGCGAAGGCATCAACCTGGTGAAGGCTTTGCAGCTCGCCGGAGAACTTGAGGATGAGGAGAGACTGCGAACACTGGAAAGGGGGCGCTGAGCGTGATCGTCCCCGACATCAATCTGCTGCTCTACGCTGTGAACAGCAGCATGCCACAACACGAGCGCGCTAGTGAGTGGCTCACGCGCCTCTTCACTGGCGACGAGCCTGTCGGTCTGACGTGGATGGTGCTCGTAGGTTTCATGCGTTTGGCCACTAACTCGCGCATTTTTTCATCGCCGATGCGTGTGGAACAGGCGATTGAAGTGGTAGACAGTTGGCTGTCGCATAGGCTGGTCACAGTTGTTGACGCGACGCCGGGGCATTGGGCACTGCTAAGCGCATTGCTGCGCGAATCGGGTACCGCCGGCAACCTCACCAACGACGCGTACCTCGCGGCAATCTGCATTGAACGCGGCGCCACGCTGCACTCTGCCGACGGCGACTTCCACCGCTTCAGAGGTCTGCGTTGGGAGAATCCGCTACTGGCGACGTAGTGCTGCCGAGCGTGTCTACCTGCTCACCGGTCCCGTCGGCGATAGCGTAGTGGGACCTACAAGAACTCCAGGCCGGAAGGCAATCACTCTGGTCTTGTTGAGTCCACGCACAATACCGCCGTACATGATGCCGTCAGTGTCTACCTCTACGTTAGACAGGAATACGAAATCCGGGCCGCCCCCGCCATCCTGCCAGACGACCTCGCCAACACCATTCACGACATACACCTGCCCTTCCGCGCGACAGAGATACGGTGCACAGTAGTGAAAATCCTCGAATGCAGACTCGCCAACCTGAGACTGCCAGACGCGGGAGCCATCAAGCGGGTTGAGCGCTTCGAGGTGGCCATCTAGCCGCTGAAAAACGGCGCTGCCGTTGACGTTCAGCAGCCGCGTGCCAATCGGTTGATTGGTTGCCCCGGTGTCGTACTCCCAAAGCAGCGTACCATCACTTTCACTAAGCGCGTACACTACCGCTGTTCTGGAGCCGACAATCACCCGATCCCCTATGGACAGTCCGCCGGTTGCCGGTCCGCCTGGGAAGCCTTCGGCGTCCGGCATAGCAAAGCGCCATTGCTCCTCGCCGCTGGCGCGATCGAGCGCAATCACCGCTCCCGCACCATCGAATGCCCCACTTCGTCGCGGAAACACCACCTTTGCTGAAGTCACGGTGGGACGATGGATTGTGTTGCCGAGCATTACTGACCAGTACAGCTCGCCGGTCCGGGCATTGAGCGCGACCGCCTCCCCGCTGCTATAGCCACCAGCAAACAGGGTATCACCGGCCAACACCGGCGTTAGTACACCAGCCTGACGGTCCGACCCCGAGTAGCGCCAGCGCTCTGCACCGGTCGCGGCATCAAGCGCGATCAGGTCACGGGCTGGCACGATTACCAGATCCTCAAACCGTACCAGACTGCGTGCTCGGCTGGTGATTTGCAGATTGCGCACCCAACGAACCGAGCCATCACGCTTATCAAACGCCTTGACCTGCCCACCGATGATCGCGGCGATCACCAGTGCATCGGTGGTCACCGGTTGCACCGTTACGTGTTCCGATACCTCCCACAGCAAGCCACGCGGCTGAGTGCCGGGGGCGAGGATGTCGCAGGCTGTGGCAAGTACGCAGAGCGCGCACAGCACGGGGGCTCGCCGTAGCGCTGAGTTCAACACGTGCCAAACCCAATCGGATCGACCGTGAGCGCGGCCTGAGTACTGGCCGAGCTGCCATCCGCATCGGTGACAAACAGGTTCAGGGTGGCGGCACCGGTGAACGTGTGAATGTAGCTGGCCCCCGTGCCGACCAAACTGCCATCAACAAACCACTGGAAAGAAAACGGAGGCCGTCCACCACCTACAAGCGCCTGAAAGGTGCAAACGGTACCATATCCACCTTCCGTGCCACCACCGATTGTGAGTGAAAGCGGCGGCACGCGCTCCAACACGCCCATCTGTTCTCGCATGATTTCCGACACTCTGTTCTTGACGTCTAGGTTCGACGTCTGCCGCATGTGCGTAATGTTCCCAAACAACGAAGCGGGCATCGTTGTCACGTTCCCGCCTGGATACGCCGAAGACTGCCACGTAACCACTCCATCGTTCGCAATCGTCGGATATCCAATACATCCCACATTCATCGGTGCATTGTAGGCGCCAATAAGGATGTGCCGGTTCGCCTCCAAGGAAGTGCTTGCAACAGAACAGTTCACGGCGAGTCCTCACTTTGTGCAGTGCTTCACGCGTCTGCGGCAACCATCCGCGCAACCAGGAGTCGTGCCGCAGTGGGAGGGGAGTGAGGCTCACCGCGAGCAAGGTGTCGTTATTTCACCCTAAAGTTAGGATATGGTGGCGTCAAGAGACGTACATCACCATGCAGGCAACGGTGTTTACGCATCTCGAAGTGCTGCAAGTCTGCTGTCACCAACTACACGATGGCGCGACTTCACTGCACCTCGATAAAAACCGGATTCGCATAAAACCACAAATCCGTCCACGGATCTTCACCGCGCGGATCGGGCAGCGGCTCGAGTTCACTGCCATTGGTACCACGCACGCGGATGTAACTCGTTTTCTGCACGTTGCGCAGCGTGTACGACATGCTGAGCATCTCGCCTTCACGCGTCCAATCGCTGGCTGTAAAACGCTGCACCACACGCGTGGTGGGATTGCGATCGAGCGAGCGATCGGCGCTGCGTCCCACTACATCACCCATGATCAGGTCAACGCGTGAGACAGTCGGTGAATCACCATGATGGTTTGTTCCGGCTGGATCGCGTACACGGATTGTGACCAGGACATCCCGACCGTCAGGGACCAGCAGTTTGCCGCCGATGCTCGCTTTACGATTTGCATCATCAACAACCGACGCAGTCACATCCACCTGAGATACCAGATCGCCAGTGGTCACGAACACGCGACCATTGCGAATGCCGTCAAGAATGTCAGCGTGTGTGCGGCGCGCTTGCACGTACGTCTTGGAATACTCGCCGGGCCAGAAGTCGCTGCCGCCCTCACGCCAGTTGCGATGCGAATCTGACGTTGAGGTAATCCACCAGCGGCGTCCTTCGCCGAGCATGGAATCCCAGAAGCCGCCGAGAATCGCGGTCATCTGATCGAAGCCGCCGAGCGTGGGTGAGTTGCGGTAGCCGCCGCGCGCGCCCGTGCTGTCAATGCTGCTGTCCGGATTGATCGCGCTGGCTTGATGTCCGGGCGCACCCTCCATACCGACCGCGACATTGGGCGCGGTGTCATTCCAATCGCGCAGCTCGGCCGGACGATCCAGCCCGTATTGACCAACCGCTGACGCGGAGCGCGACGGGTGATTGGCAATCACCACCGGTGGCGTCTCCACATCGCGCATGTACGTCAACGCTTCCAGCATCTTCGGCTCGGTATCGCGCCCGGGATCACGTGGATACGCGTCACGCTTGGAGAAACGCGATTCGATATCGCGCAGCGTTTCACGTTCAAGGTGCGAGTGCGGCATGATCATGCTGCTGTGATCCGCGCCCGGTGTGTCGAACTCCATGCCATAAAACTGAATGACTTCAGGCACACTTTCGCGTGACTGTACAAGACTTGGATACGCTTCTTCGTAGTTCAACTTCGAATGATTGGGACCGCCGTGATCGGTGGACACCATCCAGCGCAGACCGTGCTCACGCGCCTTTTCTGCGTTGAGCGAAATCGCGTACCGGCCATCAGCGCCCAACACTGGTGTGGGTACGCCGTTGTTCACCGAGTCGGCAATCGTGTACGCCGCGCTGTATTCGCTGTGAATGTGATGGTCACCGGCCAGCCATTCGCGCTGCAACGCACTGTCCGAGCTCTCAGAGCTGTCGGAGAGCTGCGATGTGGAGCCGGCGCAGGCGGCAAG